>NC_014960.1:1926751-2247876 GCF_000199675.1 Anaerolinea thermophila UNI-1
CCAATTTCGTGTCCAAGGAATAAATTGCTGGTGATGTCCAGCCGGTCGGCCAGTTCGGGTTTTTGATGAATTACTCCAATCTGGTAGTCTTTGGCGTAAAAGGGCCAGCGCAAGCGTCGTGTCCCAAAGTACACATCTCCAAAATTGGGGGAATATAAACCAGCCAGCATCAGGATTAATACCGATTTTCCAGAACCAATACTCCCCGCCAGCCCAACCACTTCTCCCGGATAGAGATCGAAACTCACATTCTGGACAGCGGTCAGGCTTCCAAATGTTTTGGTCAAATTGATTACACGCAATAAAGGTTCCGGGCTCACGGCATTCCTCCGGGGGAAGGAAACTCTCCCGTTTCCCACAATCTCATCATGGCTTCTACTTCTTTCTGCGTCACGACACGTAAACCAGCATCAATAAAGTCTGGAGTAGATTTTCCATAAATCAGTTTATCGTACAGTATCTGAATGGTATCGTACCCCCATGCCCAGCAATTCTGATCAATCAAACCTGATAAATACCCATCTTTGAGAAATTCCAGTTCCTCTGGCATGGTGTCCCAGGAGACTGTTTTCAAGTTCCCTTTCAGTGCGGCTTGTTCCCATAACGGCATAGAGCCTCTACCAGCCAGCAGGGGCCACATCCCGACAAAAAACCACCCATTCAAATCAGGAAAGGCCTGCATGGTTTCTTCTACAACCTGGACACTCAAATTGATATCATCATTGGTTGAGCGCACCGCCACAACTTTAATATCTGGGTACTGGTCAATCACTTCGCGAAATCCACGAATCCGTTCCTCGAGGTTGTATGCTCCAGGCACACCGGTAAGAATAGCAATTTTCCCCGATTCACCCATTGCCTCAATCAGCAACTTTGCAGCTTGTTTACCCCCTTCCACGTTATTTACACCAAGATAGGCAAACCTTTTGCTTTGTGGAGAATCCGAATCCCACGTTATCACCGGGATACCAGCATCTACAGCCTGATTGATGGGATTAATACAGGCAATCGGGTCATTACAAGATATGGCAATAGCATCTACTTTTCTGGCAATCATATCTTCAACTACTCTTGCCTGTTCCATCGCATCTGAACTTACCGAGCCTGTATAAATCACTTCAACCTTCACATTCCCTGTTGCAGAAAGTTCTGCCGCCCGCTGGAAAGCCCCTTTGCGCCCCAATTCAAACACAGGGTTGTCAAGGGCTTTGGGAATCCAGGCAATTCTCAAGGTACGCACCTCGTCCTTCCGATCGGTAGACAAAGGTTGACAGGCAACCAACCCTGGGAGAAACAAGAGAAAAAGGAGCATAAAGCGCAATCGCATTTTCTCTAGTCCTCCTGAAGAATTTTTCTGCGGCGAAAATAATCAGCCAGAAGAGCAATCAATGTCGCCACTCCAATTACAGCAGTCTGCCAGTTAGCCGCAACCCCAAGCAGCACCAGCGCGTTGTTCAGCACCTGTACAAAAGCCGCTCCCAGCAAAACTCCAGTCACTCCGCCTTCTCCCCCAAACAGACTGGCACCCCCGATAACCGCAGCGGCAATGATGCTCAGCTCATATCCCTCAGCCGCCGTTGGAGCAGCTACCCCCAATCGAGCAGTCAGGAGTAAACCGCTCACCGCCGCAAGCATGCCACTCATCACGTAAACTAACGTTTTGACCCGCACATGATCCACACCAGCCACAACCACTGCCCGTTCACTATTGCCCAGGGCAAAAATGTACGTGCCTAAAACCGTGTTATTCATAACAAAGGCAACCAGCAAGGCCAAAACAAATGTAACTACGAGAGAAATGGGGAGAAGGAAGTTCCCCAAAGCTAAATCAAAGCCAAGTGCTCGAAAGGAATCGGGAAAATCACGCACGGGCCATCCACGGGTCCAACCAAAAACCAAGCCACGACTAATACTCATGGTAATCAAAGTCGCAATAAAAGCAGGCAGACGCACCTTCGCCACGAAAAACCCATTGATCAATCCAATCGCTGCGCCTACTGCGATTCCAAAGAAGATAGAAAGCCATACCGGGAAACCAGCTCTTAAAGAAAACGCGGTGACCACACTGGAAAGTGCCATCACCGCGCCCACGGAAAGGTCAATTCCTCCGGTAATAATCACCATGCTCTGCCCTAAAGCCGCAAGCGCAATCCAGGCGAAGTTTCGCATGAGGTTCAACCAGTTATTGCGTGTTAAGAATGTCTGCGTTGAGAAGGACAGAATAAGAACTAATAACTGCTCTGTTGCAAAGATAGGTTAGGAAGAGATACACCTAGCGGTGTATGTTGTAGACCAGTCCTTTGATAATCGGTTCTCGGTTTTGCAGGCTGCGTTTCCGCGAGCGGATGGCTTGCCCGAATTTGCGCTTGATGACCGAATTCACGGTTTCGGTCTTCCAGCGTTGACCATAGAGACCATCCAGGCGAGCCGCAGAGACAAGCTCGCTTCTTGCTCGTCGTTCAGGGGCCAGCAAATTTCCACCTCGCCGAACGGGTGGAATCAAGTCTTGAGGCCGGACAGTCCGACCATCGAACCCTGAATCGGCCAGCAAGACCCAAGCCCGACGTTTGGCAAACCGCCTGGCTTTGCGGCGCAGATAGCCCAGATAAGGGGCATCGCTACCTGGACCCCAGCCGGATTGCATCGCAAGGATGAATTGCGAGACAATTCCAACGGCATAAACGCCCTTCGCCCAGTGGCGATAGGCTTTTCCCGAACGGCTTTGGTAGTAAGAACTGGCCGGGCCGGGTGAGAAGCCGGTACTATCGGCAGCCACCCCTTCTTCTTCAGGCCGTCCGATTTCCTCGAGCAAGGTCTCGTTCATGCGCATCCAATCCGCTTTGCGTATCTTGGCGTAGGTACGTTGCAGGGTCGTATGATCGGGAACACGCGGTAATTCCAGCTCCTTACCAACCGCATCGCTTGCCAGCAGCCATTCTTCCATGTCGCGATAGCTGAGATTCAGGTAGAACATCAACAAAACACAGGCCCCCAACTGCGGCAACGTGAAGTGATGGGGACTCTTGGCATGTGAATACATCGGTAATGCTTGTTTGGCAAGCCGGTAGGCGATCCTCGCCACTCGGACGTATCTGCTTTCTCGTGTGGTCATACCGTATGTTTACCACATTTCAACCATGATTGCAACAGAGCAACTAATAACAGCAAAACAAACGTCAAGATAACATCCTGGCGAATAACAAAGGCATAAAACACTCTACGGAAGGATAATTTTCCCAAACGCCTAATCCAGGTTCGTAAGGAGTCCATCATCGAAAGAGACACCATAACAACTATGAAATTAACCTTTTTGGGACTGCTAAACAAGTAAGGAATCCCCTAAGGCATACAGGGAATTCCCCTAAACGGGTATTATAATCATATTCATGAAACCATTTCGGGTCTTGCTTGCCGATGATCATGAAGTTGTTCGAGCAGGAATACGCCGTGTTCTGGAAGAAATCGAAAATATCCAAGTTGTGGCTGAGGTGGGAGATGGGAAGACTTTACAACAGGAAATCGCCCGCCAACTTCCGGATTTGATCCTGATTGACGTTACCATGCCGGACTTTGATCCTATTTCGGCTATCCATTCAATACGCCTTAATTATCCCACTCTCAAAATTTTAGTGGTCAGCGCATACGATGATAATGTGTACGTCCAGGGTTTGCTCAGCGCCGGAGTCCATGGATATCATCTGAAAGACCAACCTTTGAATGACCTGAAACTTGCCGTACAACGCGTGTTAAGCGGGGATCACTGGATTTCAAGCCCGTTAATTGGAAAACTCGTGCATGCCCTATCCAATTCTTCTATTCCTGGATTGACACCACGCCAGCAGGAAATTCTGCTTTACCTGTGGGAGGGTAAAGATAACCAGCAAATTGCACGCCTTACCGGGCTATCGGTAAAAACAATTGAGAATCACCTGACCCGCCTTTACCGTTTGTTGAACGTACAAAGTCGTTTAGAGGCTGTCAATTACCTCAATCAGCATCCGGAATTGCTTGGACAACACAATCCAACCTCGCACAATTCTCCCGAGCATTCATCCAAATCAGATTTTCCAGTAGCCGTTTTAATTGTGGATGATAACCCCCGTTTTCGACAACAACTGGCACATGTCATGGGGAAAATAAACAATCATTTATCGGTGTATGAAAGTGGAGACATCACTTCAGCGGTCTTAATTTCTCAAAAAATCAAGCCTTTAGTAGCTTTCATTGATGTTGTTTTGCGAGGGGATGAAAATGGCATTCAATGCACTCGTCGAATCCGTGCAGTTTCCCCTCAAACACGCGTGGTACTGATCAGCGCTTACCCGGACCGGGAATTTCACCGGCTTGGGATGGAAGCCGGCGCTGTAGCATTTATTGACAAAAAGGACCTGGATGTTAAAACCCTGAGAACAATCCTGGAAGACTGTATATCCACCACAACCAGTTCATCCTGAAGAATCATGGCGGTAATCGTGGTGAATTCCTTTATCTTCCCTGCTACTTAATTCCTGAGCCAATTCGCCAATCATGCTGGCTCCATGACGATACTGAAAGGGCCACATACTGCGTAAGTGAAAGAACGCTACTCGATCGCCATCCTGAAGAATATGGCTTAAATCCGGTTGAACTCCAGGCATTGCGCTCAGCAACCCATTGATAAATGTGATGCCTCGTTCTTCAGTGGGCATCTGAATCTTCTTCAATAGATCAGCAACAGTTGCTCCTTCGGGCAACTCCAGATAAAGGTTGGCAAAACCGGGTTTTGCCTGCTCACCCCCATATTTGGCTAACTCCCCATAGAGCCATACATCTATGCGAATCGTCATAGTGCTCCACCTCCAATCGGCGAAAAAATTCCTACTTCATCTCCATCTTTGAGTCTGGTATCCCACGAACAGGCTCGCCCTGCCACAAAAGCCACCTTAACTTCCTCTTCCGGAATCTTCAAGATAGTCAGGACATCACGAATGGTAGCCCCGTCGGGTAAATTCACCGAAATAGGTTGTCCCGCACGAACACCTTCTACATAACGGACAAGGGTGGCGTACAATTTTACTTTCACCTGCACCTTTACCTCCTAAGGACAGCGAACAATATCCTGCGCCCACAGGCAGTCTGCACAAGATGGATTCCACCCCCAGCATCCTTCATTTCGCTGGCGCAAATCACAAGTTTCTCTTAAGTCGCAATCAGGACAGGATGGGAAATGAAATCCCATGACTTCACTTCTGAAACGCACGTATTCCTCGCTCATCCAGATTTCTTCTAAGGGTGTTTCATTCACATTTCCCAGAAGATAGCGGGTGACCTTTTTACGTAAACCATCCACAGCATAATAGTGATAATTATGAGAGAATGCATAGCATGGCGATACCCCTCCATCCCACCCCACTACTGTAGCGCGGTCATAAACAAAACGACAACGCCGTTCCGCTCCCCAATGCATTCGTGGCATATCCAGGGTGCCCCACATCACCCATCCGCTGACTCGTACAGGCCAGGAACCGCCTTTCAACGGGGCTTGAGGTCCATAGCCATACAGAACTTCTTCACGCATTTCTTCCGTGTAAGGCAAAACATTTGTCACTAAAATCCGTGCCGCGTTCAAATGAGAGGCTAAACCAGCCAGATGAGGTAATTCCTCCACATTACTCTTTAATGCTACGAACTCAATCCCTAACGCCGGGATGACTGTGGATAACTCACTCTTAATACGATTGACCCGACGAATATTTTCCAATACCTGGGCCAGCATAGCACCACGCACGCTGGAATAAGTTTCCGGTTTGACCCCATCTACCGAAACAACCAAACGGTCTACACCGGCTTCCACCAGCATTCGAGCCTTATCTTCGTTCAACAACAAGCCATTTGTTCCAACCGTCACCGCGATTCCTCTACGACGGATTTCTTCGATCATGTCAAAGATGTTCTTATGGGTGAGCGGCTCGCCAAACCCTGTAAAAACTACCCGTTTTAACTCCGGCAGATGATCTATCCCCTCCAGAATGCGTTCAAAAGTTTGCATGGACATCTGGGCTTCCTCATCTTCCCAGACATTCCGGATACAGGTCACACAATGCAAATTACATCCTGTAGTGGGTTCAATGTAGAGTTTTCTGACATCCGGTTTTCGAGGGTGCAGGATTAAATCCCCATCACGTTCGTCTAACCAATACTCAGCCCCTGCAGGCATTTGACGTCGTTCGAGAAAAGAGAAAGGGAGCTGAAGCCGCCCTTCCGAATCGGCAATTAACTTGGGCATGGGTTCCTCCCTTTGAGAAAATGGGTGGGCAGAGAGAATCTCGCCCACCCTTTTCCACCTTTGTCAGAAGAGACTAAAGTTCGGCATAAACAGCATCCAGCACTTCATCAGGCACATCAAACACCTGATTGTGCGGTGGCAACGGTTCACGCTTCATGAACTCGGGCATGCGGTCATGGGCTTTGGTGAATCCTGCCGCCTCATTGAATGCACGCTCAACTTTGAGGATCTCACTTCCGATGCGCAGGACATCATCCGCTGTCCATTTTGTCCCCAGTACGCCATTGCATTCATCAATCATGCCCTGATACCCGCTGGCAATATCCAGAATGGGGAAGGCAATGAACAAACAATGCCCGGAAGAGTCGATGAACGCTGTAGTCGCCTGGAAAGCACGGCTCAAAGCAGCCTTTCCTTCGTTGGAAAGGGGATCAGCCTTTCCACCCACGCTCAAAATTTCGGGGGCAATGGTGTACCCAGCAGTATGGTCTGCACCCATCGTAGTGGTGGCATAAGTTACCCCAATACCCTTCACCGCACGAGGCTCGTAAGCCGGCATGCTTTGCCCTTTCACTGCAGGGATGCGAGTTACACCCAGTACCTTACCGGCGGTCTCAGTCCCTGCGCCTAAAATGCGCCCGAGGTGAGTCCCCTTGCCCATTTCATGGAGTAACTGGATAGCACCTTTTGCATCGCCAAAGGGAATAACTCCCGCTTCCATGGCTACCGCAATTGTGCATCCGGTCTCAATGGTGTCCAAGCCATAGGCATTGCACAGTTGAACCATTTCGCCAATCGCATCCAGATCATCAATGCCACAGTTTGCACCCAGAGCCCAGTCGGACTCGTACTCAACGCACGAGGTAATTTCTTTGCCATTTTCGTCGTAAAGGGTATTGGAACACTGGATGATACATCCGGGGCTGCAAGCGTGGTTATAGAGATCCTTGCCAAGGCGCTGTTTGTTGGTCTCGAAAATGGCTTCTCCGGCAATCTTTGCCGCACCTTCGAAACGTCCACTGGAGAAGTTACGTGTGGGCAACCCGCCAGCCTCGTTCAAAATATTGACGAGCACCGCCGTTCCGAACGAGTTCAAGCCGCCTTTGGGTTTGGTGATATCATGCGAGCGAATTGCATCAATCATCTTCTTGCGCCCTTCGTCAAAGAGGGCTTTGTCAACAATTTCAACTCCGGGTGCTCCTTTGGCATCAATCACAATGAATTTCACCCGCTTACTACCCATCACCGACCCCAAGCCACCACGTCCAGAGTAACGGCTTGGACGTTTTGCCAAATCGTTGTAGACGATGCCCGCATTCCCATAACCATACTCACCAGACACCCCACACCCGGCAAAGGAAATGCGGTCGCCAAATCGTTCAAACAATTTTGGGGCTACTTCATAGAGGTCTTTGCCGGTGTATTCAGTGGCATCAAAGAAATCCACCTTAGGCTTTCCCGCATCAGCGTCCCAGGAAAGATGAATACCCCAAAAAGTCTTTTTATCCTCCGGAAGCCCTTCCAGGATTAAGGCTTTGATGCGCATCACCGCCAAATCATGCGCCCAAGGAGACCCTGCATTAGACTCCTTAATTCCCCCAGTCAATGGAGACTTTCCTCCAGCAGACACACGAGCAGAGGTTGGTGCGGATGTCCCCGTAACAATACCTGTGGCAAAAATCAGTTTGTTACTGGGACCCAGTGGATGCGCCAGCGGGGGCACTTCATCGTAAACAATTTGGGAAGTCAGCCCTCGCCCTGCCAGATACTTGTATTTTTCCGGCACATCTTCAAATTTGACACTGCGGTCCGTCATATTGATTCTGAGAATCCACATAGTCTGTTCCTCCTTTGTCAAACGGAATACTGAAATGTCGCGGGAAAAAACGACAAAATGTTCTCTGCCACACCTCCTTGAAAAAAATGACGAAAGAACCACGTTCAATCAGCAGTTTCCTCTCATTCCCTTTTTCAGGAAAACGCTGATTAACTCCAAATTTTTCAAAACTTACCAATAAGTTGGGATTTCTTAAGATGTGAGAAAAGTTTCAAAATTAATTATATGATTTTTTTCCCTGAGTCAATTATGCCAAAGATCATATTTCTCATTTCTTCTCTGGGAGATAAAAACAAAAAGAAGTCAAAATTTGAGTGTGGTATAATGCCAGCAGTCGGGAGTACCCGTTGAATTTGGTTAAGGAAACTATGACTGGAGAAAACCAAACAACCCAAACGAAAATTTGTCCCACCTGCGGGACTCGACTTTCAAGCAATGCAACTCGTTGTACCGTCTGTGGTACAGTATTGGTGGACGCAGAAGGGAAAACCGGGAAAGATCGTACCGTTCCAGAAATTTCCCTCTCATTACCTGCCTTGCTTGGCTTAATTGTATTGTTGCTCGCCGTTGGCGCAGGAACTGTATATGCCGTATTTCAATTTACTCAACCTGCACCTCAATCGGTTTCTGCCCCCACATTGACGCCATCCATCACGCCTACTCATACAATGACACCCACTCCATCGCCCACAGCAACCTTAGAACCAACAGCAACAGAGCGCCCTCCATTTGAGTACAAAGTGGCTCCTCTTGATACATGCATCTCGATTGCCTCCACTTTCAACGTTTCTGTTCAGAGTATCATCATCCTGAACAAGTTGCCGGCTGCCTGTGATAATCTGGTAGTCGGACAAACCCTTCTCATTCCATACCCCACTGTGACCCCGACTCCTCTCCCAACGAATACGCTGGATCCCACCCAACAAGCAGAAGCGGCTTGCGAGAAACTGGAGTACACCGTTACCGAAACCGATACGTTGAGCAAAATCTCTGCCAATTATGGGGTCAGCGCTCAAGCCATTCGGGATTATAACGGTTTACCCGGAGACATTATCTTCCCTGGGCAAAAATTGATTATTCCCTTATGCGAGCGTGGTCCCAAACCAACTCCCACCCCGACCCCTATTCCACCCTATCCCGCTCCAAATCTGCTCTTGCCTACAGACGGAGCATCGTTCTTATCCCTGAACGATATCATCACCCTGCAATGGGCATCGGTTGGGGAGCTTCGTCCAAATGAAGCCTATGCAGTCTCCCTGATTGACGCAACCGATAGCAGTAAAGGGAAATTTGTTGCCTACGTCACAGAAACCAAGTACATCGTCCCTGAACAACTCCGCCCAACGGATGGGAAACTGCACATATTCCGCTGGTCTGTTTTACCTGTCCGTCAAACCGGGACAAACAAAGAAACAAACGAGCCGATTTGGGAGCCCGCAGGGGCAGTCAGCGCCGAACGGGTTTTTGCGTGGGCAAGTAAATAAACCGCAAAATTAAAACAGCAGGCTGCCTTTTGAGATTCAACTCATTGGGCAGCCTGTTTTTTTAACCCGACCCGGGTTTAATCATGTTCCTCTAAAAACTTAGCGGCCTGCATTGCCGCAGCAGCCCCCATACCGGCAGATGTAATGACCTGTCGATAAATTGGGTCAGCGGCTTCACCCGCCGCGTAAACACCGGGCACACTGGTTTGCATCTTCTTGTCTGTAATGATATATCCACCTTCGTCCATTTCTAGTTGCCCATGGAAGAGTTGGGTATTTGGTTTGTGACCAATGAAAATAAACACACCATCGGTTGAAAAAGTGCTTTCTTCTCCCGTGACTACGTTTTTTAGTCGCACTGCTTTTACAGCATCCTCACCAAGAATTTCGGTGACCACCGTGTTCCATATAAACTGAATTTTAGGGTTGGATCTGGCACGAGATTGCAAAATTGCCCCGGCTCGTAAAGTATCACGACGATGAATGATCGTAACCTTCGTGGCATAACGGGTCAGGAAAATCCCCTCTTCTAATGCACTATCCCCACCGCCTACCACGACCACCTCTTTATCTTTGAAAAACCAGCCATCGCAGGTTGCACAATATGAAACCCCTTTACCGGTGAGTTCTTTCTCACCAGGCACATTGAGATGATTGGGGCTGGCTCCGGTTGCAATGATTAAGGTCTGGGCTTTAATTTCCTGTCCGCTTTCCGTTTCAATCACAAAAGGTCGTTTAGACAAATCTACCCTGCTGGCAATATCAAATTCAACCCTTGCTCCAAATCTCTCGGCTTGTTTCTGGAAAAGTTCACCGAGTTGTGAACCGCCCACCCCTTCCGGAAAACCAGGATAGTTTTCAATGGTATGGGTCAACGCTGCCTGCCCCCCCAATTCCATTCCCGTCAGGACCAAGGGGTTTAATTCTGCACGTGCCGCGTAAAGTGCCGCAGCAAGGCCAGCAGGACCTGAGCCCAAAATTACCACTTTGTAGGGATGGTGTTCTTTTTCATCTTCGGCATGTGAAGTTAAATTCATCAGATTGAAGTCCATAAATCACCTCTTTGATTTGTGTACAAAATTTCAAATTACACACCTCATATTAGACGTTCCCTTCCTCTAAAAGTTACACCGTTTTGACCATCCGATCAGTGATTTCCAGAGCGCGATCAATCACCTCAAAACCTTCTCGAAGTTGTTCAGGAGTAATGATCAGGGGGGGGAGAAGCAAAATCGTATGCCAGTGAGTGTAAAGAAATACTCCCTGTTCAAGGATGTATTTACGCAAGGCGTTCATTTCGGCGCTGAAACCATTGAATGGTGCCATTGGCTCTCGGGTCTTTCGGTCTTTCACCAATTCAATCACACCAAATAAGCCAATGGAACGAACCTCTCCCACCGATGGATGGCGTTCTACCAGTTCCTCCAACATCTCTTTCATCACCACACCCATTTCAGCGGCGTGCTCCACGATATGTTCATCTTTCATCACTTCAATCACTGCCGCAGCCGCCGCCAGAGAAATGGGATGCCCATTAAATGTCAATCCCCCAACGTATTCCCGATCCATGAAGAACTCGTAGATTTCTTGGCGCATGGCAACCGCCCCCAAAGGCGCATACCCCGAGGTTAAACCTTTGGCCATAGTCATCAGGTCGGGTTTGACCCCCCAGTGATCCACTGCAAACCACCGTCCTGTACGCCCAAACCCGCTCATCACCTCATCACAAATCAATAAAATCCCGTATCGATCACAAATGGCGCGTACTCCCTCCAAATATCCTTTAGGGGGAATAATCACTCCATTCGTCCCTGTAACCGTTTCAAGCAATACCGCAGCAATGGTATGGGGCCCTTCGTACTGGATAATCTCCTCCAGATGGTTAAGGTAGTCTTGAGAAAATTGCTCTTCAGAAACTTCAGGACGGTTCAGATGAAATGTAGAACGATAGCGATAGGGGTCCAGAAAATGAACCACCCCCGGCATGACGTACGGCTCCCAGGCCACCCGGCGTGGATCCCCCGTCAGGGCAAGTGCCCCATGGGTTGCCCCGTGATAAGAGCGATATCTCGTTAAGATCTTAGAACGCCCGGTAAACGCTCGAGCCAACTTAATAGCATTTTCATTGGCATCTGCCCCGCCAAGGGTATACAAAAAATGGGTTAAGCCTTCAGGGACAATTTCCCGGAGCAATTTACCCAAAACCGCTCGAGGACGGGTAGCCATTCCAGGACCCGCAAAAGCCAGTTCTCTAGCCTGATTGGCAATGGCTTCGATCACCCGTTGATTTCCATGCCCAATATTCACACACATGACCATGGAATTGAAATCCAGATATCTCTTTCCATGCACATCCCAAAAATACACCCCATCAGCACGTTTGACGGGAATGGGATTTACTTTACCCTGAGCAGACCAGGTCCAAAAATTCGTCTCCAGCGAAGCGGAGAGAATCTCCTCATCGGACATATATACCATATACAATTGGGATCCTTTCTGATGGAACTCACCACTGTTATTGTATTATAATCTTTGCAATCTTACGCCTGGGTGAGTCATCTTGAATCAACTTTTACACCCCAACCAGCCCTGTACTTCTCAAGAAGCTGAGGAAGCCTGTACCAAAGCGATACACCCCTCTGCCTTGCGGGGAATTAGAGCCTTTAATCAGGGAGATTATTATGCCGCCCATGAAGAATTAGAGATTGCCTGGCGTGCAGAAAAAAGTGTCCTTCGGCACGTCTATCGAGGAATACTCCAGATTGGATTAGCCTATTACCACATTCTGCGCGGAAATTATCGTGGGGCGGTGAAAATGTTCGCTTACAGTCGTTACTGGCTTTCTTCTTTTCCTGATGTATGTTGTGGAGTCCATCTAGAAAAATTACGCCAGGATGCCCAAAAAGCAGAAAGCCTGCTCCTAAAATTGGGAGAAGAAAATCTCTCCCAATTTCCCAAAGAATTTTTCAAACCCATTGAAATGGAGACATGTTAAAAATGAGTGTTACCCTGCCATTCCTGGAGAAAAATATTCTGGTCACCGGTTCAGGGAGAGGAATTGGTAGAGCCATTGCTTTGCGTTTTGCCGAATTGGGTGCCAATGTAGTGATTAACTACCATCGAAATGAAACCCCAGCCCAGGAAGTAGCAAATCAAATTAGAGAGATGGGGAGAAAAGTCTTGGTAATCCGCGCCAACCTTGCTAAACCGGAGGATATTGACCTGTTGTTTGATAGCATTGAGCAGGAGTGGGGTAGCCTGGATGGTTTTATCAGCAATGCCGCTTCTGGTTTCAATCGTCCTGCTCTCCAGCAAAAAGTGACAGGGTGGGACTGGACCATGAATGTAAACGCAAGGGCCTTCCTTTTTGCCACCCAAAGGGCAGTACCCTTGATGGAAAAACGCGGCGGTGGTTCTATCGTGGCAATTTCCAGCCCTGGATCACACCGCGTTTTACCTGACTATGTTGCCGTTGGTGCGAGTAAAGCCGCACTCGAAGCCCTCACACGATACCTGGCAGTAGAATTAGCCCCCAAAAATATTGTAGTGAACGCCGTTGCCCCAGGATTGGTGCTGACAGATGCACTGCAACATTTTGCCTCTCTGAGCAATCCCGAAACAATACCTCACGCCATTGCCCAAACCCCGGCAGGACGGCTGGTCACCCCGGAGGATGTCGCCGGAGTGGTTGCATTCCTGTGCTCTCCTGAAGCCTTCATGATTCGGGGACAGGTGATTATTCTCGATGGAGGCTATACGCTGCCAGTTCCCTAAGCCTTACCAGCCACCGGCATCAAAAATTGCACGGAGAAACTCACCCCTCTCTTCAGCAGTCATAGGGCGAGGGCGGGCATAGTCTTCCAGCATTGCTGTATACAATTGGGTGTTGATATGCTTTCCTTTGTAAAAGACATGCCGATCTAAAAATTCACGCCTTGTTCCCTGGACAGGAATATCCATCTGATCAAAAAACAGATTCCCTAAGCCGTAGTGAATAAAAGCGCCCTCGTAAAATTCCATGACTTGAGGGAAATGCGCCTGGCTTCCACTTACAATTACGGCTCCGGCTTGTGCCAGGCGTCGGAAATCACGCACCTGTGTATCCGAAGGTGGAGATTGATACACTTCACTGTGTTGAAGAGTTATCACCGGCAGATATTCCTCTTCACGGAGAGACTGAATCTGATTTTCCAAAAGGTCAAAATCGCACTTTGCCGCGCCAGGCTCGTCTTCAGTCGCCCAAACTGTAGGGGGTCCGGCATGATTGCACCCTAATAAAGCAATTCGGTTACCGTTGTGTTCAAGTAGCAAAGGCTGGCTGGCTTCTTGCGCATTTTGCCCCCCTGCATACCACAACCACCCTTCTTTCTGAAACTGCTCCAGAGAATAAGCAAAAGCATTTCTTCCCCAATCGTTATTATGATTGCCACTCAGTTCGATGATCTCCACATCAATCGCTCGAAATAAATCCAAATACTCAGGGCGACTGCAAAACATCAAACTGGTCTGATTCGGGTCGGCAGGTGGACACTGTGGATTGAAAGACACTTCATTACTGATATGAAGAAAATCGGGTTCAAGCAACCAGTCTAAAATATCCCGGGCAGGGTAGGACATTCCCATCGTCTCCATCTTCCAACCGATTGCCCGTACCAGCGCAGTGGTACCGGTAAGCATCAGCACCGTCATAGACCCCGGATCTCGATTCGTCCGATGCTCCAACAGCCATTGGAAAGTACCCTCAGGAAGGGGCGATTCGCTTTTTACTGCAAAATGTACTTCCAGGGCATAATTTTGTATTTCCCCTTTTGCTAAAGGAGACTTTCCACCTACCTGTAAAACTTTCCACCGGGGAGTGATTTCCTCAAAAGGAATAATTGCCAAGGTGTGTTCCTGCCAGGCACGAGATAATAATTCCTCGTTTGAACGAACCTGCACCACATTGTTTCCACTTTGTCCCAGTAACCAGATCATTGCATGGTAAGTATCGGGTGTAACCAGAAGGACATGAGTATCGTCTCCGCGCCAGATACGGATCAAATCTTCAAGAGTTGTCCCATCTTCAACCGTAGGAAACGGAGCAACCAAAGCATACACCCACGAAATAGCCCCTTCCATCGAGGGAATAATCTGAAGGATAGAGTTCTCTGGTTTATCAGAAATCTGCCATTCTTTTGGGAGGGGAAAATTTACTCGAAAAGATTCCGGAACGGCTGGAGAAAAATAAACTGTCTGAGAAGTTCCAATCTCCTTCGAAGAATTTCCGAACTGTATATCAGGGGTATGTACAGGAAGCACAGTTCCGGTCTCATCTGCACTTGTTGGCTTTATAGGCTGAAACGGCGTAAAGGTCGGTTGCATGGAAGGCGATTCACTTAAGGTTGGGTTTGCGTTATCACAAGCCACCCCCAAAAGCAATAAACCAATCAAAACCAGGAATACCTGCCACTTAGGTAATTTCACCACAGACTTGCCTCAAATACTTTTTTCAACAAAACCAGCGCTTCATCCTGAGTCATCAAACGAGGACGAGAATAATCCTCAATTCGAATAGGGATAAGCCTGACCCCAATGTATTTTCCCTGATAAAAGATGTGCCAATCAATAAACGCCTGACTGGTCAAAAAGGAATCTGTCTGGTCAAAAAATAAATTTCCCAAGCCATAATGAATCAGGCTGTCGTCAACAAAAGAAAATCCTTGTGGAACATGGGATTGGCTCCCGCTGACAATCACAGCACCCGCTTGGGCCATTCGAAGATAATCCCCAGGACGCTGCATGGGAGCCGGACGATAATCCTCGGTCTCAACAGACTGAAATGTAACCACAGGAAGGATACCTTGAGATCGCAATGAAGAGACCTCTTGTTCCATCCAGTCCAGGTCACAACGAGCCGCCCCAGGCGAACTTTCACCCGCCCAAGCCGTTTCTGGTCCTGCCTGATTACAACCAATCAATGCAATGCGGTTTCCATGATGTTCAATCAACAGAGGTTGTCTTGCCTGCAACTGCGATTCTCCCCCACCATACACCTTCCAACCTCGTTCTCTGTACAAGGAAAGGGAATAGGTATACGCCTCTACCCCACGATCCAGATTGTGATTTCCTGTTAACTCCACAATATCCGTGCCTACAGCCTCCAGAAGCTGAATGTATTCGGGAGAACTGCAAAAAAGCGCCTCTCTCGACTGGGCTTTTTCAGGGGGGCATTGAAGATTGAAGGAAACTTCATTGCTGATATGAGTCAGGTCCGCAGAAGCTAGCAAAGTACCAATTTCCTGTTGAGGATATAGAACCCCTTCTTCATTCATCCGTTGAGCCGTACGGCGAGATAAAGCGGTCACCCCCGTCAACGCCAGTAAGGTCAATTGGTCTCTTCGATAATGCAGAAACAGGTCATGTTTACCCTCTTCTTCAAGTTGAATAGGTTTTCTTTTTACAAGACGAACGGGTACCCCAAGTGCATAAGAAGTCGGTGAAAATTCCGGATCAAAAGGAGAAACCCCATCCACCGGAAGGACACGCCATGCGGGAGTAATGCGGTCAAAAGGAAGTATGGCAAGAACCCCTGGGGTTTTCCAAGCGTACGCAAGCATCAAGGACTCTTCCATGACCTGAATACTAGCCGGCGCAGGCTCTCCCCAGAGAGCAGAGAAAACTTTGTACGTTTCCGGGCTCATCAATAAAGGCAAAGAAGCCTTTGAATCCAAAATCTCTTTCAGGGTACTGAGACTTTCGGACATTTTAATTTCTGGAAAGGCAACCGCCAGAACATAAACCAGAGTGCCCGCCTGAAGAGCATGGCGTTCTTGCGGACGTCCTATTTCAAATTCAATTGAGGCATCATCCAGAGTTTGAGCATTAGTGAAAGATTCATTCTGGAGAATTAAATCGCGGGCAAACTGCGGAATTTCCTCAGAAAACCATACAGGATAAGGCAGAGAGATGGACACAGGGGGCAAAGTATTCCTGGTTGGTAAAGGGGTTGCCGTATCCGAGGGGATTGGGGATTCTGTTTGGGAAGTGGGAACATCTACCGTTGATGAATAACAACTACTAAGAAGGAGAATTAACACAACAAGGTAGAACAGCAAGACTTTTCTGGGCACAGGCTAATTATACTCTGTCAGATTTGTCTCTTTTGCTCTCCAAGCCTGTACAATTTGATGGTTTTTGATAGAGAAGGCTATTAGAATGAAAGTAACAAATGCAGGAGACTGACTATGCGTGAAGTAGCCGTTCTGGGAATTGGACAAACCAAGATTGACGAACACTGGGATAAATCTCTCAGAGAACTGGCTGGAGAAGCCATTCTCGCCGCGATGTTAGATGCTGGTATCACCCGAGCCGACGCGCTCTACATCGGTAATATGATGAGCGGCTCAGCAAATCATCAACAACACCTGGGAACTTACATGGCTGACTGGGTGGGTATCAAAGGCGCTGAAGCCCTTCATGTTGAAGATGCATGCAGTTCTGGCGCAGCAGCCTTTCGAAGCGCCGTAATGGCGGTTGCCTCAGGAGCAGTGGATGTGGCAATTGCTGCCGGGGTTGAAAAAATGACCGACTCCCCGGGGAACGAGATTACTGCTGAACTGGCAACTGCTGCCGATCAGGACTGGGAAGCCAGCCAGGGGCTTTCCTTTGTGGCTTTGAATGCCTTAATCATGCGCCGGTACATGTATGAATACAAATGGGAACGCGATCACTTTGCAGGGTTTTCCATCAATGCACATGCAAACGGCGTTCACAACCCCTTTGCACGGTTTCAGGAAGCCATCTCCGAAGCACAATACCGGAAAGCCCCAATGATTGCTGAACCCATCAACCTTTTAGACGCTTCGCCAATGGGGGATGGCGCAGCGGCAGCGGTCCTCGTTCCTGCAGAAATGCTTCGACGGGGAAATGGCAGGAAGATTATCCGCGTAGTAGGATCAGGGGCGGCAACGGATACCATTGCCATTCATCATCGGCGCGATCCGCTCTGGCTATCCGCAGCGGAGAAATCAGTCAAACAAGCCTATAGTCAGGCTAAAATTGGCCCAGAGGACATCGACCTGTTTGAAGCCCATGATGCTTTTACCATTATGGCGGCACTATCACTGGAAGCCTGTGGCTTTGCTGAACGCGGGCAGGGTCCCCGTCTTGCCATGGAAGGCGAGATCCGTCCGAATGGAAAAATTCCGATTGCCACACGGGGCGGTTTGAAAGCTCGTGGGCACCCTGTTGGAGCAACGGGCATGTACCAAATCGTCGAGGTAGTGCAACAACTTCGCGGAGAAGCCGGAGCCACTCAGGTAGATGGGGCGCGCTACGGGATGGCTCAAAATATAGGTGGAAGTGGCTCAAACATTATCACGCATATTTTGATGAGAGAATAGTTCACCCGTTTGGCTCAAAGCAAACCGGCATGATGCATCTTGTCATGCCGGTTCTATTTTGATTATGTTGAAACTGGATTATAAATAACACTGGAAATAAAAAAATGAAGCAGATATCTAAAACAGCCCTTGAGAACTATCGAGCAATCACGTTCCGCACCCATCCGGGCTATCGTTTAACGAATCCGGAAGAGGCACTGACATTTATCCAGCAGAGAGGCTATGTTTTGTTCTGGCCCTGCCAGGGTATCGAATTTCCCAGTTTATGGGCCGCTGTAGCGGGAAATCGCCCTGTGGCTGACGAACACGATGATCCAGGGCATATCACCTGGTCCTGGAAAGATGAATGGCTTGGGAAGCATCTGGTGTATTATGGCAGAGTCATACGAAGAAAGAACACCTTTATTTCTTTAGACCTCCTTCCCTACTTCTATGCCTTATCTCCAAATTACGGGAATCCTTACGAAGATTACCTCATCGATTACTCAGCCGGAAAACTCTCCGCAGAAGCGAAAGCAGTGTACGAAGCCCTCATCAAAGAAGGGGCGTTAGATACAATTTCCCTTAGAAAGGCTGCGCGGCTATCCAGCCGGGCTAGCGATTCGGCCTTTAACCGTGCGCTTGAAGAATTACAGATAACATTTCGTGTGGTCCCAGTGGCAGTATCCCAGGCAGGTGCCTGGAAATATGCATTCGTTTATGATTTGACTGCGCGCCATTACCCTGATTTGGTCGATAAGGCTCATCCAATCTCAGAATGGGACGCCAGAAGAAAAATTATCCAGAACGCTCTGGAAAGTCTTGGTGCGGCACGGATCAGCGACTTAAATCGTATTTTTCAATGGGAAAAATCGCTCATTGAAAGAACCTGCGAATCACTGGTGGAAAGGAAAGCGATTCTGAAAAATATCTCATTGGATGAATCTTCATCAGATTATTTTTGTGTTCCTCAATTCGTTGAAAAAACCTCCGCACTAACACTCACCTCATAAACATTTTGAAAGGTATAATCAACTTAAACCCACAAGAGGTATGTACAAATGATGGAATTTCATGTTTCCCGTCAGGCTCGCGACCGCTACCATTTTGATTTAAGTCTTTTTGGTTATCACGGCAATGTAATTTTTGCGAATTTTCATGCTGCCCGTTTATTTGCTCAGAAGATCAATCAGCAACGTGATCTGGTCAGTTACCCGGAACAAGCCGTGAAAGCCGGACAAGTCAATGCGCTGGGATTGATGGACGAGATTTTTCATCACGTGGTATCTCTGTATCAACAACAACGCAATCCTCAAGCATTCGCAAAAGCGCTACAATTCCTGAACGACCAGTTTGGGAGTCCCGCAATTGACCACCTCTTGCTCAAATTCATTCAGGAATTCCCCCCAGTTTCAGTTTATTTAGGGCAGGTTTCTCCTGAAGAGTACCTGGAAGGCGAAACAGAAGGAATTCCAAACAGGGAAGCCCTTGTCGAAGAACTAATGATGTTATGGATTACCAATCAGAATCCAGCCACACACCCTTTTGTGGAATTATTTGATGACGATCGTTTGGCTTCTGAAACGATTTATAGACCTTTCATCCAATCCTTACATGAGTTTTTCGAAACTCAACCATTTTTTGGACCAGATCGGCAAAACTTAATCGACTTTTTACGCAGTCCTGCCATAGCCGTTCCATATTCCCTTACCGGACAGTTAGAGTATATTCGGGAACGATGGGCAGAACTTCTGGGGAAATTCCTGTACCGTCTTTTATCCAGTTTGGATCTGGTTAAGGAAGAGGAAAAAGCCTCATTTTTCGGACCGGGCCCTACGCTCATCCCGGTATACGACCGTTTTCACCTGGGGGAACTTGAAGTCGAGGCTTTCAGCCCTGACCGGGAATGGATGCCACGCCTGGTTCTTCTGGCAAAAAACACTTACGTTTGGCTCTATCAACTTTCGCAAAAATACCAACGGCCAATACAACGGTTAGACCAAATCCCCGATGAGGAACTGGCGGAACTGGCGAGTTGGGGCTTTACTGGTCTATGGTTAATTGGTTTATGGGAACGCAGTCGGGCTTCGGCTCGTATTAAACAACTTTGTGGTAATCCAGAAGCCATTGCTTCTGCCTACTCTCTCTATGATTATGAAATTGCCTCAGACCTGGGAGGAGAGAGCGCCTATCAAAACCTTAGGGAACGGGCATGGCAATATGGTATTCGTCTGGCATCGGACATGGTGCCCAACCACATGGGGATTGACTCTCGGTGGCTGGTAAATCACCCGGACTGGTTCATTCAACTGGATTACAGCCCATTTCCCTCTTATACATTTACAGGGCCCGACCTGTCCAGCGATCCTTCTGTAACCATTCAATTGGAAGACCATTATTACGACCGAACGGATGCGGCAGTGGTGTTCAAATACTACGATCATCGAGATGGGCGAACAAGGTATATTTATCATGGGAATGACGGCACAAGTATGCCATGGAACGACACTGCGCAATTGAATTACTTAATCCCCGAAGTCCGTGAAGCCGTTATTCAGACCATTCTGCACGTAGCGAGAAAGTTCCCCATCATTCGGTTCGATGCAGCAATGACTTTGGCAAAACGTCACTATCAACGATTATGGTATCCAGAACCGGGGACAGGTGGAGCGATTCCCTCCCGAGCCGAACATGGCATGACCCGCGAACAATTTAATACAGTGTTCCCAAAAGAATTCTGGCGAGAAGTGGTTGACAGGGTTGCACAGGAAGCCCCTGACACCCTGTTGCTCGCAGAAGCATTCTGGCTGATGGAAGGGTACTTCGTCCGTACATTAGGCATGCACCGGGTATATAACAGCGCCTTCATGAATATGTTGCGGAATGAAGAGAACAATAAGTATCGAGCATTAATCAAGAATACGCTGGAATTTGACCCGGAAATTCTCAAACGCTATGTGAATTTCATGAACAACCCGGATGAACGCACTGCAGTAGATCAGTTTGGGAAAGGCGATAAATACTTTGGCATTTGTGTGCTGATGTCCACCCTTCCTGGTTTACCCATGTTTGGGCATGGACAACTGGAGGGGTATTCCGAAAAATACGGGATGGAGTTCCGCAAGCCGATGTGGAACGAACAGCCCGATCGTGATTTGATTGAGAGACACCGTCGGGAAATTGCCCCTATTTTACATCGTCGAGCATTGTTCGCCGGAATTGATAATTTCCTCTTCTATGACTTTGTCACCCCAAACGGATGGGTGGACGAAAACGTGTTTGCATACAGCAACGGAATCGGGTCTCAGAGAGCTCTGGTTGTTGTCCACAATCGTTTTGCCAGCACTGAAGGGTGGATTAGAACATCAACACCTTTCCTGGTCAAAGGGCAGGGAAATCGCTCACTGGTTCAGAAATCCCTTATTGAAGGGCTGGGGCTCAATCCGGATGCGAATTGGTACACCATCGCCCGCGACCAGGCGACGGGATTAGAGTACCTCTTTTCGAATGCGGAAATTACCCAAAACGGTTTGCACCTTTCGCTGAATGCCTATGAATACCATGTCTTCATGGATTTTCAACAGGTTAAAGACGATGAGTGGCAATCTTACCGGCAGTTATATGAATACTTGAACGGGAAAGGTGTACCCAATATTCAAGAAGCCATTCGAGAACTGGTTCTACGTCCGGTTTTGACTGCATTTCGCGAAATTATTCACCCCGGTTATGTTCGATATCTGGTGGAAAGCCGCCTGAAAACCCCACAACAAACCCTGCCATCTTACTTATTGGAAGAAGCAAAGGCAAAATACAACCGCTTACTGGATGGCGTCTCTGCTATCAGTGGCTACAACTTTAATCGCAAAGAAATGCTTTCCAGCATGAAATTAACGCTCCAAACCGCTTTATCCATTCAAATCCTTGGCAATCGCTACCCCCTGCCAACATCCAAAAAATATGCCCAAGCAATGAGTTACCTTGGAGGTGGTATCTCCCAGAATGCAGATGCCCACTGGCTAACACTGATCGGGTGGATCTTTACAGCCAACTTGGGAAAAATTGCTGGTGTTGAAGATACCCACGGATTGTCACGCTCATGGTTAGACGAATGGCGTCTTTCCAAAGCCATCTATGATAGTGGAATGAGCCTGGGATTAAACGAACAGCAATCCTCTCAGGTGGTTTCTATGGTGCGTATTCTAATTGAGCAGCAAAACTGGTTTGAGAAGAATTTGAAAACCCCAGTTCGCCAAATCATGGAAAAATGGTTAGAAAATGATGAAATTCGTCGCTACCTTGGAGTCAACCGGTATAAAGAGATTCTCTGGTTCAATCAAGAGGCTTTCGAGGATTTTGTCTGGTGGATGTATCTGTTATCTGTTTTTGAAACGTTGCTGACTCCAAATGCCAGTGCCAACCTGTTTACCGAGCGAGCCATTTTAGGTTTTGACATTGTGCAAAAACTTCTAAAGGGATTAAAAACCTCCCAATATCAGGTAGCCAAACTGCTGGAAGCCCTCTAAACCTTTACTTTCCAGAAATCCTGTGCGCGCTGGAGATGCTTGACAAATACTTCGTCAGCGGTTAATCCAGTGCGCCAGGATTTTACGTGTCTTAACTTTTCCCGGGCAACTTGAGTTAAGTCCCGTCCATAAACCAGTTGAGTAAGCCATAAGGCTTGAGCGGCATAGGCGACATTATTTTTCGGCTCAATGCGGTCAAAATCATCAAAGAACCATCCACAGGAAGTAAACATACGCTGGCGCTCATACTGAGCACGAAGCAAGAGATAAAGTTCGTCACGAAGACTGACATCCAGCGGCTTTCCCATCACCTGCTCATACAACACATCCAGACTGATTTCCCCAAACACAACCCGGATATATTGATGGCGCAATTCCCAGGGATTGTTTCCACCTTCCCCGACAACTTCCAGATATATTTTATCTATAGTCTCTGCAATCTCATTAAAGGCTTCCCTCAAAGGAGCTTTCCACGAGGCATTTGGCGTACAGGGGCACTCCCCCGCCCAGCGCAATACACCATGATGACACGACCAGGATGAAGGCTCAATAATTTCAACCGTTTCAGTCGGCGGGAATTCCTTTAACCACCTGGCAGGATAAATCAGTTCAATGGGTTTATCCTGAATCGCTCCATTTACCAGATAGGCTAAAAACTTATCTCGAAAGGCTTGATGATGTCCATAAAGTTCCCCGTCCGAAGCCAGCAACGTTAACGTCGGCGCACCCCCATTTTGATTAATCCATCCGACTTTTGGAAGGAGAAATTCCTGCACAAAGGTATCTGCGTTTACCGTTGCCCCAGGGTCAAAACTCAGACGGGTACTGATGGACTGATCGTAAAAGAACACCGAAATTGCCTTCCCATTTGGTAAAGCCACCCTGTACGGGTGAGTTGGAGAAACCGGGATATCTTTCCCCTGCCAGGGAGCAAGAATGGTAAACTCAATCCCATTTTCGGCCAGAACTTCCAGGGTTTCCAAATCCACTGCAGTTTCAGGCAACCACATCCCTTTGGGGGGATAACCAAAGCGCATCTCATAGTCATACATTCCCCAACGAACCTGAGTAATTTTATCCAGGCGTGTGGCAAGGGGTAGAATGGTATGATGATATGACTGTGCCATGGCATTGCTTACCCCATACCGCTCAACATTTGTCTGTGCTTGTTGAATGATTCGCTTAAGAGTTATCGGATCATAATCAAACATCCACTCCATCAACGTTGGACCGATATTGAAGGAAATCTTTTCATAGTTATGCAAAATGGCGTTGGGGTAATAACATTGAGCATGGATGCGCTCATTCCAGTTGCGGAATGGAGTCGCTCCAGGTTCAACAGGAATTTCGCCAGTAAGCGGATCTTCACGTGGTGGTTGATAGAAATGAGCATGAATGCATAAATATAACGGTTTCATGCTAACAAATTATCCTGCAGCCTTCAAATAGTGTAAACGATGGGTAAAACGTTCAGGCATGATTCCCAAAAATCTGGGTAAGGTATCCAGGGAAGTAATTCTGTCTGCCGCTAAGTAATCCAATAAATAAAGGGGGAGAAACATGGATTGCCTGCGCGTGGAATACTTTCGAGAGAAGAAACGCAACAACCCCGGCGACAAGGAAATAAACACTCGCCGTAACCCCAAAAAATCCCTGATCGACCGGCAGACCTCATAAAAGGTTAAATACTCCGGTCCTCCTATTGAAAAGACCTGGTTTTCAGCACGGGGGTCGTCCAATAAAAGCGATAACGCCATTACCAAATCGCCAATCCATAAGGGTTGCAAAGATACTCTGCCCTCACCCGGAAGAAAAAAAACGCTTGGGGATTTTCTCATGGCGGTAGCAACAGGCAAAGTGAAATGATCACCAGCACCAAATACCAGCGCTGATCTCACAATTGTATATGGAACTTCAGACTGGAGAATAATCTTCTCTACCCATCCTTTAGCCTGTAAGGCAGGAAAGGCTGACAAGCGATCCGCCCCCAAATGGCTCAAGTATATAAAACGCTCAACCCTGGAGCGCAATGCCGCCTGCACGAGGATTTCAGCAAAAGCCTTCTCCTGACTGAGAAAAATTTCCGGACTTTCAGAATGTTCTGCACTGGCAAGATGAATGACATGACTAACGCCTTTTAAAGCGGATTGGATCCCCCTTTCGTCCGATGGAGCACAAATGACCACTTCAACAGGCACTTTTTCGGGGAGAAGAGGTGTAAGGGGAGAGGGGCGCAGCAAAACACGCACAGAATGCCCCATTTCAACCAAATGAGGGACCAAATGACGACCAATGAAGCCGGTTGCACCGGTGATAAGGAACATCGTTGGAATTATAGCAGATTATCCTCTGGCACGACTCTTGCTCCACAATATGCAATAGACATGTTGACTATAACGCTGTGGAGGCAATACCGCATGGAATCAACTCCATCCCCTATTCCCCTCGGATTTCATTACTTTACCGATATGGAACACTATCGGTTACAAGATGCCCTCGACTTCATTCCACTTATTAAATCGGTGAGAGGTACTTTTCTGTTTTTACCTGTTTATTCCAGCATTGCTATCCCAGAATACTTTCTCTCCGCATGGATTGCAGAGAGCATTCAACCCATTATCCATTTGAAAATCCCTATCGAAAATGCTTCCCAAAACCATGACCTTTATTTGCTGATTGAAACTTACGCAAAACGAGGAATAAAGCATCTGATTTTCTTCGATCGCCCAAATATGCGCAGAGCATGGCCCCCTCCTGTGTGGGTGCTTTCTAATCTGGTAGAAAGATTTGTTGATCAGATTCTCCCGCTTTTTGAGTTTTCTAACAAATTGGGAGTTCTTCCCGTACTACCTCCCCTTGAGCCTGGGGGAGATTACTGGGATACCCTTTTCCTGAAATCGACTCTGCAAGCGCTCCAAAGGAGAAATGCTCATCTTCAGTTTGGTTATTCGGCTTACGGATGGACCTGTGGTCATCCCCTCAATTGGGGAGCCGGTGGTCCAGAACGCTGGCCTCTCAGTCTGCCGTATCACCCTATTCAGGGAAACGAGGACCATCGAGGCATCCGTATTTTTGAATGGTACTCTTCTATAGCGAAATCCTTTGGATTTGACCATTTACCGTTATTTATTCTTGACTCTGGAAAACCCGATACTCCTTTGAATTCCTTTGAAGAATGGCAGGCAATAGAAATCCTGAATCTTATTCGTTCCGAACAAGCAGCGGGAAAAGATATCGATGTTCAAACCCTGGGATTGTGGATGCCGGCGGAAATGGATAGCGCAGAGTTTCAGAGAGGAATCGAAAAAATTAAGGAATGGCAGGATCGTCTTGAAGCCAAGAACACTGCCCAGGCTGTTCATCCAAACTCTGCTTCCGTAATAGAACATTACGTACTTATAGGAGACAGCCACCCTGCAATTACAGACTGGCGATTAAGGGCTTCTCATGCTTTTGTTCTCAAACACAAAGCCACATTAGGCTTTTCCCTTCAACAAGCCTCAAAGGCAAAACGGGTAACTATCCTCGCCACGGAAGAAGAGATTCCGGAGGAAAACCTCAATGATTTGAGGCATCAGGGCATTCTGGTGGAGAGGATCAGTGAAACTGGCACAGCCCTTGCAACAATCCTGCGTGAGAGGTGAGCCATGTTTACAAAACCACAGCAAATTAACTCCCATTTTCATCTTCCCAACCTGAAAGTATTGGGGTTAGGAGGAGGCGGTTCAAACGCAGTCAACCGCATGATTGAACTTGATTTGAAAGGCGTGGAATTTATCGCCGCAAATACCGACCTGCAAGCCCTCAAACAATCCCTGGCTCCCAAGAAAATTGTGCTGGGACCACGAACTACTCGAGGACTGGGAGCAGGAGGCAATCCCATTCAGGGAGAACTGGCGGCTGAAGAGAGTTTCAATGTTTTGTGTGATGTCCTGCGCGGCGCAGATATGGTCTTCCTGACCGCCGGCATGGGGGGGGGGCACAGGAACAGGCTCCATTCCTGTTGCCGCCCGGGCTGCTCGCTCAGTTGGAGCAGTAACCGTGGCGATTGTTACCATGCCTTTCGGCTTTGAAGTGGGAAAACGGCAGAAAAATGC
Source organism: Anaerolinea thermophila UNI-1 (assembly GCF_000199675.1). GTDB lineage: Bacteria > Chloroflexota > Anaerolineae > Anaerolineales > Anaerolineaceae > Anaerolinea > Anaerolinea thermophila. The sequence continues at coordinate 1,953,318 of NC_014960.1, forward strand.
CCGGGAAGGACTCATGAAACTCCAACCCCATGCAGACACATTGATTACAGTACCCAATGATCAGTTACTGAAAATTGCCTCGCCTAACTTACCTCTGGACATGGCATTCCGCCTGGCAGATGATGTGCTCCGGCAGGGAATTCAAGGCATTTCCGAATTGATCACACAACCTGGTTTGATTAACGTGGATTTTGCCCATATTCGGCAGGTGATGCAGCATGGAGGTGGATCTTTGATGGCTATTGGAATTGGAGAGGGAAACTCCAAAGCCCTGAAAGCCGTAGAACATGCTCTCCATCACCCCCTGCTGGATTCAATCAGCCTTGACTCGGCTACAGGAATCATTGCCAACTTCACAGGCGGTGCCGACCTGACCTTTATGGAACTGATGGAAGCCATGCAATTCCTTCAGGAACAAACTCATGGAAAAGCAGAAATTATCCCCGGCGTGATTACTGACGAACGCATGAGAGATCGTGCCCAGGTCATCTTAATCGTGACAGGAGTCGGTGCCACCCCTGTTGAAGCTCTGCGCTCTCCCCTCCCCGTTCAACAAAATATGCCTGTCCACCCTCCTGCTCAAGCGGTCGAAGTCAGCACTACCATACCAGCAGAAATCTCCGCAACTGATTTGGATCTGCCGGCATTCATGCGGCGAAGATTGCACTAATCAACCGAGGAACGTCTGAAAATGGATACTCACCTCTTATCCAAAATTTGTAAAGAAGTTTACCGGCAATTTCCAGAAGTAGCCGGAATTGCTCCCAAGATCACCGAACGCCCTGATGGACATTTGCTCGTCTTTAAGGGCAATGCAATCACAGCCGATGGACGTAAACTTCTTCGAACCGTGCGCGCGGTTGTCAATCATCAGGGGAAAATTACCAAGTTAACAACTTCGAAATAAACCACCTGAATTGGAGCAAATGTATGAGACCTAGCCTAACCAGCCAAATGGAACTGCTCGCATACAATCTGGTCATTACAGCCTTAAACCGTTCCACGTTCATTCGCACGATTACCCGCCTGGTGCTTTCCGGTTCTCACCAAAGCAAGGAATGGTTATGGCTTGTTGGACTTTTAGCCTGCGGAGTGTTCGGGTTTGTATTTGGTTTTTGTCTGGTGTTTTTCTTAGGATAAAAGTAACTTATGAACAAACAAACCTGGAGTATCTTCTTTATTTTTGCATTCGCGCTCTCCCTCTGGTTTGGCTTTCTCGTGGCTATTCGGATGGAACAATTAGGGCTAATCCACTTTTCTGCTTCAACCTCTACTGAGCCTCAGTCCCAGGTAAATTACCTGCTCATTGAGGTAGACTCGCTCACTTCAAGAACGCCGGTTTTCCAATCCGCATGGATAGCCCTTCGATATCAATCCTCAACCCAATCTGCGCTTCATCTCATTCGGATAGATACCTCAGAAGAGTTTCACACAAATTTACAAAACGCATTCCAAGTTAGACAAAACAAACTCGGTTCAAAATTTACCAAGCATTTAACCAAAAAAGGATATGAATGGGGCTATTTTATTGTTGTAGATCAGGAAAGTTTAAAAACTCTAAAACTTGCCTTTCCAAAGGAAATATCTGACTCCACAGAGAACAACCTGAAAGGTTTACTCTCTGCAACCTGTCAGGTGCTTGGCGCGCGCCCTATTCTCTCTTACCCGGTCAATTTTGACACTCTCAAAGAACATATCGTCACCAACTGGACGAAAGATCTGGCAAACAAAGAATGGGAGAGGCTGACAGCCTCTCCCAAAACCACCCGATGTGAATGGTACCCTACGAATTAATCTCACCGGTGCTGGAACGAATAATCAATTGAGGAGAGATGCGTTTGTGCTCTATGGAGAAGTTTCTCTTCTCAATCCGGTCAAGAAGGTATTCAATTCCAACACGAGCCTGCTCATTGTAGTCTTGTTTTACTGTGGTAAGAGGCGGTTCAAAGAAGGATGAAATTAATTCGTCATCAAAACCGACTACGGAAATATCATAGGGAACTCGGAGACCACATTCGTGAATTGCCCGTAACGCCCCCAGCGCCATCAGGTCATTACCACAAATTAATGCAGAAAAACGCTTTCCATTGTTTTTGAGCAACTGACGAGTCAACTGATACCCACTGGGCACGGTAAAATCGCCCTCTAACCAATCCACCAGTTCAAGTCCGTATTCTCTTGCAATACCTTCTACCGCACGATGACGCATTCGAGCGTCATAGTTGATCATTAAGCCACTAACTTCTGCAATTTTTTGATGCCCTAATTGCGCCAGGTGACGCAACACAGCACGCATGCCCTGCTCCTGATCGAATAACACAGCAGGCACATGCTCTACAGGCTCTCCCCCTAACTGAATATAAGGCACCCCCCGACAAAACCGATTCAGTTCTTCAGCAGTGTAAATTCCCTGGGGATCAATAAACAAAAAGCCATCCACTATTCTGGAAGAAACCTCGTTGAGCAAATTCTGCAATTCATCACGGGAAACGGGTTCTTTCAGCATGGATAACCCAACACGATAACCACGTTCATCAGCATGCTGGATAATCGCTGGAACAGGAGCAAGAAAACGTGGGTTGAGATGTACCAGATAGAGGGTTTGGGAACGCCCAGTGATCAGGCTGCGCGCCGCGCGATTAGGGTGATAGTCCAGAATGCGAATGGCTTCCAAAACCCGCTCTCGGGTTTCACTGGCAACATTGGGACTGTTGTTAATTACACGGGAAACAGTTTGATGAGATACATTTGCTAAACGAGCAACATCATGTAAAGTCGGATGACGGGTTGCCGAAACCACCAGAGTTCACCTCTGAGCAAGAATTTCCTTTATTATAATCCCAGTTGATGCTTGGATTAGAAAATGCTTATGCTTCGTTTATAATCACACCAATCTGAAAATGGAGTAAAGAATGACCATTGAAGCCTTAATTTTTGATCTGGATGGACTGCTCATCGATTCGGAACGCCTCTCTCAAAGATCATGGTCTCAGGTCATGGCAGAGGCAGGGTATCTTCTGAGCGAAGATATCTATCACCAAATGATTGGCAGAACCGAGAAAGATGTCAAAGCCATTCTTAAGCAAGCCTTTGGAAACAATTTTCCATTTGAAGACATGTATCGAAAGAGAGAGCAACGATTCTTTGAGATCATAGAACAAGAAGGTATGCCAAGAAAAGCGGGTTGGGATGAATTAGCCCAGTATATTCTCCAAAACGGGCTGAGAACAGCTGTAGCTTCTTCTACCTATCGGCGATTGGCAGAGAAAAAATTAAGCGCCGCGAGACTGCTCTCTTTTTTTGAAGTGATTGTTACGGGTGATGAAGTCTCCCATGGCAAGCCTGCGCCAGATCTTTTTCTCACTGCTGCCAGCAAGTTAGCAATTCCACCTGAAAAATGCGTTGTATTAGAGGATTCGGAAGCAGGCATTCAAGCAGCATACAACGCCGGAATGAAATGCATTCATATTCCTGATATTCAACCGATCAGCCCACAGACTTTAATGCTGGTATGGCACCAGGTGTCTTCACTAGCAAAAGTTCGAGAGATTCTGGAAAAGGAAATTTCCTGATTTTCTTCTTGTATTGCATCAGTCGGATTCTGAGTAACCACATAGCGCAATTGCTTTGGGTCCGGTATGCGCACCCAACACTGGACTCACAATAGAAATAAAGAGTTCAGCGGGGTGATAGGTCTCCCGAACCCTCTCAGCAAGTGCCTCGGCTTCGTCCCTAGCGGCGTTGTGCAAAACTGTGATGTGCATAGGGGAAGTTATATTCAAATGCTTGAAAAATTCCTTGAACAACCCATCAATAGCGGCACTCCGAGATCGCGCTGGGATTGAAGGATGCACAATTCCCGTTGAAGGATCTACATAGATTAGGGGCTTGATTTGCAAAAGAGAGGCAAGAAACTTGGTAGCATTTCCTATTCTTCCGCCCTTTTCCAAATACTTCAGGGTGTTCAAGGAAATGTAATACGCCATCTTCTGGCGAACTTTCGTTGCCACTTCAAGCATTTCCCAAGCATTCGCTCCCTGTTCACGGGCTCGCGCCGCAGCGATGACCTGCCACCCCAATCCCATGGAGTTGTTCTTGCTATCCACAATGTGAATAGGAATAGAAAAATCCTGGGCGGCGAGCCTTGCAGACTCAATCGTACCGCTCATTGCACTGGAGATGGTAAAAACGATAATTTCTTTTGCACCACCGTCCTGCAATGCTTGAAAAGTATTGATAAAATCCTGAGGCGCTGGCTGAGATGTGGTAGGATGAACTTCTTCACGCTCCAATCTTTCATAAAAGGATTCAGGCGATAAATCCACACCATCGCGGTAGGTGTCATTCCCAAAGTGAATGGACAAAGGGACAACGGAAATTTCAAACTCTTCACGCCAGGATTGTGGAATATCACAGGTGCTGTCAGTTACAAGGGCAATAGGGTATTTCATAGAAATTACTTTCTTTTTGGTTTTTTGGCATTTTAATCTCCCGGGCAACAGGTTATGGGTGACCACAGTCACATTGCAAGATACATTTCCAAATATTTCTTGACAGGAATTTAAAGATTCCTATCAATTCACAGGGAACTTTGCATTCCTCCAATCGTTTAAGTATAAAATGCCCCTTATGGAGAAAAAAATGAAAAAATACTGGTTTATTATTCTGGCGGTATGTGCGAGTTTACTTTTTTCGGCATGTCAACCGCAACATGAAAATCCTTCTCAGATGCCTTCCCCATACCCTTCAGGAGAGATACCCAATCCATATCAGCACCCCTATCCTCCTTTTGAACCAGCAGAGGAAGAACAGCTTGTAAAAACGGTCCTTCAAAAAGTTTCAGATATTTTGGGTAAACCCCAAGAAGTACTGAAAGTTCAGAAAGTGGAAAGCAAGGAATGGGCAAATGCATGCCTGGAGTTACCTCATCCGGATGAGACTTGTGCTGAAATGATCGTCAACGGATATCGTATTCAACTACTTGTGGAAGGGAAAACCGTTTTTGTTCACACCAATCAGGATGGCTCAGTTGTGCGAATTGCTGGAGAAAACGAGATGGGAGATATTTCTGATAAGGCAAAGAACTACCTGGTTGAAAAGTTGGGCATTCCTACAGAGGAAATCACTATCCTTGAAGTTCAAGAGGTTGAATGGCCTGACTCATGTCTGGGAGTTGTCCAACCTGACCAAATGTGCTTGCAAGTCATTACACCTGGATACCGCATTGTGGTAGAAGTGAAAGGCAAGAAAATCATCCTGCACACCGACCGCGAAGGGAAACGTATTCTGCAAGCCAAACGGTGACTCGTGAAATTCCTTTATCAGAATTACACCGGGGCCTTCCTGCTCTGGTGTAATTCCTTTGTATCCGGTAAACTATTCCTCATGAAAACTGCCTTCCAGAAGCAACCCGGTTCTGTGAAAATTGTCTTGTTGATGTTGCTTGTCCTGGTCACTGGTTGCAGCACTTTTCTTCCTGAAAAATCACCTGCAACGCTTACCCCTAGTCCAATCCCAATAACTCCATCTCACCAACCACAACCAACAGCAACAATTACACCTGAGATCCCGATTGAGTACCGGGTTGAGATAAATGATCTTAGAGGAAGTGAAATTCTGTTCCTCCACCCGTTTGTGGGCGCAATCGATGAACAATATCAAGCATGGGCAGAGGAATTCAATCAAAAAAATCCCTACGGAATCACAATCAAAGTTGAAAGTACGGGTGGGCTGGATACACTACCCTCGATGATCCAATCCAGAAATCCACAGGTGATCTTAACAACACCTGAATTGCTCTCCCAAGGATTGGAAGAAGGCTGGCTTGCGGCGCTGGATGGCTATCTCACCTTGCCTGAGTTGGGTTTGTCTGAGGCGGAACAGAAAAACATCCATGAGGAGTTCTGGCTTCAGGATCGTTTTTCAGGGGCGCAAAGTGGTTTTCCAGCCTTGAGAACAGCCATAGGTTTGATCTATAACACCACATGGGCTAATGAATTAGGTTATACCCATCCTCCAAGTACCCCCCAAGAATTCCTGGAACAAGCCTGCGCTGCTGCTCGTGAAAATAATCGAAGTGCATATCTGGATAAACGGGGTACCGGAGGATGGCTTTTATCTACAGATTCTTTACATGCAATTGCCTGGTGGTATGCATTTGGGGCAAAAGTTTTACCTGAAAAGCCAGGCGAAAAAATCCAATTTGAACAAAACAGCGTAGCAACAACCTTCCAGTTTTTACGTGACATGCAATCCCAGGGTTGCCTCTGGCAAGGCCTCAATCCCTCTCCTTACAGATATTTTTCCGAGCGCTACACGTTGTTTTATATCGGTTCTCTTCAAGATATTCCACCTCAACAAGCCTACCATCAAAGCCTGGCAAGGAAGGATGACTGGACACTAATCCCTTTCCCCCGACAAAACCAGGAACCTTTTTTCCTGAGCCATGGGTTTTCTTACGGTTTGTTAAGGACCAAGCCCAAACTTCAAATGGCAGGTTGGTTATGGATTCGATGGCTTGCAGATCCTTCCAGACAATCTACCCTCACTCGCCTTTATCAGGGAATGCCCTTGGGGAACTCAAGCCAGAATGTTTTCTTCGACCCAATTCTTGAAAAACATTTTATGCACGATGCTTCCCTAATTCCGCTTCCAGGAAATCCCGATTGGCTCATCGCCCGTCGTCCTGTCGAAGACGCATTCTGGCAAATATTTCACCTTGCGGAAGGACAATCTGTTGAAGAGGTCATGGTTGAACTTCAATCCCTGACAGAATACGAACTCTCACGAACACAGGCAACGCCGATCCCATAATCTTATGCAGAGGTTTGGTCATTAGACAAAAAGCCGATATAATCCTGTTAAGGTACAGGATTGTTGGGCTTATGAATTCCCCATCCAACAACATGAATGAAGAGTTCATCGACCTTTTTCGAGAAACGGTTAATGACGTTTTTCGATATTCCCTGGCACGTTGTGGGGATTGGCAAGAAGCTCAACAAATTACAAGATTTGTTTTTCTCACCGCAGCAAAATTATGGGCTCAAGGGCTGAATCTTAAGATTCCTCCCAAAGAATGGCTTTTTCAACTGGCAGTAGTGGCACAATTACACCATCCAGTTTTCGATACTACTTTAGAAAACGCTTCATCTTATCCAACCCAACAACAAATGGGGGTTTTTGCTCAAATTCAGGAAAATGCCGAGGAATGGAAACGCCTTCCTCGAAAGCAGGCGGACGGTTTAGCGTTAACCTTGTTTACTTCTCTCGAACTGGATCAAATTGCTTCTACTTTGGGATGGTATCCTTTTGATACCCAGACGAATCTGTCCAAACTTGTATCAAATTACTCTCCTCTCCGTAGCCTTAGGAACGAAATAACGCCGGTCGGCTATTTTGTTCAACATCTGGAAAGAGAAGTCGTCAATCTGTTGGAACAAAAAAAAACTTCCAGAGCCCTTTTCTTACAAATCTCTTTATGGAGATTGGAATACCTACACGAAAAATTATTCGGTTTTCTCTCCAAGGCAATTCCCATAATCGTGTTCGTTAGCATCCTTTTCTGGGCGATTCTCCGGCTCAGCAGTTCATCAGGACCTTTCCTTCCTTTTAACACCGCATTCAACTCTGCTCTTATGGAAGAACTCCCCCCTACTTCGACACCGACCAGGGCTTTTGAAGTTACCTCGCCGATGATAGATGACAAGGCAATTTACGTAGGCTGGGACGGGAGTATTCGAATGCTCAACCTGATGACAGAAATAGAAACTATCCTCACGGATCCCGATTTCTACCCCCTTTCAGAACGTTTTCCTGCCACCCCACTTTCAATCTCACCAGATGGGAATTGGCTTACACTCTATCGCCACAATGATCAAAGTCTATGGCTTATTCCCACAGATGGCAGTAAAAACACAATAAAAGTGGCATCCTCTCAGGTGCCATTTTCGTGGTCGTCTGATAGCAAGCACCTTCTTCTTGGTAAATTCCCCGACTATCGCACAATCAGCGATTTCTCATTAGAACAGGACAATGTTGTTCTATTTACCAAACTTCCGGGTGAGGTCTTAAGTGTTTCCGTATCTCCCAACAATCGCTGGATTGCTGTGATGTATTTATCGCCATCCGGTATGCCGTCGGGCGAGGTTTATCTGGGTTTACTGGATCGGAGCGGAAAAAAGCGAGTGGTCTTAACCTCCAAAAATGACTTTCAAGCAAGCGCCGCACTCTTCTCCGGCGATTATCGTTTGCTCTGGACAGAACAGAGTGATCAACTCTGGGTACCACGATGGAGAACCGCCTATTCCATAGACGAGGTTCTTCTTGCAGAACTCGAACCCGCTGAAAGTGATATTCCGGTAGGACAATTTGCCTCAGTAAGTGAAATGCCATTATGGTCCCCTCCGGCTTTCCAGGAAGAACAAGATATTGCAAAGTTAGTCGCCCTATTTGGAAACGAGGTTTATTTGTGGCCCGAGTACTCCAGGAAAAACGAACGGGTCTTTTTGTCCCCCAATCACCAAAAAGTGCTCATCCTTCGTCCGATTCAAGGTGAAAGCCGAGAAGCATACTTAACGCTGAAAGAAACCAACCTCTGGGACAGCAATGTTTGGACTAACGAGTTCCCTGAATTTGATCTGGCTTACTGGACGGCGGACCAGAATTATGTCCTTTTGGGAGAGTCATCCTCGACCCCGGGCAGGATTTGGTTCTTATCGATTGAACACCCTCAGGAATTTGAAATCCTCTCAAATGACGGGATTCTTTTAGGAACTTTTTCGTTCCTCCAATGGCGATCGAAAAATCTGGCTTCCACATTCCCTGTTGAAGCCATTTTCGCATCGAATCCCGTGCAAATCCCAGCCCCGGGTGTTTCCTTGGGCTCTTTCCTGGTACCTGTTGGATGGCAAATCTGGATTTATAACGATCCTGTTCCCACTCTTTCCATTGCTAACTTTTATCCCACCGATCCGGTAGGATGGATTGCGCTGGACCCTTCCAAGGTATGGATCAACATTCAGCATGGCGAAATCCTCATCTCCAGTATGATGCAAAGTCCACCTCCCGACTTTCAAACGGTCTCTGGCATACCGGTATATCATTTCTCCGAAAGGAAAGAAACAGACCAGACTTTGCTCAATGATCTGTATTGGATTTATTTAAAAGACCAGGGAACTGCCCTGAGCATCAATTACCAACCTTTGAATACACAACAGAAAGCATGGGTGGAAAAGATAATTCTTTCCTTCCAAATTGAAAATCCTCCAGCACAAATGCCTTAAAAAGAATAAAGAGCCCTCTGATATGCCACCAGAGGGCTCCTTTGATTTATTTAATCGGAGAGGGCTTGTTCCAGGTCCCAAAGGATATCCTCAATATCCTCTATTCCAATACTCAACCGAATGAAATCGGGCGTGACGCCAGCACTTAATTGCGCCTCTGGGCTTAACTGGCTGTGCGTCGTGCTGGCAGGGTGAATAGCAAGACTTTTAGCATCTCCCACATTTGCAAGGTGACTGAACAACTGCAAGCGGTCAATAAACCGTTTGCCCGCCTCTAACCCACCTTCGATACCAAATCCCAGAATCGCTCCCGCACCTTTCGGCAGGTATTTTTTCGCTCGATGGTAATCGGGATGTTCTGGCAGTCCAGGATAAGTTACCCAACGCACTTTGGGATGACTGGCTAAAAATTCTGCTGTTCGTTGGGCGTTGGATACATGGCGATCCATGCGCAGACTCAAAGTCTCCACACCTTGAAGAAACAGCCAGGAATTGAAAGGAGACTGACAAGCGCCAATATCTCTGAGAATCTGCACTCGCGCTTTGACAATGTACGCTGCCGGTCCTAAATCCGCATATACCAATCCGTGGTAACTCTCATCCGGTGTATTGAAGTTAGGGAAACGAGGGTTATCTTTCCATTGGAAGTTCCCTCCATCCACGATAATGCCTCCAATGGAAGTTCCATGACCTCCAATAAACTTTGTTGTGGAATGAGTCACAATGTTAGCGCCCCATTCAATGGGACGGCATAAATAGGGCGTGGCAAAGGTGTTGTCAATCATCAGAGGAATTTGATATTCCCTAGCAATAGCAGAAACCTCCTCGAAAGGGAACACGTTTATGCGAGGATTTCCCAATGTCTCGCCGTATAAAATTTTTGTATTATCACGAATGGCTCGACGAAAATTTTCCGGATCGGATGGATCTACAAACGTAACCTCAATCCCCAAACGCGGGAAAGTATAAGCAAATTGATTGTAGGTGCCTCCATAAAGCGTGGAAGCGGAAACAATATGATCCCCCTGTTCGCACAGGGTTAAAATCGCCATCGTTTGAGCGGCATGACCAGAACTCGCTGCCAATGCCCCTACTCCTCCCTCAAGGTCGGCAATACGTTGTTCCAGCACATCCGTCGTGGGATTCATGATACGAGTGTAAATGTTTCCGTTCTCCTGCAGGGAGAAGAGACGCGCCGCATGTTCGGTATCTCGAAACACATAGGAAGTAGTCTGATATAAAGGCACGGCGCGCGATCCTGTCACGGGATCGGGAACCTGGGCAGCATGTAGCTGGCGAGTAGTAAACCCAAAAGTACGATGACGCGATGGCGTTTGTTGAGACATATGTCCTCCTTTGGATTATGACTTTACAAGGTCATCCAGATTGAACGGTGTGACCTGGTACACATAGTAATTGAGCCAATTGGCAAACAGTAAATGAGAGTGCCCTCTCCAGCGCACCACAGGCGGACGAGAAGGATCATCGGCGGGGTAATAATTCAATGGAACATGGATGGGCTTTCCCAAACGAACATCCCGCTCATATTCGGATTGCAATGTCAGAGGGTCATATTCCGAATGTCCGGTAACAAAAATCTGTCTTCCATCCCGTCTCATGACAATATAGACACCTGCCAGAGGAGACTCTGCAATCACCTCCAGATCAGGAACTTTCTGGATATCTTCCTTTCGAATTTCGGTATGACGTGAATGCGGGGCATAAAAGACATCATCAAATCCTCGTAGCAAAGGAATATGATTTCTCAATGCATAATGCTCAAACACGCCAAACATCTTTCTGGGTAAGGCATATTTGGGAATACCATACTGGTGATACAAGCCAGCCTGTGCCCCCCAGCAGATAAAGAAAGTACTGGTGACGTGAACACCACTCCAGTCAATGATTTCAGTCAGTTCTTTCCAGTAATCTACCTCCTCAAACTCCAAATGCTCGACTGGCGCACCTGTGATAATTAGCCCATCGAATTTCAAATGGGAAAGTTCATCGAAGGTCTGATAAAAAGCCAGAAGATGTTCCTCTGGTGTATTTTTCGACTGGTGAGACGAGGTACGCATAAAGGTAATTTCCACCTGAAGGGGGGTGTTCCCGAGCAAACGTAACAACTGTGTCTCGGTAGCAATCTTCGTAGGCATCAAATTGAGAATAGCAATTTTGAGCGGACGAATATCCTGATGATCTGCACGCTCCTCATCCATAACAAACACGTTTTCTTGCAACAGAATCTCCCGAGCAGGGAGATTGACAGGAATCCTGATTGGCATTTCCTAACAACCCTTTCTAGATGGATATTGTGTTAATGGGAGGTCTCTTGAAGATAAAAAAAGACCTCTTCTGTAAGTAAGAAGAGGTTAGCAAGTCCGGCTAAGTCTCCTCTTATCTTCCAGAAAAACTTCTGCAGGAATTGGCACCATGCCGAATTTCGGCTGGTTGTCGAGGTTTCATCGGGCCTGTCCCTCCACCTCTCTGGATAAGAGTGCTTTTATTCAATTGTCGGTGTTAATATACCACGTTTTATCCTATTTTCAAGTCTCGAAAAAGGGTCATTTTTGAGGGGGCTTTTGGCTTTTACAGTACCCGTTCCTTCACAGATATTCCTTTTCCGGGGGGAAGAACTTTTTTTCTGCCATCCAACAGGTGCGCAATGGCTAAAATGGGATGACGAAGAAGCATGCGCGGACCTGCATGGCGCATCATCCGCCGAACCCGTTCACGCATTTCTGGCTTGTAACAGTGTATGGGACAATTAGCACAGGTAGGTTTCTTTTCCTGATAGGGACATTTTTCCAGCCGAAAAAAAGCATAATCCAGCAGTTCCTGGCACTCCATACAAAGGTTACCATCAGGTAAGCCATGGTGGTCAGCACAATATATTCTGGACATGGCAAGAATGGTTTTTCTTTCGCGAGCGATTCTTGGATGCATGCTTACCTCCCAACGGGCTAATCGTACCATGATCACAACAAAACTTCTTTGTTCTGCGTCAAAAAGTTCACAAGATTGAAGTTTTATAAGATTCACGAACACAGGCGCATCGAGTGTTCTCTGTGAGGGTTATATCCAGTGTACCCACCTATCTTGATGAGGTTGATATGACTCACTCGTCCTTGCAACATGCCCCCTCTGATTTATCTTCACCAGACTTAACTAAAACATTGAAATCCTATTTGGAATCTCTTGATACCTCATTTTGGATATATCCAGTTTCGGGAACATGGAAACTCGGAACATTCCCTTTTCCCAGTGAATTATCTAACACGCCATTAATTTATGTGCCTGCTGTATTGCCTGAAACGTTTGGTGACCCAAACTTTAAGAAAACCTATGGAGTAAAACTGGCATATTATGCGGGCGCAATGGCAAATGCAATTGCCTCTGAGCGCCTTGTTATCACCATGGGAAAAGCGGGCTTGCTGGCGTCGTTTGGTGCAGGGGGATGTTCACCCAATCGCATTGAAAATGCCATCCATGAAATTCAAAAAGCCCTGCCTAAAGGTCCCTATGCCTTTAACCTGCTAAACAGCCCAAACGAACCCTCCCTGGAACGCCGCGCTGTGGAGTTATATTTGAAATATGGTGTCCCTGTCATTGAGGCATCAGCCTATCTTGATATTACATATCCTCTGGCACTGTATCGTTTGAGCGGGCTTTCCAGAACACCCGATGGGAAGGTTAGAATTAGCAATCACATTATTGCAAAGGTTTCGCGTAAAGAAGTGGCTTCACGGTTTCTTTCACCTGCACCGGCAGATCTCGTATCCCAACTTCTTTCTGAGGGCAAGATTAGCGAAGAGCAAGCCCAACTTGCCTCACTTGTACCCATGGCAGATGATATTACCGTCGAAGCGGATTCCGGTGGGCATACAGATAACCGCCCTTTGGTAGGCTTAATTCCCACCATGCTGGCACTGCGGGATGAATATCAGGCAAAATATCACTATGAAACCCCGGTGCACATTGGCGCCGCAGGTGGCATCAGTACCCCCCAATCTGTCCTTGCGGCTTTCATGATGGGAGCGGCATATGTGGTTACAGGCTCGGTGAATCAGTCCTGCGTAGAATCCGGGGCTTCTGAGCATACTCGCAACCTGCTTGCTCAGGCGGATATGGCGGATGTAGCCATGGCTCCCGCCGCGGACATGTTTGAAATGGGCGTAAAAGTTCAGGTGCTAAAACGTGGCACCATGTTTGCCAATCGGGCATCCAAGTTATATGAGTTGTATTCGCGGTATCCTTGCTGGGAAGAAGTCCCTCAACAGGAAAGAACAAGACTGGAAACCACTGTGTTTAAGCGCACATTTGAAGAAATCTGGCAGGATACGGAAAAATTCTTTGCCGAGAGAGATCCCAGACAATTAGAGCGGGCACAACAGGATCCTCATCACAAGATGGCACTGGTATTTCGCTGGTATCTTGGGCTTTCTTCAAGATGGTCCAACACGGGCGAAAAAGGGAGGGAAATGGACTACCAAATCTGGTGCGGACCTGCTATGGGAACATTCAATGATTGGGTAAGAGGCACATACCTTGAAAAACCGGAAAATCGCCATGTTGTGGATGTTGCTCTTCACCTGATGAAAGGTGCGGCATACCTGGCAAGAGTCCGCCTCGCTGAAATTCAGGGGATAAATATCCCACATCCGCTGAAGAAATACGTTCCTGAAACCCCTCTGGTTTAAAACCCAAAAGCCTCAAAGCCTTCAGAGCCTGATTTCTTGAATCATCACAGGCTCTGATTTTTTTATTCCATGACAGGCTAAGGTCATCACAAATTGCTCTCGAATGTACCCAAAACCTGTCCAATTCTCGCCTACTCCCAGGACCTGAATTGAGATTGAGAACCATGAGCAGGCAAAAGACCTGGAAATTGTGTCAAAGCCTCCCAGAAGAATTTCAATTTTTCGAGTGTCTATACGCAATCCAAGTTTCAGCGCTTTTAAAACCGCCTCTTTCGCGCTCCAAAGAAAGGTATAGTACATCTCTTCAGACATCTCTGAAATTAAAGCCCTGTTCACTTTCTCCCGATCGGTGAAATAATCCATATAGAAAGCAGGGTCTCGTTTTTCAATTTTTTCAACATCAATCCCTAATGAAATCTCTGTATTTTGGGAAAATGCCGCACATGCCCAACCTTCCCGATGACTGATGGATAGTTCTCCCTGGACTTCTTCGCCTTTCACAAATACCCATGGAGAACCGTCTGCTCTGTTCTCAATAGAAATTTCTGAAAGGGTCAATTCCCCAAAATCTGACAGTACCCTTTGAATCAGATGTTTAGCAACCCAGCGCCCATGCAACCATTCCTGTCGGCGTTTCTGGAAACGCAGTGAGGTCAGGCGTTCTCTTTCTTGAGGAGAGAGGAATTTCTCTCCCTCTTTTTCCCAGAACGCCTGACCTTCATCAACTTCGTGGATCAGAACATATAGAATGCTCACGCCTCAGGTGATTGTGCCCACTGTGTCAATGAGGAGAGCAGTTCCTGTTCTACAGGATATGGAAGCGCTTCGGTTCGATAGCCTTTCAACTCCAGATATACCCGTCCTTTTGCATCCACTACCCTGGCATCAAAAGCCATAGAATGATTCTCCGAAGGAACAGGTTCTACTTCTGCGTATAGCACCGGTTGCTTTGGCAGAGAGGTGCGGTAAATTTCCAACCACTCAATGGAACGGGGCAAAGCAAGAACACCAGTCTTGCCAATTTCCCACACACCGGCGGTTTGCAAACACAGTTCTACCAGCATGGGTAAAGTTGTCCACTCGGTTATAGAGTCCGTTACAGGCGGCAAATCGGCCTTCCACTTGCCAATCACCTGATTCTCTTTTCTCTGAACCCCTTCAACCACCTGGAAAGAAGGTCCATGAAAATACAAGCGATAGACTTCCTCTGCGCTCAACTGCTGCGAACCGTTCCAGTAAGGTGGATTGCTTTTCATATCGCTTCTCTTAACCCCATCCGGGACAAGGAAGACCTGTGCAGTAAAATGCACCATGGACTCGGGTTCTTTCCCGTAACGCTGAATGGTTGACTCAAGCCGTACATCACCAATCAATTGACCTGCCTGATATTTCAAGAGTACCTTCCAAATCAATTTCCGCGCCTGATTGCGGTAAAACTTCAAAGGTAAATGGAAGTGAATATCGGAAAGCGAGGTAACACGGTAACTCTTCTGAAGATTGGAGAATAACATCGCCGTTCGTTGAGAAACAATCGCTAAGCCTTCAATTCCCATCACCCCTGGCAACAAAGGAATACCATTCAGAGCATGATCCTGTAAAAACGGGTGTTGATTGGGGTCTAACTCCGCTTCAAAAGTTAATCCATCTTTCAAGTTAAAGTCTACAACCCGTTCGTACAGGAAATGTTTCAGCGTAGGATCAGCCAGCAACTGATTGATTTGCTCAATGTTCAGCATTCTCTGCTCAAGTCTTTGGGATTCCAACATTCCCAAAGAACCTGCCACAACCACCTCGCCTTTTATGTCCTGAGAAATGAGATAACGAACCTGCGGGGCGGCACTCTTCGGCGAGAGCATTTCAATACCGGCGCGTTTCATCAAATCGGGCAAGAATCCTCTGCTTGCCATACCTACTTCTGCCCAGGCACCCCAATCAATACTCAAGAAATTGGTCTGAGGATATTCCTGAGAAAGGGTATTGGCTAATTTTGAGAGGAAATCATTTGCCGCACTGTAATCTGTTTGACCCGCATTGCCAAATCTTCCCACTACCGAAGAGAAGAACACCACCTGTTTGGGTAATGACCTCCGATTTTCAAGGGCTTTGAAGAGATGGTAGAACCCATTGACTTTGACCGAAACAATTTGAGCAAACTCTTCAAATGGTTTAGTCTCAACTTTGCGGCTCTTCTCCATTCCTGCCGCATGAAGCACAACATCAATTTGTGGAACTTCCTTCAAAATCTGTTCCACGGCTTCTTCCACAGCCTCAAAACGGGTTACGTCACAAGGAAGGTAGTGTACTCTGGCTCCCAATGCCTTCATTTTCTCCACCACCTTGAGGGTGGCTGCGCCACGCTCCAGAACCGCAATTCTCTGTTCCACCGCCGAGGGAGTAGCGCGTTCTCCTTGCTGGTGCAAACGCTCTGCCAGCGCCTTACGGAAGGCATTGCGGTCTTGAGCAAGCGCTTGAAGGTCGGGATCGCTTGGGTCTGGAAGAGAAGTTCGGCTCAGCAGGTAAAACGTACCCCGGGTAAATTTAGCCAAATCGAGCAATATAGGACCTACAATACCGCCAGAAGCCCCCGTCACCACAAAGGTTTGAACGCCTTCCAGATTTCTGAGTGATAGTGTTTCAACATCTTTCAAAACAAAAGTAAAGCGCTGGTTATCCTTCCATCCCACCTCACAGGTAGAAGCGTCATAAAGGGTTTCCTCGAGAAGCCGCTCGGCAATCCATTCGCTCGTGGCTTTTCGCTCAAAATCCACTACTTTGACGAGACAATTGGGACGTTCCATGCTCAGGGCTTTTGCAAAGCCGGAAACTAATCCTCCAAAGGCACCATCTTTATGAGGACTTTCTACCCCGTGCAGTCCTCCCATGCGAGTAGCGCAAACCACAAAAGGCTGTCCGTTGAGTGTGCGAATCAACGTGAACAAACTATTCGCATGAAGTTCAACAGATGACTGCCAACCCTGCGGATCGAATTCCTTCATGGAAAAACGGGAATCCAGGGCAGGAAGGAAGTACACTCCGTGGATTTCTCCCTTGGAAACAAATTTTTGGACTTCCTCGGCCATCTGGCGCACCGACTCAGGCTTGAAGCGATGAGCCTGCACTCCCTTTTGGTTGAGAAGTTTCTCCAGAGACTCTCCAACACCACCTTCTCCATCAACAATCAGGACACGAGCCTGCTGATCCAGGAAAATTCCAGATGGAACACATAAAGAAGGGTGAGGAATTAACACAGGCACTGGAATCCGAACCTTCACTTTACCCTCTGCCGAAAGATCTTCTTCCAACAAACGTTCATCTGAAGAAAGTGGTTCCTGATCCTTAGGTACGTTTGCCTCCCAAGCCTCAGAAGGTTGAGAGAAACCTTCAATTTCAGAATGTGTAGGCTCTGTGGTTTCACCTGAAGCCAAATTGACTTGGGACTCCAACGCATCCCGCATGAAATCAATCACCTTGGCAAGGGTGTTGTAGTCAGAGAGGCGTAAATCCTCTCTTCTGGGAATGTTGTAATGGGTTCGGATGGTGGCAAATAACTCCGCCTGTTTGACGGTATCAATCCCAAGATCTGCTTCCAAATCCAGATCCAGATCGAGCATTTCCACCGGATATCCGGTTTTTTCGCTGACCACACTCAACACAAATTGTTTAATGGAATCTTCATCAGGTACAGAGGAAGATGCTAAAGGAGCAACGTTTTCTAAACGTCCCCCTGCTTTGTTCTGTCCACCAGGAACGGGTTGCTGAGATTGGGTCGTCAATGCCTCTTTCATGAACTGAATGACCTTCGCCAGTGTATTGTAATCGGCAAGGCGCAAATCCTCCCGTCGTGGAATATTGTAATGGGTTCTGATCGTGGCGAAGAGTTCGGCTTGTTTGACGGTATCAATTCCCAGGTCGGCTTCCAAATCTAGATCCAAATCCAGCATTTCCTGAGGATAGCCAGTCTTTTCACTCACTACCTGCAGAACAAACTGCTTGATGGCCTCCTCATCCACACCGGCAATATTTACAGGAACGGCCGACAGCGTAGCGGATTCGGCAACCCGGGTTTCTATTATCCCCTCTGCTGGGGCTACCTCAGAAAATTCTGCGGGGCTTTGGGATGGTAAGAGAATTTCCTGCGTTGATTGAGGTGAAACTGCCCACATCGTAGGCCCAAATCCATATTTCCAGTTTGATTTTCTCGGCACCTGTTTCGGTGGACCATCATGACGAATCCGCAACGTGCGGTGATCCACTTCCAGAGTCACCTGGTCATAGCCACTAACTTCCCGCAACCAGTTGATATATCGCTCTTTCTCAACCCGCACGGCAACGGGAATCTTACGGAGTAACACCATGGCAATTTGAGACCCAAAGCCTGCGCCTAGCCGTAGGGCATACACGGGATTGTACTGTCCCCCCTTCGACAGGTTCAAATCTCCCAATTCTGGATCAGGTTCAAAGCCATCGTGAATATGGGCAATGGGTGGAACGATTCCTGTTTCAAGCGACTTTACAGCCACAACATCTTCGATACCTACCCCCATAGAATGTCCTGTAAAACCTTTCGTATTGGCAATAATCACCTGAGGCGCATGAACCCCAAATACCTGTCTCAGAGCGCGAATTTCTGCGGAGGCACTTCCACCGCGAGCGGGAGTGTACGTCTCGTGAGAGACAAACACCGTTTGCCCGGCGATCTCTCCACGACGAATGCCAAAACGCTCTTCGGCTTGCTGAATCAAGTGCTCCATCACCAAAGCCACGTGCTCAACATCCAGACGGGTGCCATGATAGGCACTATTGGCAATTTGGGTCGCAAGAATTTCGGCAATACCGTACATACCACGTTCGCGAACAGCATCTTCCGACTCAATCACCAGAGCAGCAGCCCCCATCCCCATAATCATGCCATTTCGACGACGATCGAACGGTAAAATGGCTTTACGAGGATCGCCCTCCACCGTAGCCGCACCGCTCGCCATCAAGCTGGTACCAATCCATTCGGAGAGCGCACCGGAAGTCACGTCATCTCCAGCAATTATCACAACCCTCCGTGCCCTCCCTGCACGAATCCAATCTTCTGCGATAGCAATCGCGTGAGTGGTGGTTGCACATGCGGCATTCACATGAGTATTTGGACCTCGAGCGCCTATATACTCGGCAAATTGCGAATGCCCCATGCTTAAGACACGGAAGACAAACCTGCGGTCAAAGTGGTAATCCAGGGCGCGTATTTTTTCGTCAATTTCATCGGCTCGACGCTGAATCTCCCGATAAACCTCTGTATCCGGTGAAATCAAACGCTGAAGGGAACGCAGTTGCTGGATCTGAGATTCAAGATTTTGAACTTCGTAAAAGCGTTGAGTTTCTTCCGCCATACGATCCAATCCAGGAAATGCGGAAGCGAAAATCACCCCGGTTTCATCTGCAAGGGCTTCGGGAAGTTTCCAGCGGTCAGGCAGATACGTCCCCTTGCTTGTGCGACGGTACGCCATCACCAGCGGAATGCCCGCATCTCTCAGGGCTTCAATTCCTGCGGCTATTGCCAATTGAGTGGAAATATCCGTTGCTTCCACACGATCTGCTGGGACACCAAATTCTTCTATCAGGTCAAATTTTCCGCGCTGACCGCCCAACTTCACCGTCTGATCTACATGGTCAATGACTTCTTGAATGGCACCGGCTTCGCTTTTGACCAGGCGAATGGCGCGTTTCTCAGCCATACGCCGACGTAAATCCTCCGAGAGCGGCTCGATGCGAATTTCCCCCCGAAGAATACTGGCAATATTCGAGTCGTCAAAGACATGCCGGTTTTTGCCGGGTAAGCCTAACCCCGCCCCGCTCACCACAACCGAACTGGTAAGCGGGAGTTTTCCATTCCCATTTGAAGACATCTGATTAGTTTCTTTCTGGATTACCCCAGAAGCATTTATCCTACTCACTGAAACCAGACTTTCGGTCTGTTTTACAGCCCCTACGGGAATTGGAGCAGGTAATTTCTGAATCTCCGACACATTTGCAAGGGCATTTGCCATGAAATCAATGACTTTTGCAAGAGTGTTGTAATCGGAGAGGCGTAAATCCTCGCGTCGCGGGATATTGTAGTGGGTACGAATGGCAGCAAAAAGTTCTGCTTGCTTAACCGTGTCTATGCCTAAATCTGCCTCAAGGTCAAGTTCCAGATCAAGCATCTCCACCGGATAGCCGGTCTTTTCGCTCACCAGATTGAGAACAAATTGTTTGATTTCTTCCCTGTCTTTACCTTCCAGACCTGGCGAGTTCGTTTGAAGTTGGGGCTCAGGGATTTCAACTGTCCGGGATTCTACGCGGGAGGAAACCAAAGAAAAGGTCGACTGCTCATGTTGAGTTCCTTTCGGCACAACCCCAGCCGCAAGCAAGCCGCAAAGGGCTTTGTTGAAACTTACCACAGAGCCTTCTCGCGGATGGTTGGTGGCTAAGATTGTTACATCCGTCTTCCCTTTGAGAATATCCATGGCTAAGGCGTTCAAAACCCGCTTGGGTCCAACCTCAATGAATACTCTGGCTCCCTCACGATACAAAGTTTCGATACCCTTGATAAATTGCACGGGAGAAGCCACCTGGGCTGCCAGAAGGTCGAGAATTTCATCTCGCGTGTTGGGATAGACATCCCCAGTCACATTTGCCGCGATTGTCAAACGTGGGGGCTGAATATTCATGCGAGCGATAACCTCCCGCAGAGGTTGGCTTGCCGGAGCAACAATCTTTGTGTGGAACGCGTGAGACACGGGGATCTTCGTCCCTTGAAAACCGGCTTGCTGGAAGGCTTCCAGCGCAAGGTCTACCCCTTTTGTTGTTCCACCAATCACACACTGGAGAGGGCTATTGATGTTGGCAATGACAACATATTCTGGAATAGTTTTGAGAATTTCTGCAACTTTTTCAATAGGCGCTGAAACCGCTGCCATGGCGCCATTATCCTCCATGGCAACACGCTTCATCTCACGTCCACGGGCAGAAACCACTTCTAACGCTTCAGCAAACGTCAAAACTCCAGCGGCAACCAGCGCAGCATATTCCCCGAGGCTGTGCCCAATAACCATATCAGGGGTAAAGCCGAACTTGTTTAACAAGCGCATCATGGCCACGTTGGCGGTGAGCATAGCAGGTTGGGTAATCTCTGTATTGCGCAAGGCTTTCTCTGCCTCAGCAAGAGAAACCTCATCTCCTGCCACATAGATATACTCTGTCAGAGGTTTACCGAGAATCGGGGTCATGATGCGGTCCGCTTCTGCAAACGTCTGGGCGGCAACCGGTTCCACCTCACAAAGATCTTTCAGCATGTTTACGTATTGCGAACCCTGTCCTGGGAAGAGGAAAGCCAGTTTGCCCGGTTTCCCGCTCCCCCGGAAAACGCCATGTGCTACCAGTGCCTGCCATGGGTTACTCTCCGGAGCACTTTCAAACCCTTTCAAAGCACGCTCTGCCCGCTTGATAAACTCATCGCGGTCGTTGTAATCAATAGCCATTCGTTCTTTGCGTTCCAGTTCTTCTACAGAAGGGATACGGCTCTCGGGTAAATTGCCTGATTGTGCCAGTTGAAGGGCTTTTTGCAATTCATTCTTCAAGCCTTCTACCGTCTCGGCACTGGCAAAGTAAAGGCCACGATAGGGCTTGGGAAGACTTTCTTCCCTAGACGCTGCCTGCACAGAAAGAACCTCAGCCCTGGACGTTAAGTCCACCCCGGAATAAATCTTCTTTTCTCCTTGCAAAATACCCGGGACATATTCATCCACCACCAAATGGAAATTCGTGCCACCAAAGCCAAAAGAACTGACCCCAGCGCGGCGGACCTCCCCTTGTTTGATTTCCCAATCACGCAAAACTGTGTTGGGATAAAAGGGAATATGAGCAAAATCAATATTGGGATTGGGACGTTCCACATTTAGCGTGGGGGGGATTTGCTTATGATGCAAGGCTAAAACCGTCTTCATCAGACCAGCCGCACCTGCGGCACTCTTCAAGTGTCCAATATTGGATTTTACAGAACCTAATGCCACACTGCCCGGCTTCAAATCAAACTGACCAAAGATGGCTGTCAGGCTGTTCACCTCAACGACATCTCCAACACGGGTTGATGTGCCATGTCCTTCAATCATGCTGACTGTGGCAGGGGATACACCAGCGTTTTTCCAGGCTCGCTCGATGGCTTGCTGTTGTCCGGTAGGATTAGGTGCGGTAATGCCTTTGCCTTTCCCATCACTGCTACTACCTACACCACGAATAACCGCGTAGATGTGGTCTCCATCTTTTTCAGCATCCTCGAGGCGCTTAAGCAGGAACAGAGCTGCACCTTCCCCTTGAACAAAACCGTTTGCGCCATCTGCATACGGGCGCGAACCATCGGGGCTTAAAGCGCCGATTTTGCTGAATTTCACATACCCTTCGATGCTCATACTGCGATCGACGCCACCCGTAAGTACTGCATCAAACTGGCCATTATTCAATCCATCGATTGCGGCTTGAATTGCTGCCAGAGACGAAGCACATGCTGCATCCGTAATGAAGTTTGGGCCCTGGAAATTAAAGACATTGGCAACTCTGCCGGCAATGATATTCCCCAATTCACCGGGCATGGTATCTTCGGTAATATCGGGTACCACAGAACGGATTTGCTTGCGAACGCCATCCAGAATTGCTTCTTGTACCGAGAGTGGCAGAGATTGAAACTCGGGTACTGCTACCAGAGCGGCTTGATACTCTGCCGCACGAATCCGCATGCTACTCTGATAATGCCTTTCACCCCCCAGGGCATTTCCCAGAATGACTGCCACCCGCTGAGGGTCCAATGGACGCTGTGGATAACCATAATCACTTAATGCTTGCCTAGCGGCAGAAATTGCCCATTGTTGCGTCTGATCCATCTGTTCGATCACGCGCGGCGGGATAGCAATTCCCCATTTATACGGTTCAAAGTGAAAATTACGAACAAAAGCACCAATCTTGGAATAGGTTTTATCCGGTGCCTTAGGGTCCGGATCATAGTACAGGTCTATTCTCCAGCGATCCGGAGGCACCTCCCCAATCGAATATTTTCCCGATTTCAGGTTCTCCCAAAAAGTTTTTACATCTTCTGCATCAGGTAAAACCACCCCCAAACCTACAACCGCTACGGGTCTCGTTATTGTCATGACTACCTCCTGTATTGTGGTGTTTTGAAGGAATTGCCCTCAAATACCTGGGGTTAATTAATCTTTGATGAAACAGATTTACAGAACCGAGACTATATCCATTTGATGTGTATTCCTGTGCCTGAAAACACCCGAAAATGGATAGAGTTACGTAATAAGCGGGTACTCTTTCAAGACTTTCTATCCTGTTTACCCTACCCATAAAAGTTCAGGTGGAGAAGCCATCCATGCCCTCCACCTGAACATCAGTTACACCGTTTCGTGAAACTCAGTACCGTCTCAAAATCATCAGAGTTTCTCCATATTCGTCCAGCAATTCCAGCATATTTCCATCCGTATGATACGAACGTGCCAACTGCAACGCGTTCAGAAATGCATTTTCCTGAGCGCGAAGCGAGGGGTTCTGGCACGCCATCATCGTCATAGAGACGTCCTTAAATTCGATGGTATCGCCCTTTACTTTGTATTGTCCGTTGAAATCATTGCACCCTGTATTTCCTCGCACTTCGCCATCCCCAAAATCAACGATCACATCGACACCGGGGTAAGCCGCTGATTCTCCAATGGTCTCTAAAGACCAGACTGTTCCCTTCAATGGGTTCTCTTCCTCAGCAGTGCCAGCACAAGCAGAGAGAATCACAATTGCCAGGATGGTAATCAAAAGAGCAGTTGCTTTTCTCATATCCTCTCCTATTCAGTCTTCAAGCGAATGGTCTTAATTTCAAACGGGCGGAATTCAAGGTGCATGGTATTCCCGTCTAATAAGACCGGTTGTAATTCTTCTTCCAGCAGATTGGTCTCCACTGCTTGGGTGAACGGCAAGTTCAACTGTACCTGACAATGGGTCCTCGTACGCATCGCTTCATAGAATCGCAAGATGATATCTCCTGAGCCATCTTCGGCAAGTTTAACGGTTTCCAACACCACATTCGAGCAACTAGTTTGAAGCAAGGATCCTTTACCCCCATTGCCTTTGAGGACCACTGGCGGCACATTCAAATCATAGGCTTCCTGAATCAATCCGCTTTCTAATAGACTGCCATTCCAGAAGTAAACAGCATAGGTGAAAGTTTGCAGTCCCTTGTCTGCCAGCATATCAGGTGCCAGAGGGGACTTAAGCAGTGTGAGATTGATGCTATTGCCCTTTACGCTAACCCCGTATTTACAATCGTTCAGGACAGCCACCCCTCGTCCTTCTTCTGCCAGTGCAGTCCATTTATGCTGGCTGACTTCAAACCGGTCAGCATCAAATTGTCGGGAAGCATGATTGGGGCGACGAATGTGCCCAAATTGAATCTCGTGAATGGCTTCGCTGGCATGAATATTCACGGGGAAATTCACCTTGAGCAATTTGTGGCTTTCACGCCATTCAATGCCGGTGATGAAATCGATTCGTCGGCTACCTTTTCTCAACCGGATGATTTGCACAAGGTCAGACTCATGAAGCCTTCGCGTAACACGCAATGAGGCTTCCAGAGAATGGCTTGAATACACTTCAATAAACGAATTTCCATCCAATGGAACCGGGATGTCTTCCGTCATACTGTTTAAGTCCCAGGCATCCCATACATCAGGTACGTCTTTATACATTCGGAAGACATTGGCTTTTCCAGTAATTTGATCTCTGCTTGTTTCCTTATCCATCAGCCGGGTAATTTCTCCCCGATCATTGAATTCTGCCCGCAAGATTTCATTCTCCAGGAAAGCGCCGCCCTCCGGCAGCATTCCTGCTTGCACCCGACTTTCACCATCCAATCGAGATTCACCGGGGGGAGAAATCGTAACCCATCCACAGGGTGGAACTTCCACCTCGGTCAACTTTCCCTGCACTTCTACACAAACCTTGCGTGCCCAATTCAGGGAATTGAAAACGGTGACCTCTGTGTCAGAGGGCTGAACCATGGCAGACAACGCTTGCTCGGTAACCAATCGACACTCCTGCAAAACCTCACTATACATGGTTTCCGCTTCCTCGTATACACGACGGATCGAAGAACCGGGCAAAATGTCATGGAACTGATTAAGCAATACTTTTGTCCAGGCGTTTTTCAAGGTATCCTGAGTAAACTCATACCCTCGCAACACACGGGAAGCAGTTGCCCAAAATTCGGCTTCACGCAGGGCAAATTCGCTCTTGCGGTTGCCTTTTTTCGTCTTTGCTTGAGAAGTATAGGTACCACGATGGGCCTGAAAATAAAGTTCTCCCACATATTTCTGGCGGGGTAGTCCACGGCGCGTCAGGTCTTCAAAAAATTCCGCTGGCGAAGAGATTTTGACCTTGGGCAAACCTTCCAGATTTTGTTCCCGGCGAATGTATTCAATGTGATTTCGTTCAGGCCCGCCTCCGCCATCCCCCCAGCCAAACGAGAAAATCATGGTTTGGATACCATTTTTCTGCAAACGTGTGTTCCAACGCTCAAACACATAACGAGGGCTGGTTTGACTGTTGTATTCTGTGAAGATGTGTGCAGGAATTACACTGCCATCAATTCCTTCCCACCAGAAGATGTTATACGGGAATGGTTCTCCTCCCCCATAAGCCCAGGTAATCTTCTGTGTTGCGAAACCTTTCATTCCGGTGCCTTTCAGGATTTGCGGTAAAGCACCGGAATATCCAAACACGTCGGGAAGCCATAAAATCTCGCTTTTGACACCCAATTCCTCTTCAAAGAATCTCCTGCCGTAGAGGATTTGGCGAATCAGGCTTTCTCCGCCGCTGATGTTGGTATCGGCTTCTACCCACATTCCGCCATCTGCAATCACTTGCTTTTGGCGAACAGCATCTTTGAACCGCGCATACAGTTCAGGATAGTGGGTTTTGAGCATGAGATACAAATGAGGCTGACTCTGAAGGAAACGGTATTCGGGGTATTCTTCGATTAAGCGCAACTGGTTAATCGCCGTGCGCGCAATTTTGCGTTCCGTTTCCTGAAGAGGCCAGAGCCAGGCTACATCAATGTGAGCATGTCCAAAAGCATGTAATTCGGGTGTCGTATCGCCATTCCGACATTCCAAAAGAGGTTTCAAGCGGGCTCGTGTCTGACGAACCGATTCCAGCAATTCATCTTCCGGAAGTTCAAGGTCAAGGATGCAGGTAGCATCCATCAAACCCTCATCCACTTCAGAAGCACGCAAGGATAAGGGATCGAGTCCATCCCGCAATTCCCGCAACGTGGTAAAGTCCAGCGCCAACTGGTAAATTTCTTCGCGCCAAATCCCCAACGTGCTGTTACCCACTCTGGTTTGAGCCGCAGGGGGTTCAGGTACGGTTTGCACGCCCCAGAGGTTTGGCCCATCTCCAACGGTAATTCTTCCATGCCCGGCATAGGCTTCAAGAAGAATTTCATACTCATCGCCTGCCCGGGCAGAAGTCGCGAGGGTAAACTCTTTGTGTGCCCAACCAATTGAGGCTTCAATCCTTCCATTAACCCAAACCAGACTCTCACCCCCGGGTTCAAGTCGAAGAACAACCCGTTTTCCCTGGAGAACCTCAGGAATCACCACTCTGGTACGGAACCAACCGTACTCCCATTTTGCTCCCCAAGGTGTTCCAGCAGGCATGGGGATGAAATTGCCCTGAAGTGCCTGCTCATACGTTAACCGGAGAGTGGTCGTAAACCCCTCCAGAGGGATTTCCATCACCGGTAAGTAAATAGCCTCCCACAGGGTACGCTCCCAACGCTTGATACGATTTTCCCATTCAGGTGTAAGAGCCATTTTTTCTCCTTAATTTTCCTGGACGTTGACAGTGAAATTTTAAGCCGAATTTCACAAATATACGGATAGATGTACCGGCGTCATTTTTCCCTTTTGTGATATGATAATTGTAAACCCCCATTTGGTCATTTCTTTTTTTAGGAGTCTTATATGAACGTTCACAATCAAGACACCATCGAACAAAAGATATCAGAACTCCTCTCTCAGATGACTTTGTCAGAAAAGGTTTCCCTGCTCTCAGGGAAAGACGCCTGGAGAACCATGCCCATTCCACGCTTAGGGATTCCTTCGATTACCATGACTGATGGACCCCATGGCGTGCGTTCAAGTTATCCAGAGGCAGGAAGAAAAGCCGGTCCCACCACATGCTTCCCCACCGGAGTCAGCATGGCGGCAACCTGGAACACAGCACTGATCGAAAAAGTGGGCATGGCGCTGGCAGAGGAAACGCGCGCGATGGATTGTGATATTTTACTGGGACCCTGCGTGAATATCGTTCGCCATCCGCTTGCCGGGAGAAATTTTGAATCTTATTCCGAGGACCCTTATCTTAACGGGAAAATGGGTGTGGCATGGGTCAAAGGATTGCAGAGCAAAAAAGTTGGCGCATCTCTGAAGCATTTTGCGGCAAACAATCAGGAATTTGAACGCCATCGAGGTTCCTCAGAACTCGATGAACGCACCCTGAGGGAAATCTATCTTCCCCACTTTGAAATGGTGGTGAAGGAAGCCAAACCCTTTACCGTCATGTGTGCATACAACCGTATCAACGGGGTGTACGCCTCCCAGAACCGACACTTGCTTCGCGAGATCCTCAAAGAAGAATGGGGATTTGATGGTGTAGTCGTCTCAGACTGGGGTGCTAACCATACCATTTTTGAATCGGTTGAAAATGGCTTAGACCTGGAGATGCCGGGACCGGCACGCTATTACGGCAAACTTCTTGAAGATGCTGTACACAACTGGCAAATTGATGAAAAAGTGATAGACGATGCCGTTCGCCGCATCCTGCGCATTTTGTTCAGGGCTGGTAAGTTCGACGATCCTGCAACACTGCCACCCGGTTCGGTAAATACTCCAGAACACCAAGCCCTGGCATTAGAAGTGGCAGAAGAAGCCATCACCTTGCTCAAGAATGAGGCAGACCTTTTGCCCCTTGATATCGAAAAGATTCGCACTCTCGCCGTGATTGGTCCCAATGCAGCTGAGGATCGCATTGGTGGCGGCGGCTCTTCTTATGTTGATCCGCCTTATCGGGTTTCCCCCCTGGAAGCACTGCGCGCACGATTCGGAGATAAAATCCAAATTGAGTATGAAAAAGGCTGCGATAATTATCACCAGCCCCCCGTACTCGGTGCTGACTGGTTAGGGGTTAACGGGTTAAAAGTGGATTTCTTTGACAATCCTGCTTTGCAAGGACAACCAGCAGGGACGATATCTATCCCCAAAGCAGAAATGTGGATGTGGGCAAATTCTCTCCCCGCTTCCAAAATCACTTCGCCACGTTTTTCCCTGCGCGCCAGTGGATCATTCACCCCTCTGGAAAGTGGCAACTTCACATTCTTCCTTGTGAATACAAGCACGTGTCGGGTATTTATCAACGGCAATAAAGTCTTTGAGAATACTTCAAAACCCAAAGAACATCGCGCAGAGAGTGAAGTGCAATTCCAAACAACCCTGGAAGAAGGAAAATCTTACGATCTGGTCATTGAATACCTGAAGGATAATGACGAGGAATTTGCTTTCTGGAAACTTGCCTGTATGCGAGTCTTTGGTCCTGGAGAGGACAATCGAATCCAAAAAGCCGCAGAACTTGCCGCGAAGAGTGATGTTGCCCTGGTGTTTATTGGCATGCCGGAAGGATTTGAAAGCGAAGGGTACGACCGTCCGGATATGCGCCTTCCGGGTCCGCAGGATGAACTGGTGCGGGCTGTTCTGAAAGCCAACCCCAGAACTGTTGTCATCCTGAATGCCGGCTCCCCGGTGGAAATGCCCTGGGCTGAAGATGTGCCTGCCATTCTGGAAGCCTACTACCCCGGGCAGGAAGGAGGCAACGCTGTTGCCAAAATCCTCTTTGGTGAAATTAATCCCTCGGGGAAACTGACAGTAACTTTCCCGCGCCGTTTAGAAGACACGCCTGCTTATATCAATTACCCGGGCGATCGGAAGGTGTACTATGGAGAGGGTATTTTCGTAGGTTACCGATATTACGAGAAGAAAAAGGTATCCCCTCTCTTCCCCTTCGGACATGGGCTTTCCTATACCACGTTTGAATACGAAAATCTGACCTTACCATCGGAGGTTAACATTGGGGAATCTGTTAAGGTACAGGTAACCGTGAAAAACACCGGCAAACGCGCGGGTAAAGAAGTGGTACAATTGTATGTAGGCGACCCTGAGTCTTCCCTGGTGCGTCCACCCAAAGAACTGAAAGGTTTTGCAAAAGTTGAATTGCAACCTGGGGAATCAAAAACAGTCTCTTTCGAATTGGACGAGAGAGCCTTTGCATTCTACGATCCTTATCAATCGCGCTGGGTAGTTGAACCCGGTGAATTCCAGATTCTGGTAGGCTCCTCTTCACAAGACATTCGAGCCTCTGCTGTACTCAGAATGGCTTAGGCTGGTTGCGATGAAAAAAAGAGGGATCGGTGTATTCAACCCCGATCCCTCTTCGCGTTTTAAATAATACGTTTACAGAGAATACAATTCACCGTACTTACGTTTGAGATAGGCAATATAGGGCTGGATATCCAGGTCTCGACCAGTAACACGCCGAATTAAGTCCGGAGCAGTATATTTCCTGCCATGCTGATAGATGTGTTCTTTCAGCCACCCGTGTAAATTCTCAAATTTCCCCTGGCGAATTTCTTCAGGGATCGAAGGAATTTCCAACACTGCATGGTGATAAAACAATGCGCTCAGAATATTTCCAAGCGTGTATCCCTGGAATTGTCCACCGATGAACCCTCCATACCAGTGAACATCCTGCAGACAACCATCACGATCATCGGGAGGCACTACTCCCAAATCTGAACGGTAGCGTTC
This sequence comes from Anaerolinea thermophila UNI-1, assembly GCF_000199675.1. Classification (GTDB taxonomy): domain Bacteria; phylum Chloroflexota; class Anaerolineae; order Anaerolineales; family Anaerolineaceae; genus Anaerolinea; species Anaerolinea thermophila. Next base: position 1,983,231 of record NC_014960.1, read on the forward strand.
ATTCCAGGCTTCCGGTAGATGTTTGACCTCCAGGGAACCTTCCAGCATCTGTAACTCAAGGTCAAAACGAATCATGACGTGGAGATTGTATGTCACCTCATCAGCATCTGTACGGACTAGTGAAGGCTGCACTTTATTAATGGCTCGGTAAAAAGTATCCAGAGTCACATTCCCCAATTGACCAGGAAAGGTTTTTTGCAACAGCGGATAGTAATACTCCCAAAATTCCCGGCTTCTCGCCACCACATTTTCCCAAAGCCGCGACTGGCTTTCGTGTACCCCTGCGGAAGTCCCTCCAAAGAGGGGTGTCCCATCAAAGGCGGGATTGCATCCCTGCTCATACATGGCGTGTCCGGCTTCATGAACCGTGCTGAAGAAAGCCTCCCCAAAATCGTTCTCTTTCACGCGGGTGGTAATGCGTACATCACCATAACCAAAGCGAGTGGTAAAGGGGTGTGGGCTCTTATCCTGCCTTCCACGCTGAAAATCATACCCCAAAGCACGGATAACCTGCTCACCAAAAGCAATCTGGTCTTTTTCCGGAAAGTGCTGTCGCAGACAAGAATCATCTGATGGAGGGTATGAAGTAATGGCTTGCACCAGAGGTACAAGTTCCTGGCGCAGTTGGTCAAAAAGTACGCGCAAGTTTTTGGCTTTCATTCCATAGTCTGCCCAATCAATTAATGGGTCGGCAATATGTTCATACCCCGGGAAACAATTGGCAACCTCGCGGCTGTATTCCAGAGTCTGCTCCAACAAGGGTCTTACCTTCTCGAAATCATTGTTTGGACGGGCTTCAGTCCAAGCCATGTAGCAACGAGACTGATGCTCATAGACTCTGGCAATTAATTGCGGTGGAATTTTGGTCAAGCGGTCAAAATCCCTTTTAGCCACACGGATTAAGGCAGCATCATCGTGATCTTCGGGCAACGAATCGGCATAAGGTAGTAATTCTTCAATCAACTTTCCCAAGCCGGGATCAGTCATTTTCTCCTGCGCCAGACGAGCAAGGGTTGCCATTTGACGTCCTCGCGCCTCAGCCCCCCCAGGAGGCATGTAGGTTAATTGATCCCAACCTAGCACCGCATTTGCCATTTCCAGGTCATGAATTTCGGATAATCGTTGTTTCAAATCTCGCATTTTTTCTTCCATCTTCGTCCATCCTTTCAACAAGATTTTTGAGAGGTTCCGGGAGCACCAAATTTTCGTGATTTTTCATCCAGTACCAGCACCCAGTCAGGGCCGCTGAAAGGCGTGGTAAATTGCTGGATTTTGTGATGAGAGAAGACCCCGATCTCAAATGACTTTCCAGTACGTGGATCATACCACCACGCCTGAACCGTTCCCGCAAGTTCTGAGAGATCCACAATTACCTTCTTATCCGGCTGTGGGATGTACACCATAGCATAAGAACCATCTTCTGCACGTGTGGCTCTGGAATGGGCAGCACGTGCTGAATTTTCTTTGTCGGACTGAATCTCTTGAACCGGTGGAGGGGTGGGTTCTTCGGGTAATAAAGACTGGTCAGGAATTCTCGTAAAGTACGGGCGGGATAACATCAGGGATTTCAAATGCGTCAACTGCCACGCTCCAGGAGCAAAAATGGCTTCCTGCCATACCCGCATGGGATGAGTAACCGGCTCACGGGAAAGATCCCAGAATTGCCATACAGAATGATTCCCGTAAGTATGCCCACAAGCACCGGCAAAAACAGAGCGATAGGCTTGTTTTCGGACATCATAATCAGTAAACCTGCCAAATTTGGGCTCCCATTCCCTCAAGTAAGGGTCGATGGGGTGATCTTCATAATTAGGTTCACCATCCAGTACAGGTTTAACAGGCTGGAGGGCAAGGTCTCTGGTAATCATTTCCCAATTTGGAGCATCCAGAAGGACATGGCCGGACTGAAGCATATTCATTGAGAGCCAATCCTGCTGATGAAGCCATTTCGATGAACTGAACCCTCCCATAGGATGGTAAGTCATCAAGGGTTTATGCCCCAATCCTTCGATGATCCCTTCTGCCAGTGATTTCCATATGGCCACATAGCCTTCTGCAGAACGATCTCCCCCTAAAATCCAAACCACATTTTTAAATCGGCGATAGCGCTCGCCTAAGAAATTTCCATAAGCTCGTGCATTGCCCTCATTAAAAATAACCGGGCCAATACCCCACAACCCTCCGTGAACTTTATCTCCCCAGGTTGGAAGCAGTCCCACATATAAATCATATTGTTCAGCCAGTTGTACCACCTCATCTACAAAGCGGAAATAAAATTCATTCGGACGCGCAGGATCATCTCCACAAAGAGAAATGTGTCCGTTCGCATTCGGGACATGCAAACCGTTGAGTTCGGCAAGCAGGACTGCATGAATCAAATTAAACCCCTGCCGACGTCGTACCTCAAAATAATGAGTGATTTCAGCAAGACTTAATCGGTGAAACAATTCCCAGGCTGTATCCGCCAACCAGAAAAAGGGCTTTTCTTCCTCATCCACAAGAAATCTTTGGTTTTTGCTTGTGCCAATCTGTTTCATGTGCTTCCCTTTTCTGTTCTACCAAGAAAAATGGCACTCTCCCGCAGGAATCCTGAGTTTGAGAGCACAATCTTCTAAACCCAACCATTCGATACTATCAACTCTTAGGAGAGGATTTCTACCCTCAAGCACTTCTTTTCCGACAGCCATGAGCAACCAAGTTATGACATTAGGACGCAAAGCACCTCGTAGTGGAAAAAGTCGGACGAGAAACCAGGTTTCAGTTTGTTTCACCGAGGTTATTTTCCCCAACCAGCGAAACTGTCAGATGATGGACAACTCCATCACGCCAGAAGATATGCTGACTGGTCTCTTCATCCAGAAGCCTCCCATCGAGAATGCGAATGGTGCCATCGGCGTAATGGATGGTAATTTCATCATGTATGCCTAATTTCAAAACGACAGGTGTTTGGCAAACAAAGAAAATCAGCGAGCCAGCGGGCACAGAAAAGATTTGTGGTTCTCCCAAAACATCAATGTACGTAACCGTCCGTGGCTCACTCAGCAGTTCAGCAGGGTCGAGTAAGAAGCGGTTAAACGACAACCTGCCATCGACAAACTGCAACCCAACTTCTGCCTGACGGGTAAGAATTTCTTCCTTCACTGTACCGGTCATACCAGGCTGGCGAGCACCTCGCCCAGCAGGAGTATGAGAATATGGATCCGTAGGAAATGCTCCATATTCAGCAGGTGATTTCTGATATCCAAGCCCTGCACGAATATCAAAATAGGCTTTGCGCAAGCCCTCGCCACTGGGGGTATGTTGAAAACGCAGAGCATTCTCTTGTACAGCTAACAACAATTTGGAAACCATGTGCCAGTAAATGCTACCTAATCCCTCGTAAGCAAAGAAAGTACCAGAGCGTCCGGTAAATTCCGCGTGGCGGAAGGTACGTTCGAAGAGGTCAAGAATAGCATGCTGTTCATTTTCGACCAGGGTAGCAAATGCCAGTTCAGCCCTTAATTCTTCCAAAACCTTACGAACATCTTTCACGTTACGCAAATCACTGGCAAAGTGATAGAACCCATTGATGTCCTGGGTAAAGAGTCGGGTATCCCCAGCCCCAATCAACATAGCAGGCAACTTCAGATGATTGACCTCTTCAGGTTTAAGAGTGTTTTTTTGCAAGAAGGAAGGCAAGACCCTATCCGGATAGAGAATGTAAGAATGCTGGTCTGGGCGATAGAGAGCACTGTGGCGTAAACCGCGCAGTAATTCAAGAGATTCCTTGTCATCGAGCAGTCCAGAAGAAAGGATAGAAACCTGACCTTCAAGCATTTCATAAAGATGGTCAACATAAGCACTGTTATCTTCCAATCGCAGGAGATTGTACGAATGATAAAGTGCATCCTGACGACGGTTAGCTCGCAGGCTGTGCTCAATATATTTCTGGGCTAAGGCAAGAAATTCCTGTAATTCCCCAACCGGCAATTGAGCAAATGTTCCGGAAAAACCATTCTGATAAACATTCCAGCGGTAGATGCTGCCCGCTTCACCAAGAGCATCCATGATTTTCCGACGCTGAACAGGGGTAAAGGAATCTTCCAACGATGACTGGAACTGTTTTAGGACCGAGAAGATCGCCTTTAACCACTCAATCACCTCCATATGCACCGAAAACTCACCAGCTTCATCCCGAACAAGTTCACGGAAGAATTCAAGAAAACGACGTAAATAACCCAATGTAACCACCGATAACCCCCGTCCAACCAGTGCATTGTTGGCATCATTCCACTCAGGGCGTTGGGTATTCATCCAGATCCCCCCCTCAGGGACAAAGTTGACCAATTTTGCCAGCAAGAGGGTGAGTAGTTTTTCGGTTAGCGAGGCATGAATGATCTTCCCATCAGCATAGCGTAATAAGCGTGCATCTGTACCGTGCTTTTTCACTGCTTGCTGAATTTGTTTATGGAGCGTATGATCGAAAACGATGGTGTTGTAAGGGTCTTTCAGCAAATCATCATAGGGCTTAATACGATAGGGAACGTTGGCATAACTCAGACAGGGCTGGTTAAGTCGTTGCCGCAGTTGGCCGGGACGGAAACGTTCGCTGGCTTCAAGCAATTTCTGTAAGTAAATAGTCTGATGATCACTCCAATACCCAATGTTTGCCCAGGGGTTGTTTTCATCAGGAACTTCCCAATCCAGGCCGGCACGGTTGATACGGTAAGGATTGTAGCCGTCAGCGGTGGTTGCACACAAAAAGGTATCAATCATAGCCTCAATGTATTGAGGGAAAGAATAAGCCAGGGCTTCCCAATTCTGGAAGATATCACGCCAGTTGCCTTCATAATCAAGACGTCGTGTTCCGTTGGGATTTTTAATATTGATCGAGAAGCGATTCCAGGGACGACTGGGATCACCATGCCTGCGGCTGAAAGTAAGTGGCATATAAGTACTCAGTAATCGGCACAAGTTGGGGTCATTGCACTCTGCGGCGCGAGTTTGAAGATCAGCCAGATGAATTTTTTCTGAGAGGCTGGCAAAGAAACCGGCGTGGATGCGTGTCAATCCACGCTGATGAGTCTCCAAAAAACTGAGCAGGTCGGCTTTTTCAATCCAATATTGTTCGGCAAAAACCCCACCGCGCATGATGTTAAAAAGGACATTTGCAAAATGATGAGTACTCGCCAGCACGTTTTCGGTCACCTGCATGCCATCAGCACATGCAACCAATGTCTGTAAGGTTGAAACATTGAGGTTAATGTCTTGTTCAATGGCCTGACGTTGATCTTCGGCAGAGGTATTTTTGAGAAACGCACGCAATTTTGCCAATGAAGCATGGTCCTGGTTCACATCAGCGACCAGCATCCATGTACATTGCTGCCCAGAGTCCAGTTGCAGGCGAGTATGGACAAAGTATGCACCTCGCATACCGCGAATTTCTTTCTCTGTCTGGATGTCTCCACCAAATCGGAAGGAGTCCAACTGGCTGGAAGACAATAAAACGCTCAGAGGCACTAGTCCCACCTGAAAGACGGTATTTGCCGCAAGGGACTCGCTTGGCTCAGCCAAATCGGTAAGGCGGGAGTTGAGAGTGAACATCCCCAAACCCGTTTCTTCATCCAACTCACTACGTTTATAGGCATCGAGCAGGCAACTAAAGATATTTTGAGTATCAGAGGTTACATTCGCAGGCAGGATGTTTTGCAAGCCATCGAGGAATTCCACCTTACATGAAGTTAAACGGCTTGTGTTATCCAACCAGGAAGTTTTCACAAAGCCAAAGCGGTCACCCGTGCTCCATGCATAACGATAGGTCAATTCAAGGGAGTGATTAATTTCTTCAAAGACGATAGTCGTTCCCAAGACATTTTTATACAGATTGCGTTCAATGTGATATAACCGATCATATCGAATTGAAAAAGGCTCCCAGAGCCATGTACGATCTCCCCGTATGACACGGAAAATGGCTTTAGCCCCGGTATTTTCGTGATTTTCGGTTAGTTTATCTTCAGTGTAATAGGGAAACAAAGCCCGGTCAGCATTGCCACGTCCAGCTGTCAAGCCACCAGTAGATGCAATAAATAACCAGTGGTCTGCACCGCTAACAATGTTCATAAAAAACGGGGGCATAGCATCATAATGTTGTATCTTGTAAAAAGTCTCCCCAAATGCAGAGACAAAGCCCCCAACCGGTTGGTTAGAACGAGTGACAATTAAACCTTCGCCGACATATAAAGGGGAATTTGGGGAAGAAACCATAATAAACTCTCCAGCGGAAATAGTCTGTAAATCTATTGTAACCCGTTATGCGGAATCACAGTTTCGGATTTAGGGTTTCAGGTTTAATGTTTTTGGGGAAAAATCTTTATTCGTCCCGGAGAAAATGAGCCTGACCTGCTTTTCCGGCTATGAGTACAGTGCAAACATCCACAAAAAAGTTTGATTCCTCAAGTGGAATTTATTACAGAAAAATTCCTGTGATAATATCTAGGCATGAGTGAAAAAACAGTTGTTTTCATCACAGGTGTATCTTCTGGAATAGGGCTTGAAACAGCTTCTTTATTGCACCAGAAAGGTTTTAGGGTCATCGGTTCCAGTCGTCATCCAGAAAAACTCCCCCCCTTTCCCTTTCCTGTTTTTTCTCTGGATATTACTTCTGAAGAGTCGATTTGCACCTGTGTTCATCGAATTAAATCAGAGTTTGGTCAACTTGATGTGCTGATATGCAATGCAGGCATCATGGGACCTGTAGCCGCTGGAGAAGAATTAACCCCTGAAGACCTCTGGAAAGTATTCCAAACCAACTTCTTTGGCACAGTCAATATGATTCGCTGTGTCACCCCACTCATGCGAACACAAAAAGGGGGAAGAATTATTGTACTTTCCTCTATCGCAGGAAAGATTGGCGCCCCCCCTTTTTTCTCTGCCTATGCTGCCAGTAAACATGCTCTGGAGGGTTATGTTGAAACCATTGCCAAAGAACTGGCTCCATTTCATATCCATGTGACCCTGGTTGAGCCGGGATATTTCCATACCGCCATAGATCAATCCATCCAAACGCCGCCTAACCCCATTTCAGAGTATCAAACAAGACGGCATTTCACCTATGCTCTCCAACAATACGCCATTGAACATGGCAGACATCCTCAACAGGTTGCCTGCGCTATCCTCAACACCCTGCAAAAACCAAATCCGCCTTTACGAGTAGTGGTTGGACTGGATGCCAAATTCTTAGATACAGGAAGAAGGTACCTTCCAGATAGACTTTTCCAATTCTTCCTATCTCAGATGTTTAGTTGGAAAAAGGAAACCCAAAATCCAGTCACTCCCATACGAAAATTTTTGCTGAACAGCAAAATTGCAGACTATTCCTGGCACATCCTATTATTTGGGGCTCTAACGTTTGGCTTAGTCCAATTGATGAAACACATTTATAAAAAGGATACTTAACATGTTGAAAAATTCTATTCAGTTCCTCTGTATTTACAGCGGTTCAGCAGACCACATTAAGCCCGCTTACCTCGAAGCCGCCTACCAAACTGGGCAAATTCTTGCCCAAAGCGGTATCACCCTGGTTTATGGAGGTGGAAAAACCGGTTTGATGGGTGCAGTAGCAGAAGGTGCTCTAAAGGCAGGAGGCAAGGTGATTGGGGTCGTGCCGGAACACCTTAACAAGCCCTCTTTGATACACGATGGTCTGTCGCAATTGATTATCACCCCGGATATGCACACCCGGAAAGCCGAGATGAGCCGTCTGGCTAATGCTTTTATCAGCCTGCCCGGTGGTTTTGGGACAATGGAAGAATTTTTTGAAACTCTGACCTGGGCACAAATTGGACTTCATCAAAAGCCTATTGGGTTACTGAACACCAGCGGATATTACTCCCCCCTCCTTCGCTGGATTTCTCATGCCTTACAGGAAGGTTTTATTTACCCTGAACATATGGATTTATTTGTTGAAGACGAAGATCCACAGAAATTGATTTTGAAACTCACTCAGTTCAAAATTCCGCATAATCTCAACCGATGGGTTGAGCGTTAATGTGATATAATAAAAATAAACAAACCGGTCGGTATCTTTTTCTATGCAACAACGAAGTGAAGAAACTCGTCAAAAAATTTTACAGGCAGCCGAGGCGTTATTTGCCCAGAAAGGGTACGATGCCACTGGTGTAGCCGACCTTTGCGAAGCATGTGGAGTCAGCAAAGGTGCCTTTTACCATCATTTTCCCACCAAGCAAGCGGTATTTCTGGCTTTGCTGGAAGACTGGTTAAGACAACTGGATGAACAATTACAAAAAACGCTCAGTGGTCATCCCAACATTCCCGAGGGATTGATTGATCTTGCGAAATCCACCGACGCAATCTTTGCAGCTTCGAATACCCGAGCACGAATTTTCCTCGAATTCTGGATTCAAGCCACCAGACAACCTGAAATCTGGCAAGCTACCGTTGCCCCCTATCACCGTTATGTAGAACGCTTCACGCAACTTATCCGACAGAGTGAAATTCAGGGGGATCTTTCTCTGAAAAAGGATATTGACCCTCAAATAGTCGCCCGTACCATCCTTGCTCTGGCATTAGGGATGCTTTTACAAGCATTCTTCGACCCACAGGGAGAAAATTGGAGCCAGGTTACCGGAAAAAGCATTGAGTGGTTATTTGAGGCGCTTCAAAAAGGAGGCGAAAAATGAATCTGGTTACCGGCGCAACAGGACATTTGGGAAACGTACTGGTCAGGGAATTGGTTTCCCGTAGTGAACCCGTGAGAGCCCTGGTCTTACCCGGTGAAGACCTTCGTTCTCTGGAAGGTTTACCGATTGAAATTGTTGAAGGGAATGTTCTGGATCTCCCCTCACTGATTTCAGCCTGTCAGGGCGTGGACACAGTGTTTCATCTGGCAGGACTTGTTTCTATACTGGAAGAACATGAACCGATTCTGCGGAAAGTGAACGTTGAAGGCACCCGCAACGTGATTCAAGCCGTTCTTCAGACCGGGGTACGACGTTTGGTATACACCAGTTCTATCCATGCACTTACCCGTCCGCCTCATGGAGTCCTCATTCAAGAAGACTTGCCTTTTGATCCACAAAATCCGGCTGGCGCCTACGATCGTACAAAAGCAGAAGCCTCTATTCTGGTACTGGAAGCCGTCCAAAGGGACGGATTGGATGCTGTGATTGTCTGCCCCACAGGAGTGATTGGACCTTACGACTACCGTCGTTCAGAGGTAGGAGAGATGATTTTAAACTGGATGACCTCCAGACTGGATTATATTGTGAAGGGTGGCTTTGACTTTGTGGACGTACGCGATGTAGCAAGAGGACATATCCTGGCTCGTGATTATGGTATCAAAGGGCATACGTACATTCTCGGGGGAGAACAGATTTCTGTTACACAACTGCGAGCGTTGGTTAAGGAAATACGCGGATTGTTTGCTCCAGCACTCGAATTTCCGAAAGCCATAGCGTTTTGGTTCGCCTCTCTGGCAGAAATTTACTACAAAGTCACGCATACCCGCCCGAAGTTCACCCGTTACTCCATAGAAACGTTGTTGAGTAACTCTCAAATCAGTATCCAGCGGGCAAAAACTGAGTTGGGTTATGCGCCAAGAAAACTATCGGAGACCTTGCGAGACACTATCGCATGGTGGCTGGAACATTTCCGAAAAACGCGTAAATCGGTTCGAATATAAAAGTTAGTACCATTTTGATTTAGTCTTGAATTGCTTGCATTTTTGGACCCTTTCGTTTATTATGTTTTGCAAGTCAAGACTTTCGAGGTGCGCCATGACAACTTCTTTACACATTTTTTATGATTCCTGCCTCTGAAGAAGCGCTGGCGCATTTGGTTTCCTGTTTTCCCCTGTAAGCATCAAATAATCTATTGCCTCCGTTCCTCTGAGCAGAAATCATCTCCGGGTTTCAGAGCCTCTCTGAAGCAATGCTTTTTGATTCAGTTTGATAAAGGCTTATATGCGTTCAACCTCAAGAAAAATAAAGGTAAGGAGAGGTTTTAGCACTCTCCTCGAATTCTGTTGCCTTTGGATTATTGGAGATAAGGCTCATGATTAAAAAAACCTCCGCAAGACTGGTTTACCTGATCTTAAGTGGTGGAAATACTCTGGCGGATACCATTATGTTCACGGTGAACATGGTTTACTTCGTAGAAATTATCGGCTTAAGCCCTCTACAACTGGTTCTTGTCGGTACTGTTTTAGAGGGGGCTATCTTGCTATTTGAGATTCCCACCGGTGTGCTTGCTGACACCATTGGTCGAAAGGTTTCCATTGTTACAGGCTGGTTTATTATGGCTGGCGGCTTTCTCCTGGTCGGAATAGTTCCTGAATTGTGGGCGGTTTTCATCGGTCAGGTGCTTTGGGGACTTGGATATACCTTCACCAGTGGCGCTACTGAAGCATGGCTTGCCGACGAAATTGGGGAAGACCTGGTAGGTAAGATTAACATTGAAAGCGGTCAAATCAACCGTATTTTGGGATTAATCGGTTCTGCAATCAGTGTAGCCATTGCCAGTGTAGCATTAAACCTGCCGATTGTGATTGGCGGTTTGATGTACCTCTTTCTGGCAGTGTTTCTCCTCTTTACCATGCCAGAAACACAATTTACCCCGCGTTATAAGTCATCAAAAAGTTTGGAAACCCCATTTCAGTCTTTTATACAAACTTTTCAAGAGGGAGTCAAAGCAGTGGGCAAATCCCCCATCCTGTTAGCCCTCCTGCTGGTAGAACTTTTTATCGGAGCCGCAAGTGAAGGGTATGATCGTCTTTCCAGTGCCCATTTGTTAAAGAATTTTCAGATTCCCCCCATCGGAGCACTTCAGCCGGTTGTTTGGTTTGGCATCCTGAACATCACGGGGTCACTGGCATCCTTTAGCACGACCGCAATGTTCAGAAAGAAACTGGAGGTTATATCCCAATCTTATCAACTAGCGGCCCGATATCTTGTCCTCTTGCACAGTTTGGGTATTGCTATGGTAGTCATGTTGGCACTTACAGGAAATTTTTATGCAGCAATAGCCGCCATTCTAGTCAAAGGAGTAATGGGAGCGTTAATCTTCCCGTTATACAATGCCTGGCTGGTGCAAAATATCCTCCCAACCACACGAGCGACCGTTATCTCCATCGTGGGACAAGCCAACGCCTTTGGACAGGTTGTCGGGGGACCGGGAATCGGTGCTGTGGGTAATCGATCCCTGCGTTTAGCTATTTTATTGACGGCACTCCTGAGCATTCCTGCGCTTCCTCTTTATACATCGGCTCAGAAGAAGCAAACCGTTTTCAGTCCTGAGTCGACCCGATAAAATTTCCCCCTCATCTCTCAACTCACGTGAGATGAGGGGGAAATCTGGCTTTATAATCAGGTTTATGCTTTCAAAATTCTTCACCCATCCCGAAACATATAAAAGTCTCTCTCCTTCCGATTTGTGCCATACTTCTCTAGGTTGTCCATATTGCGGAAAAGTGCACACTATACCGATCGAGTTCGCTGCCGCAGAGCCTGGGGTTCTCGTTGGGGACGCCGTGAATGTCCTCAGAAGACATGCCGGCTCCTCTCTCGTTCCCCTTCTCTATGACCGCGCGATTGAGCCTCTCATCGCAGAAAAAGTCATTGCCCCATTACAAAACCAGGGCTTTTCTATTCACCCAATTGGGATAGGATCACCGGGTGTACTGCTGGATACCAGTGTTGAGTTAGCCCATGAAGCCATGGAACAAATCCCCTCAGCCGCAAGTTTTCTGATTGGGGCTGGTTCCGGGGTTATTTGCGACTTAACCAAATGGGTTGCGACTCAAACGCACCTTGAGTATGCCCTTATCGGCACAGCCCCTTCTATGAATGCGTACACTTCTATCACGGCTACCATTACAGAAGGCGAAGTAAAAATCAGCCATTTGCTTACCCCCCCAAAGGCAGTTCTGCTTGATGTAAACATCCTGAGAGATGCTCCTCAAGAAATGATTTGGGCTGGTTGGGGAGACTTAGCCGCGAGAGCAGTATGCAATGCAGATTGGAGACTTGCCAATTTTTTCCACGGGACCTATTTTTGCCCCTTCCCTTACGAACTCACCGAAAAATATCAGAACGATGTATTTGCCGTAGCATCCCAAATCACTCAACGCGATTTGTTGGCATTTCAACTCTTTGCTGATGCTATTCTTATCTCCGGTTATTCCATGACGCTTTTGAACGGTGAGACATCGCCTTCCTCCGGCTCAGAACATGTTCTGTCTCATTTTTGGGATTTTCTGAGCCACCACCGCGGACTTCCCAAAAACCTTCATGGGGTGCAGGTGGGTATTGGAACGCTAATCATGCTTGCCTTCTATGAGGCTTTCCGAAGCGTAAATCCCCATTCCCTCCAACCTGAAAAAATTCTCAAACACCGTAAATCTTTTGGAAGACTTGTCGATGAAAACCAACGCCTGTATGGAGACGCTGCCACACGCTTTAACCAGATTCTGGAAAAGAAATATCGAAAGGATGAAGAAATACTCCATCGAGTACAACGAGTGAAAATGCAATGGCAATTCCTGTGGGAGATTCTTGATCCCTATCTCACGCCATTCGAAAAAGTCAAACGTACTTTTATCGAAGCGGGATTTCCTGTGTCCCTGCAAACCATTCAGCGCAACAAGGAGGAAGTGCTCGAAGCCATGATTAAGGGACCTTTTTACCGCCCGCGGTACACAATTCTCGATTTGGCATGGGAATTAGGGGTGCTGGAGGACCTTGCTGAAGAGGCTTTGAAGCGAGTATTTTATCAAACCCGATAATAAAGAGTAAAAATATCGCTCTCGTTTTTAATCTTGAGTATAATCATATCAAGACTTTTCCACAGGAGATACACCTATGTCTCAAACGTTTGATATTGCCATCATTGGGGGCGGCATCGTTGGATTAGCCACCGCTATGGCACTCACGCAAAAATACCCCAAGCAATCCATCATCGTTTTAGAAGCAGAAAATCGTCTGGCGGCTCATCAAACAGGGAATAATAGCGGCGTAATTCACTCAGGGATTTACTACAAACCGGGTTCGTTAAAAGCCAAAAATTGCGTAGAAGGACGCACCGCCATGTATGAGTTTTGTGCTCAGCATGGAATTACTCATGAAAACTGTGGAAAGTTGATTGTGGCTACAGAACAAGAAGAATTACCGCGTCTTGACAGTCTCTATGAAAGAGGGATTGCCAACGGACTGACAGGTTTGAAGAAATTACGGGCAGAGGAAATCAAAGATTACGAACCCCACGCAACAGGAATTGCTGCCATTTTCGTTCCACAAACGGGCATTGTGGATTATATTGGAGTGACCAATGCCTATGCGAAAATTGTAAAAGAGAGAGACGGAGAAATTTGGACCGGCGCGCGTGTGATCGGTTTCCAGAACCGAGGAAGTGAATTTGTTCTTTCCACCCCCAAAGGGGAAGTAGTATGCAGAAACCTGATCAACTGCGCCGGTTTATATTCTGATCGGGTTGCAAGAATGTGTGGCGTCAACCCTGTGGTTCGAATTATCCCCTTTCGGGGAGAATATTATGAACTGGTACCCGAAAAACATCACCTTGTGAAAAATCTTATTTACCCTGTGCCCGATCCTCGTTTTCCATTTCTCGGGGTTCATTTCACCCGCATGGTAAAAGGAGGTGTGGAAGCCGGTCCCAATGCTGTGCTTGCCTTCAAGCGGGAAGGGTATAAAATGGGAGACATCTCACTGAGAGACTTGTCGGAGTTTTTGACATTTCGTGGTTTCTGGATTATGGGGTTCAAATACTGGCAAACAGCAGTGGGAGAGTTTTACCGCTCTTTGAGCAAGAAAGCCTTTGTCAAAGCCCTGCAGCGATTGTTGCCCGAATTGCAGGAAGAAGATGTGCACCGTTCTGGCGCAGGCGTGCGCGCCCAAGCCCTGGATCCCTCAGGTAAACTGCTGGACGACTTCAGTATCGCTGAAGGTCAAAGAATGATTCACGTCCTCAACGCCCCTTCTCCTGCAGCTACAGCGTCCATCAGTATTGGTAAAACGATTGCTGAAATGGCATCCAAAAATTTTTCGCTGGATTGATTGAAGAAACCAGAAATTAAGAGACTTTTGCTTTTTTGAGGGGAGAAAAGTTTTTTCTCCCCTCTTTCTTAAGAAAGCTGGGTGTACAAGAATAAACCTGTGGTTTGATTTGACTTTTTGATTTTCTTTTCCTATACTAATTCCATGCTCGCCCGGGTATATTCCTGTGCCGTCATTGGACTCGATGGGGTACTGGTCGAAGTAGAAGTAGATACTGGTCCAGGTCTACCGGGTATGGTGATTGTAGGATTGCCCGATACCGCAGTGCAGGAAAGTCGCGAACGGGTACAATCGGCCATTAAAAACACAGGGTTACTTTTCCCGCGAAAGAGAGTCACTGTCAACCTCGCTCCAGCCTCGGTGCGCAAAGAGGGCCCGGCTTATGATTTGCCGATTGCTCTGGGGGTCCTGGCAGCAAGTGAACAAATCCCTGTTGAAGCCTTTGAAGGCAGTTTGGTCATTGGAGAACTTTCGTTAGACGGTAGCGTACGCCATGTACGCGGGGTGCTTCCCATGGCAGCAGTCGCCAGGGAACAGGGCATTTCTCGCGTTTTTGTCCCCAAAGCCGATGCAGCGGAAGCCGCTTTACTTCCTAACCTTGAAGTGATCCCTGTAGAGTCTCTGGCCGAACTTGTGGCTCATTTGAAACACACCATCAGCATTCCTCCACATCCTCCTACCCAACCAGAAAATATCCCTATTGAAGTTGCCACCGATTTCAGCGAGATCAAAGGGCAGGAACATGTCAAACGGGCTTTAGAAGTGGCGGCGGCTGGAGGACATAATCTCCTGATGATTGGACCACCGGGCTCGGGAAAGACCCTTCTGGCAAGAGCCCTGCCGGCAATTTTGCCACAGATGACCATTGATGAGGCTCTGGATGTCACCCGGATTTATTCCGTTGCCGATCAACTCCCTGAGGATATTCCACTGATACGTTCGCGTCCTTTCAGGGCACCCCATCATACCATCAGCCATGCGGGATTGGTTGGAGGAGGGAATCAACCCCACCCCGGTGAAATCTCCCTGGCACACCGCGGGGTATTGTTTTTGGATGAACTTCCAGAATTTGGTTCCAGAGTCCTGGAAGTTTTACGCCAACCCATGGAAGATAAAATCGTCACCATTAGCCGTGCACAAGGATCCTTAACCTTTCCTGCCAACTTCCAACTAGTGGCGGCCATGAATCCCTGCCCCTGCGGGTATTACGGAGATCCGGTCAAACCCTGTACATGTTCGCCGGGCACTGTGGTTAAGTATCAAAAAAGAATTTCCGGTCCCCTGCTGGACCGAATTGACATCTTTGTCTCGGTACCACGGATTGATTACGAGAAATTAAGCGACCGCCGCGCAGGGGAATCGGTAGAAAGCGTACGAGAACGAGTGGAAAAAGCCCGAAGGCTTCAACGACAACGATTTGAAGCATCCAACGGCACTTCCTGCAACGCCGAGATGCGCCCTGCTGAAATTAGAAAGTACTGCACATTAAATAGCGCGGCCAGCAACTTGATGAAAACCGCCATGGTTCAAATGGATCTCTCCGCGAGGGCATATCATCGCATCTTAAAACTTGCCCGGACCATTGCAGACCTGGCAGACAGTGAAGAGATTCAGCCCATACACCTGGCAGAAGCTCTGCAGTACCGCCCAAAAGACTTATTCATTTGAGAGCGCAGAATTACCCTTCTTCCCCCTCGTCTTCCATTTTCTTGAGAATTTTCCGAAGGTGCTCTTCCCAAACATCCTCTAAGGGGATAAAAGGATTCTCCCTAAAATTCTTTGAAAGATTCTCGAAATATGCCTGAATCCCGGCTTCTGGCATCTGCCCGGAAAGTTCCTGAATTTCTTGAGAAACCTCCCGAATCAACTTCCGACTTTTTTGAGCCAGGTCCAGAACATCAAAATCGGTCTTAAAAAGGTAATTAACTCTTCGTAAAATTCCCAACCATGCCATGTAGTCATTTTCAATCCGAAGCGTTTGCTCAATATTCAGTAACGGAGACAAGTCATAATAAGGCACCATTGCATACATACCAATATAAGGGAGGTGTTCATCCCCCGCACGCTTGCACAGGTAAGAACCAATACTTACTCCTCCATGGTAATTAGTCAGCCGCAGGCTCAAATCCTCCACCTCTTGGTGCATTTCCTGAAGACTGTAACTACCGGAGATGTCCCGTTCCTTATCGTAAGGGAATTCGCCGTAAACGCCCCCTAAACCTATCATCTTTTGCACCCCGAATAACTTTGCCACTTTCAAAATTGCCTGCACATATTCTTCAACATTCAGATGAGGTTCATCTCCAATAAACACCAGAATGCTGGTTGTTCCCCGGTTTATGAGAAAAAAGTGATTCTCTGGCACCTCAAGACTCTGTGGAAACCCATTATGAAAATGAATCACCGGTCTAATTAAGTCATGAGTACCGGGGATTTGAAAAAGGTAATATCCATGGGGATTGATTTGCGCCACCAATTTCCCCTGATACTTTTCAATTAAATAAACCGGAAGCCCGGAAGAAACTGCTCCGGCATCCGCCCACTGACGCCACCCCAGGATCATGTATTGAGCCTGAGGTACTGGCTCCACTAAAATTTGAACTTCATTTCCCATACACCACCTCTCACTTCAAGTATACACTTCTTAAGAGATCTGTATTTTTATCTGGAATTTTCCTACCCAAGAAGGAGCAATATCATCTAAGTTTAATAAAAGACCCCTGCTCAATATAGCAGGGGTTCAAAGGTTGCCCTATCAAAAATACTAATCGTGTTTTTGTCCGTCGGGCATGATCGTTCCTGCCAGCGATTTGGCTCTCAACAAACGATGATCAGGGGCGTTCGTCCCGGTTAGATCTGCATCGGTTAGATTGGCATTGGTTAAGTCAACCGCACCAAGGTTGGCATCAATAAGATTTGCACCAGTAAGGTTGGCTTCTGATAAATCGGCTTCCGCCAGATTGGCTTCTCGCAGGTCTGCCCCGCGCAAGTCAGCCCCACGAAGATGCGCCCGCCTTAAATCTGCTCCAATGAGGACTGCATTCCTCAAATTGGCTCCGCCCAAGTTAGCATCAACCATCACTGCCCCACGCAAGTCCACATTAGAGAGATTGGCGCCAATCAAAGTCGCTCCTGAAAGCATCACCCCACGCAAATCCATACCGCTCAGGTCAATATGGCTTAGCCACAAAGGCTTGGGCTGGTTGAGCAAAATATAAATTTCATACCTTGAGAATTCTGCCATCTTGTGACTCTCCTGTTACAGCACAATTTTGAATTCTATATCTCCAGAGTCATCTTTATTATATGCTATCCCCTAAAATATACATCGTTAATTTTTTTCTTGATTAATCTTTTCCCAAATTCCATCCTGCAGCGCCATCCATCCAGAAAGCGGGTAAAGCAGGTCCCTTCTCTGCCACCCAGCCTGGATCCTTGAAAGGGTTTCACTCCAGCCTCTAATCCCGCTGAGAGCATCCTCTGCCTCTACATTGGAGGCTCCCACTGCAAGAGCAGCGTTCATGGCATCTACCGGAGAAAATCCTCTTAAGAAGGCAGCAAGAAAACCTGCAATCGTAGCATCCCCGGCACCAGTGGTTCCCATAACGTTGACCTGGAAACATGCGCCCCGAATTTCGCGGTTTTGCCATTCATCAAACGGCACAGGCTGCACTTTGCCAAAATCCATGGGGGACCAGTTTGAAGAAGTTTTCAAATATACTCCTTGATCCCCCATTTTGAGCAAGACTATTTTTGCCCCCAATGTAACCAATTCCTCACCCAACAGGCTCATCCGTTCTGGTGTTGCTATACGAAGTATGTTTTCCGAGGAAGAGGTGCGGTAAAACTCCTCCCATTCCTGTCTATGCAACATAAAAAGCAATTCTTCAAAACTGGGCGAAAAGATATCCACATAAGGTAAAAGACGCCCGAGAATTTCTCTCCAATCAACCTTTCCTCCTTCGGATTGGGGATCCGGTAAAGCCATATCCAGAGACGTGGTCAGTCCAAAGGATTTGACTTCACGGAAAATTTTCGTTAATTCCTCCCCACGATTCTGAACCATGCGCTTCATCACCGGAGGGTATCCAAAATGGAAGAGACTAGCCTGAGAAAGCCACGACTCATCTATATCCTCCATACCAAATTCATCATTAGCCCCAGGAGAATGGAGGAAAATACGATCAACCTCAGGGGCACTCAAGATGATGGAATAAGAAGTGGAGGAATACTTCTCTACCCTCAAACCCTGTGCCAATTGAACGCCGTATTGTTCTACCAGTTTACGGACAATCCAGCCAAAGGGATCATCCCCAATCCTGGCAATAAGGTGAACAGGAACACCCAAGAGATGTAAAGACAAGCCCGTATTGGATACAGGACCACCGGTGCACAACGCTACCCCTTTAGTCAAAATCAAGTGTCCGGGCTGAAGGAGTTTCATTAACTGCCCGGGCGGTAAGTGTGTCATATCCGGAAAAATATCCAGGCAAATATGCCCCGCTACAACCACAGTCTTCTCAATTGTGTTCATTTGCCAAGCCCTGAGGTATAAATTCTTTTTGATTATAGGGGATTTCTTTTAGAAGGCACTCTAATTTGCTGAATACTCAAGAAATATGCACCGCGATAATGAAAAGAAGCGCCTTTTCAGGCGCTTCAAGGCTGGGGGCAAAGGATTCGAACCTCTACAAACAGATCCAGAGTCTGTCGTCCTGCCATTAGACGAGCCCCCAATATAACCTCTCTTCGAGGTATTTGAGTGGCGAGGGTGGGATTCGAACCCACAACCAATGGCTTATGAGTCCACTGCTCCACCGTTGAGCTACCTCGCCAGAGCGATGTGTATTTTAAGACGAAGTGCTTAAAATGTCAATTCTTCAGGGCTGTTTTTTGAGAATTTTCTGCCGAGTAAGAAATGGGGTCAACATCCTGGCGTTGCTCGTCACCAACATTCTGAATCCCGCGAGGGTAATAGAATGTTTCTCTTAACTGGGGTGTCACCACGCCAGGATGACGATACCCTCTGTAGGTGCCCCAAAACTGCATCAAACGGAACCAAAATATAGAAGTGATGTCACCCAATGGAGTTTTTTGTCTCAAAGCATACCAAGTATCATAAAAAATGTTCTCTATGCTCAGCCGGAAAAAATCATACAAACTGAAATGGGCTTCAGGGAAAATCCGTTTGAACGCCATTGCTTCCCGTCGATAACGGTTATAAACCCCTTTAGGGGTTTCCTGATGGATATGAATAATTTCCGCTTCGGAGACATACGCTACCCGATACCCCTGACTTACTGCCCATTTTGCCCAGGCAACATCCTCTAATCCGGTAAGGGTTTCGTCGTAAGGATGCTTTTCCCAGAGAAAACGCCGGATAGCAGCATTTGCATTGTTACAGAACGGTGTGTTCTGTTGCCAATTGCTCTTTTCGGGAAACCACTGGTAGAAAATTTGTTTTTCCGAGAACTTTGCGGTTTGTGGTCCGCGTTGTTTTCCATAGGTCAAGCCCACCTGAGGATCGCTAAAAGGCTCCAGCAATCGTTCGAGCCAATCGGGATAAACAGGATAAACATGAGCACTGGCGATAACAATAAATTCTCTTGTGGACTCGGAAATGCCCAAATTCAATGAGCGCCCAAATGTAAATTCTCTGGATGGGATATGGCAAATTTTTGCGCCGTACGATTGTGCAATTGCCACCGTGGAATCGGTTGACCCCGAGTCCACCAGAATAACTTCAACATCTTGAACCGTTTGATGTCGAATGCCTTCCAATAGTCTGGGCAAGTGTCTTGATTCATTGAAAGCGCGGATCACAATGGAACAATTCACAAGCAACCACCCCGTCAAGTCAGGACTTAAAAAATTTCGAGACAACCCCTTCTTACCATAAATCATAAGGTTGTCTCTATATTATCGAGTAATATGGGGTGCCTGGACGGTTTCGAACCCTCAACCTCTTGATCCACAGTCAAGCGCTCTGCCATTGAGCTACAGGCACCATATTTTTGCGCGCATTATTTTATCATACCCTCTCGCTCTGTGCAAGAATTTGACGTACACGCTCACCGACATTCTCCACAGAGACAAGTTCCTGATTGCGCTGATGAAGGTCCTTCAAAGCAACCTGTCCAGCAGAAATCTCATCGGGTCCATAAATCACTGCAAAGCGAATCCCGGCGCGGTCAGCAAATTTCAATTGCTTTTGGAGTTTTGCCGCTTCGGGATACCAGACTACTTTCAACCCCTGCTCACGCAAGCGAGCCGCTAAAGCGAAGGACTGCGGCAACCGTTCAAGATCAAAAACAGTCACCAAAACTTGCGCAGGTGCAGTTTCAAGCGCCGGCAATTTGCCATACTTCTCTAATACCAGTGTGATCATCACATCTCCCATGGCAAACCCCACCCCAGGGAGCGGCTCTCCACCCACATTGGCTACGAGATTATCGTAGTGCCCTCCCCCCAGGATGGAACGTCCACCGTCCAGATCTTTTGCCTCGAATACTGTGCCGGTGTAATAGTCCAACCCACGAATGATTTGGGGAGCAAATTCAACATACTCGCGGATTCCCATTCCTTCCAACAGTTCAAACACGCGCTTGAGTTCGTCCGAAGTTTCCCAAAGGGATTCATTGACCAGCAAACTTTCCAGTCCGGATAATTGTTCCTGAGTAAGTCCAAAATCGAATGCATATTGTCGCCATTCTGGCAAAGGTAATTTTTCTTTACGGTCAATGAGGCGGAACACATCCCTTTTCTGGCCTTCTCGTATGCCCAAATTTTCCAGTTGAACATCCATCAGTCGACGATTATTCACAAGCAATTTGACCTGTTGCGAGGTCAAGCCCACACTCTTGAAAAATTCCACTGCCACCGCGAGCAGTTCTGCATCGGCTTCAATCGCCTGAGAGCCAATAATATCAATGTTCCACTGGAAAAACTCCCGTGTGCGCCCTTTTTGAGGACGTTCATATCGCCAGAAAGGGCCAAAAGACCACCACCGTAAAGGGTAAACCAGTTCATTCTGACGCTGGGCAACCATTCGGGCTAACGTTGGAGTGAGCTCAGGACGCAGAGCAATATAATCGCCTCCGCGATCCTGAAAAACGAAGGATTGCTCATTGACCAGTTCCTCTCCTGATTTTGCGGCATATAAGTCAACTCGTTCCAGGAAAGGACCCTCGTATTCCTGATACCCGAACTTTTCAGAAACCTCCCGGATTCTGGCATACAACCAGTTTCGAACTGCCATGATTTCCGGATAAAAATCTCTTGTCCCTTTAACAGAAGGCACGATTGCTTTCATCTTGACTCTCCCGTTCTAGATTTTAACATGGAAATCCATTATTCCGAATTTTCCATTGGGTATTCTGGGGTAAAATCAATAAAAATTTCTGTGTGGATGAACCATATGAATCTGAATGAACTTGCCGAGTTAATCAACGGTAAATACCTTAATCAAACTACGCCCACTCTTAAGGAAATTAAGGGAGCGTTTGCCGCAGATTTAATGTCAGATGTGCTGGCAACCATCCAGCCCCATGCGGTGCTGATTACTGGCCTATGTAACCCTCAAGTTATTCGGACTGCAGTGATGGCAGATATCACTGCAATCGTCTTTGTACGGGGGAAACAACCGCCACAGGAAACCATTGATCTGGCAGATGAAGAGTCCATTCCCATTATTTCCACCCCAATGGGAATGTACGAAGTGTGCGGCAAGTTATATGTAGCGGGGTTGTCCAGCCTTGAACAGGTTGTCAATCCGGATGAATGTGATTGCGGGTAACGGTTGATATGAGTGCCGAACCTCCTCTCCGAAAAACGCTGACCGATCAGGATATCCAGCAAATCACCCGTACAGAGGAACTGGCATATGAGTTAAAGGTGGAGGAAGTCATGAGCCGGGATGTTAAATGTTTGCATCCCGACATGCTCATGCACCAAGCCCTGGAGTTATTTCGAAATGAACGCATTTCTGGTGCTCCAGTCACCTGTGACTCAACCCTTTGTGGGGTTCTCAGTATGGAAGACTTAATCCGATGCCTCCTGAACCAGGACCTGGATGCCAGAATTTCTGCATATATGACCCCCAACCCATTTTACATTCACCCCGCTGACCCGGTAATAGAAGCCTTGAAATTATTTGTCTCCACAAGACACGGGCGGTTGCCGGTCATCGATCAGGACCGGAAAGTTGTGGGAATCTTAACCAAGGGCGATATTACAGTAGGACTGCTGAAGGCGCTTCAAAAAGACTTTCAAGCCGAGGAAATTCGCAGATACCGTGCCAGCCACTTATTTGAAGATATTGTTTCGGATCGCACCAGTCTTATTCTTCGTTACCAAATCAAACCCCGCGATTTTACACATGGAGGCGCCGCATCCAGTAACATCAAGCGGGCTCTTCTCCGCCTTGGCGCAAGCCCAAACATTGCTCGACGTTGTGGAATTGCCGCTTACGAAGCGGAAATGAATCTCATCATTCATACAACAAACGGGGGCGTTATCCGCGTTGAAATCGAACCTCACCAGATCACCCTGGAAGCGACCGACGATGGGCCAGGCATACGCGATATTGACCTCGCTATGCAACCGGGTTATTCGACAGCCACAGAGGAAATTCGCGAATTAGGATTTGGAGCGGGAATGGGGTTAGTCAATATTCGGCGATGTGTGGATCAATTCCGCCTGGAATCCACCTGGGGTAAAGGTACTCGTCTGAGAGTAAGAATTTTCATGAATCCGGAAGAATCATCAAAAAGCACTTCAGAAAACGAAAGGGAGAACCGATGAACCTGACACTCGGACAGATTGCCAAGACGTTAAACCTGGATCTTCTCACCCAATCGGTGGATTGGGAAGAAATTCGTCCCACTGCTGGGTACACGTCAGATATGTTGAGTTGTGTTATGGCTGGCGCCCCTCATCGGAGTATCTGGATCACTTTACAGGCTCACATGAATATCATTGCTGTGGCTGCCTTGCTGGAACTTTCTGCAGTAATTATTACCGAAGGCGCACAACCTGAACCCAATACCATTGAAAAAGCCAATGAAAAAGGAGTTATTCTGTTCTCCACCAAAGCCAGTTCTTTTGAGGTCGCTGGGCGTTTATGGGAGATGGGATTACGCGCTGTTTCCTCTGAGGAATGAACCTTTTTCATGAGTACATTCATCAGAGCAGAGTTTCACATTCACACAGTTTTATCCCCTTGCGCGGATATCGAAATGATTCCGCCTTTGATTGTGGAACAAGCCTTAAGTCGAAACATTCATCTTATTGCTATTACCGACCACAACCACACAGCCAACATCGAAGCGGTTCAGAAGGCCGCCGAAGGTACCCCCTTAAAAGTTCTCCCTGGAATGGAATTACAAACTTCTGAGGAAGTCCACGTTTTGTGTTTATTCGAGAAACTGGAGCAAGCCAAAGCCTTTCAGAAAATTGTTGATGAGCATTTACCCAATTTGGAAAATAATATTGATTTTTTCGGAGAACAGTTCGTTGTAGATGAAACCGGCGATTTCCTTCGCAGAGAAGAACGACTGCTTCTTACTTCAACCAGCCTAAACTTACACCAGGCATGGGAAGAAGTCCAGGCTTTAGGAGGACTTTTCATTCCTGCACACGTTAACCGGAAAGCCTTTGGATTGCTCCCTACACTGGGAATGATCCCTCTGGATACACCCATTGAGATAGTAGAAATTTCCCGAGACCTTCCCAAGGAAAAAGTTTGTGAACTTTATCCACAAATCTGCTCCACACCATTCATTCAAAGCGGTGATGCCCATTTTCTGGACGACATTCTGGGGTGGAATCATCTCTGGATACCGGAAATTTCGTTGAAAGAAATTTCGCTGGCCATTCAAAGCCTTTCTCCGCAACGACATCAGATTATTTCTGATTAAGTTTTTACCGATATTCGTCCGGTTTCATCTGAATTGACAACTCTCATTTGTTTATATGACATTTGATAATTGACCACTCTTGTTTTGAAAGGGTAAACTCATGTAGGTTTTCAAGAGATATTTATATATTTTGTATCCAATTTATGCATTCGGAGCAACTTATGCTGAAATCCATTACCGTACCTGAAAATGACCCCATTGCGATCGAGGAAAAACGCGCCATCATAGATCAAATCTTAGAGCAAAACAAGCACTTGCCCGGCGGTTTAATGGTGATTTTAAACGAAGTCCAAAGCCAGATAGGCTTCATCTCCGAGCCCATGCAACAATATATTGCCAACAAACTGCATGTGCCGGTAAGCACCGTTCACGGTGTGGTATCCTTTTATTCCTTCTTTACCACTACCCCCCGAGGTAAACACACCATTAAGTTTTGTATGGGAACTGCCTGTTATGTCGGCGGCACCCCTCAACTGATTGAAAAAGCCAAACAAGTCTTGGGAATTGATCCGGGGGAAACGACACCCGACGGACAGATTACTCTTGAACTATGCCGTTGTGTGGGGGCTTGCAGTCAAGCCCCGGTGATTGTGGTGGATGAAGAAATTCAGGGACGCGTTCGCCCGAACAAGTTCCCTCAACTGCTCAGACTGATTCAAGACGAGCAAAAGGGGTCGTGAAAGAACTGGCTTTACACTTACTGGATATTGCTCACAACAGTGTTTCGGCAAATGCACGAAACATTACGATTGAGGTTGTAGAAGATACTCGATCTGATTTACTCACCCTTGTGGTGAAGGACGACGGCAAAGGCATGGACGCCCAAATGGTTCAACAGGTTGTCGATCCATTTGTAACCAGTCGAACGACCCGGAATGTAGGACTGGGCATTCCCCTGCTGAAAGCCGCGGCAGAAGCCTGTGGAGGTAATCTGGAGATTCATTCCACCCCAGGTAAGGGTACCGAAGTCATTGTTACCTTTCAACGAAGCCACATTGACCGCATGCCTCTTGGAAACCTTGCAGAAACCTTCTTCACCCTGGTGGTAGGATGTCCAGAAGTCCACTGGAAATTTGTCTACCAGGTGGACGACAATCAGTATGAATTTGATGACACTTTGGTTAAACAGGAACTTGGTGACGTCCCACTGTCGGACCCTCTGGTACTGAACTATTTACGTGATGAATTGGAATCCGGCATTAAGACGCTCCAGGCATCCTTTTCAGAAATCTCATAAGCATGAGGAGCCATGTATGGACAGGGTAAAAAGCCTTGAGGACCTGAAGAAACTTCGCGAACAAGCCCTTGAGAAGCGAAAATTAAAAACAGCATCAGGGGAAGTACAAATTATTGTGGGAATGGGCACGGTTGGTATCGCTGCTGGAGCCCGTGAAACCTTGAAAGCCATTCTAGAATTCATCGAGAAGGAAAATCTCTCGGGAATCACTGTACGTCAGACCGGCAACATTGGCTGGGATTCGTATGAACCGATTGTACAGGTGGTCATTGGGGATCAGCCCAAAGTTACCTATGGCAAGGTTACCCCTGATGTGGCTATTCGCATCATGAAAGAGCATGTTCTCAACGGACAGGTGGTCAAAGACTTCATGCTGGAAGGCTAAAGGTTTGCCGCCTCGTCCAGAACTTAACAAAACAGAAGGTGGTTTATTATGGCATTTTACCGATCCCATGTACTCGTATCGGTAGATCCTGAGTGTGTGAAACGGGGCGCTCATCAAATTATTGATGCGTTGAATGATGAGTTAGTCGCTCAGGGTCTTATCGATGAAATTCAGGTGCTGGAAACTTCAAGAATTGGCGATCCTGTTTTATTTGGTCCTGATATCATCGTGTATCCCGAAGGGGTACATTATGCCTGTTTGAGCCCCGACGATATTCCATATCTGGTAGAGGAGCACTTCCTGAAGGGGAGGATTGTCGAGAAGTTCCGCGCTCAGGAAAAGAAAATTGTTGATGAGGAACTTGGAGCTCCAAAAGCCAAAGAGGTGCGGGTCGTTTTGCGCAATTGTGGCGTCATTGATCCCAACAACATCGAGGATTACATTGCCGAAGATGGATACATGGCGCTGGCAAAAGTGCTCTCTGATATGACTCCGGAGCAAGTGATTGACGAAGTCACCCGTTCAGGATTGAGAGGACGTGGTGGTGCCGGTTTCCTTACAGGACGAAAGTGGCAGTTCTGCCGCAATAGTCAGGCGGACATGAAGTATATCGTCTGCAATGCAGATGAAGGAGATCCGGGGGCCTTCATGAACCGTCGGGTGCTTGAATCTGACCCGCACTCGGTTATTGAAGGCATGATCATTGCGGCATATGCCATTGGAGCGCGGCAGGGTTACATCTACTGCCGGGCAGAGTATCCATTAGCGGTAAAAACGCTGAATATTGCCATTAAGCAAGCCAGAGAATTTGGCTTTTTAGGCGAAAATATTCTCGGCACCGGGTTCTCTTTTGACCTGGAAGTTCGGCAAGGGGCGGGTGCTTTTGTATGCGGTGAGGAAACTGCCTTGATGGCTTCCATTGAAGGGCGGCGCGGCGAACCCCGTCCCCGCCCGCCATTCCCGGCTGTCTCCGGTTTGTGGGGTAAACCCACAAACATCAACAATGTAGAAACCTATGCAAACGTCCCGCAAATCATCCTCAAGGGAGCTGATTGGTTTGCCAGTATGGGCACCGAGAAGAGCAAAGGAACAAAGACCTTTGCCCTGGCTGGGGATGTGAAACATACCGGCTTGATTGAGGTACCTCTGGGAATCACCCTGCGGGAAATCGTCTATGATGTTGGCGGTGGCATCAAGGATGACAAAGGCTTCAAAGCCATTCAAACCGGTGGACCCATGGGTGGATGTCTTCCGGCAGAGTTTTTAGACCTGCCAGTAGACTACGAGTCGCTCACCCAGGCAGGCTCGATTATGGGCTCCGGTGGAATGGTAGTAATGGACGAAGAAACCTGCATGGTGGACATTGCCCGCTTCTTCATGGAATTCACCCAGGAAGAGTCCTGCGGGAAATGCACGCCGTGCCGAATTGGCACCCGTCGCCTTTTGGAGATTCTTACCCGCATTTGCGAGGGCAAAGGCGAAGATGGCGACATCGAACGTCTGGAAGAACTTTGCGATCAGATTCGCACGGCAAGCTTGTGTGGACTTGGGCAGGGGGCACCGAATCCGGTTGCCAGTACATTGAAGTATTTCCGTCACGAATACGAAGCCCATATTTATGAGAAACGCTGCCCTGCAAAGGTATGCCGTGCACTGATCACCTATGAAATCGTTCCTGAAACCTGCACAGGTTGTACCGTTTGCGCGCGCAACTGCCCTGTGAATGCCATTACAGGTGAAAGAAGACAACCCCACAAGATTGACCCGGATATTTGTGTGCGGTGTGGGATTTGTATGCAAGTCTGCAACTTCAACGCGATTGTCATCAACTAAGGAAACCCTCGAAGGCGCTCGAAAAGGGCGCCTTCGTGCTTTTTTCCATCCAATCACCATGTATTCGTCGGGAGGAACAGGCACATGTCAAATGAACAACCCAACGGGAAAAACATCCTTGAAATTGTGCGTCATGCTGTTGAAGTTCACGGCAAAACACGCGAGGAACTAATTCCCATCCTGCAAGAAATTAACAGACAATACGGGTTCATCCCCTCTCAGGGATTAGAAGAGGTTGCCCGACTGCTTCAGATTCCCAAGAGCCAGGTGTTTTCAGTGGCTACGTTCTATCATATGCTGAACGTCAAAGAGATGGGACGGCACATTATTTTATTTTGCGAAAGTGCCCCCTGCCACGTTGTTGGTGGTCGAGAAGTGTGGAGACGTCTGAAGCAGGAATTGAAGATTGATGCCGGCGAAACCACTCCCGATAAGAAGTGGAGTCTGGTGACTGTTTCCTGCCTGGGAGTTTGTGGGGTTGGACCTGTTATTGTGATTGATGAAGACATGTATGGAAACGTAACCCCTGAGATGATTCCTGACATCTTGGCGCGGTATAACTAAGGAGGGTGCCGTGAAAATCTATCGTTCAATGGTTCTCATCTCCAGCGACCCGAAAAGCATGCTGTACGGCGCAGAAGAAGTTTTCCAGCGCTTTCAGAAGGAAATTGAAGATAGAGGCTTACAGGATGAAGTGCAAGTCTCCATGGTTGGTGACCTTGGACGGCATGAGGTACATCCCATCGTAATTGTTTATCCTGAGGCTGTGCTCTACGGTCCGGTAAAGGTTGAAAATGTTCCTCAAATTGTTGAAGAACATCTTTACAAGGGGCGAATTGTTCCTGAACTTCAACTTTCTGCGCAGGAATTAAGTGGGCGAATTGCCTGGCTGACAGCGAGAAAGGGAACACTCCCCGCAGAACAAAGGATTGTACTGGAACGCGCTGGAGTGATTGATCCCGCCAATATTGAAGACTATATTCTGCACGATGGGTACGCTGCACTTGGCAAGGTGCTCACCTCAATGAAACCGGAAGAAGTCATTGCTGAGGTGCAAAAGTCAGGACTTAAGGGACGTGGCGGAGCAGGTTTCCCCACCGGTTTGAAATGGTCGTTTGTTGCCAAAGCACCAGGGACAAAAAAATACGTTATCTGTAATGCTGACGAAAGTGAACCCGGTACCTTCAAGGATCGCGTCATTTTAGAGGGCGATCCCCATGCCATTCTGGAGGCTATGGCTATTGCAGGGTATGCGGTGGGTGCCGACGAAGGTTATATTTATGTGCGCGGAGAATACGCACTCGCACAGGAACGGCTTGCCATAGCCATTGCCCAGGCGAAAGAATATGGCTTCCTGGGGAAGAATATCTTTGGCACCGAGTTCAATTTTGAAATTCATGTTCACTCTGGAGCAGGTGCCTACATTTGTGGTGAAGAAACAGCACTGATCGAGTCCATTGAAGGGAAACGAGGAGAGCCGCGTGCCAGGCCACCCTACCCCACAACGCATGGCTTGTGGGGAAAACCCACTCTGGTAAACAATGTAGAGACGCTGGCAAACATTCCGCCTATCCTGCGAAATGGAGCAGAATGGTACAGAAAGTTTGGTACCCCCAGCAGTCCAGGCACTAAAGTCTACACGATTTTAGGGAATGTCAACAATACAGGGCTGATTGAAGTTCCCATGGGAATTACCTTGCGTGAGGTTATTGCCATCTATGGGCGCGGGATGAAAAATGGACGTACTTTTAAGTTGGCTCAAACAGGAGGTTCTTCTGGATCAGTGATTCCAGCCAGCCTGCAAGACACCCCAATGGATTTCGAATCCTATAATAAAGCCGGGGTATCTCTGGGTTCAGGAGCCTTGCTCATCTGTGATGAAGATACCTGCGTGGTGGATTTAGCGAAAGTGCTGATGAATTTCTTCCGCAGGGAAAGTTGCGGCAAGTGTACGCCATGCCGCATTGGCACTTATCGAGCCTACCAGATCCTGCAACGCATTTCAGAAGGACAAGGCGTTCTTAAGGATCTGGATGAATTGCTCAGTTTGAGTGAAAATCTGGTGAATCTGTCCAACTGTGGTTTAGGGCAAACCGCGGCTACCCCCATCAAAGATATTCTCAAATATTTCCGAGCCGAAGTAGAAGCCCATATTCGCTTAGGGGTATGCCCAACCGGAGTTTGCACCATGCTTCCAGAAAAAACCCCGCAGGAAACATAATAAAACAAATCAATAGAGACTGAGCCCCTGAACAGGGGCTCAATTTTTTGCGTGACAATTTTCGATTGGGATAATGACACCCTGCACTTCAGAAACTTATCCAAGAATGATAAAAACGCTTCAGAATGAATATGCGTCAAACTCACCTAACCGAAATTTATCAGGGGATTCCCCTGTTCCACGGATTCTCACCGGAGATTCTTACCCGGTTGGCACAAATAAGCCGAGTTCGCGAGGTACCACCACAAGAATTCCTCTTCAAAGAGGGAGATACAGATCGGACCCTGTATATTCTACTGGACGGTGAGGTCAAATTATCCTGTTACGCTCCAGGATATGGTGAGGTAGTCATTGCGAAGGCTGAAGCGCTGGACATTCTCGGGTGGTCTTCTATGACCTCTATGATTCGGCAAAGGCTTGAAAGCGCACAAACCACCCGTCGAAGCACCTTGCTCTGCATAGATACTGAAGCCCTTCAGAAGATTTGTGATGAGAATCCGGCTATTGGCTATCAGATTGCCCAAAGGATTGCCAACCTTGCCGCAACTACCTTAATGCAGAGCCGTATAAACCTTTTGCAAATCATTCGAGAACAGGCTACTCAGCGCTATAAAGAGGATACACTGGAATTTTCAGAGTAGTTACAGGTATAATCAAACCGTGCATGAGTTATCGGTAACCGAACACATTCTGAATCTTGCGCTTCAATACGCCGAAAAGAACCAGGCTACCCGTGTCACAGATATCTATCTGGTCATCGGGCGCTTATCCAGCTTTGTAGACGACTCCATTCAGTTCTACTGGGATCTTATCAGCCAAAACACCCTTTGCGAGGGAGCCGCACTTCACTTTGAGCGAGTGCCAGCGCGGTTATTGTGCCTAAATTGTGAACAGGAATTTGAGATTCATACGGAGTTAGCCCCTTGCCCGAATTGCTTCAGCACGCGGGTCAAGGTTCTAACAGGAGAAGAATTTTATCTGGACAGTATCGCAATTGAGACAACTACGGAGAAAGAAAATGAGCAATCGAGTGACCATTGTTGAAAATATTTTGAGCGCCAACGATCAGGTGGCTCAATTGAATCGGACATTACTGGATGAGAAGAAAATCTTTTCTATCAACCTTATGGCATCGCCAGGGGCAGGAAAAACATCTTTTATTTTACAGACCATAAAAGCCCTGAGCGCTTCTTACCGCATTGGTGTCCTTGAGGGAGATACTGCACCAGTCACTATCGACGCAGATAGGGTTAATGCAGCAGGAATGCCTGCAGTTCAAATTAACACAGGTGGAGACTGTCATCTTGATGCAGTCATGGTGAACAAAGGACTGGGAGAACTGCCCCTGGATCAACTGGATGTGGTGATTATTGAGAATGTAGGCAATCTTATTTGTCCAGCGGCATTCAAACTGGGCACCCATGTAAACGTGCTGATCGCCTCCATCCCCGAGGGCGACGATAAACCTTACAAATACCCGGCAATTTATCGGGGCATCCAGGTACTGATCATCAACAAAACCGACCTTCTCCCTTATGTAACCTTCAACATGGATTATTTCCGTCAGGGTGTGGAAATGCTCAATCCAGGTTTGATCACCTTCCCGGTTTCCTGCAAAACGGGTGAGGGAATTGAAGAATGGGTGAAGTGGCTTGCTGCTCAAGTTAAGATGATGCAATCATGACGATTGAAGACCTTTATTGTGTCAGAATTTTTGTCAGAGGAATCGTTCAGGGAGTAGGATTTCGTCCTTTTGTCTATCAGGAAGCCGTCAAAAACGCTTTAACCGGCTGGGTTCGCAACACCTCCAGTGGGGTGGAGATTGAGATCTATGGCAAGCGCGCCAATGTAGAAGAGTTCCTGCATGCGCTAAAGAACAACCCTCCACCCCTTGCCCGGTTGGATCATATAGAAGTATCTGAAATTTCTCCGAATGGGATGAAAGAATTTCTCATTCTGGAGAGTAAAGACACTGAGAGTCAGTTTTTACCGGTTTCTCCCGATATAAGCATTTGTGAGGACTGCCTCCGGGAATTATTCGATCCAGAAAACCGAAGGTATCGGTATCCTTTCATCAACTGCACAAATTGTGGGCCTCGCTTTACGATCATTAAGGGCATTCCTTATGATCGTCCCAACACTACGATGGCTTCCTTCGCGTTGTGCCCTGAATGTCACAGAGAATATACCAATCCACTGGACCGGCGCTTTCACGCTCAACCCATTGCCTGCCCTGAGTGCGGGCCTCACCTCTGGTTAGAAATCAACGGACAACCGGTAGCAGAAAAAGAAGAAGCGCTGCAAAAAGCCCGTCAACTTCTCAAAGAAGGAGCAATTCTTGCCATTAAGGGCTTGGGTGGCTTTCATCTTGCCTGCGATGCAGCCAACGAAACTGCCGTAAAAACTTTGCGAAATCGCAAAAAACGCAGTGATAAACCTTTTGCCGTCATGGTGTTTGATCTCTCAAAGGTAGAAAAGATTGCTGAATTCGATGAAGAAGAAAAAGCACTGCTTCTCTCAAGGCAAAAACCGATTGTCTTGCTACGTAAGAAAGTAGATGCGCCCATTGTTCCTGAAGTCTCCCCAGATGTAAACACTGTTGGAGTGATGCTACCGTACACTCCATTACATTACTTGCTTCTCGAACCAGAGGAAAACTTTCCCGAGGTGCTGGTAATGACCAGTGGGAACCTCAGTGAAGAACCCATTGCTTACGAGGATAAAGAAGCCCAAGAGCGGCTTCTCCCCATCGCTGATGCCTTTCTGATGCATAACCGCCCTATTTACATGCGAGTGGACGATTCGGTAATGAGTGTTTCGGTGAATAGCGTGATTCCCATTCGCCGGGCTCGTGGATATGCTCCTGATTCCATTTCCCTCCCCTTTGTAATTCCTCCCGTTTTAGCCACAGGGGCAGAATTGAAAAACACTTTCTGTCTCACCCGCGATCAGTACGCATTTCTCAGCCATCACATTGGCGATATGGAAAACCTCGAAACCTTCAATTCATTTGTTGAAGGTATTGAGCATTTCCAAAAAATTTTCCGAATTCATCCGCAAGTGCTGGCTTGTGATCTCCACCCGGATTATATGGCTACACGATACGCAGAAGCCCGTGCCGAACAAGAAGGTCTCCCGCTGATTCGTATTCAGCATCATCACGCCCATCTAGCCTCCTGTTTGGTGGAACACCAATGGAATACAGAAAAGCCTGTGATTGGATTGATCTTTGACGGTACTGGTTTGGGAGACGATAGGGCAATTTGGGGAGGCGAGATCCTGGTTGGAGGATATGGTGGTTATCTGCGCCGTTTCCATTTAGAGTACATTCCCCTGCCCGGAGGGGATGCCGCTATTCGAAAACCTGCACGCACCGCTCTGGCACATCTCTGGCAGGCTGGAATCCCATGGGAAGAACATCTGCCGCCATGCACTGCATTGTGTGGAGATGAACTGTCTCTGCTCCACTCGCAACTAAAACATCGTATCAACACTCCATGGACTTCAAGCATGGGAAGATTATTCGATGCAGTGGCATCATTGATTGGATTAAGGCAAGAAGCCAACTACGAAGCCCAGGCTGCCATTGCTCTTGAAGTGGTATGTGATACCCGAGAGACAGATACTTACCCAATTATTTTACAAGAAAATGAGATAAAATTAGGCGAATTATGGCATGAGATCATGAAAGATTGGGAGGCCGGGATGCAACCCTCTATTATCTCGGCGAAATTTCATAACTGGGTCACCGCGGTTGCTCTCTCAGCCAGTAAGGTTATTCGAACGGAAACCGGGCTCAATACAGTGGTGTGCTCTGGTGGAGTGTGGCAAAATCGAGTACTGGTTCAAAAAACGAAAGCACTTTTTGAACAAAATGGATTCAAAGTCTTGTTCCACAAAGTGGTTCCTCCGAATGACGGAGGGCTCTCTCTGGGACAAGCCGCAATTGCCGGTTGGAAGGCCTTGAAAAGGGACTGAGAAACAGGAGGTTGTTTATGTGCTTAGGGATACCCGGTAAAATTGTTGAAATTTATCAGCAAGGTGGGCTAAGGATGGGAAAAATCGATTTTGGAGGGGTAATCCGGGAAGCCTGTCTTGAGTCCGTACCTGAGGCTGAAATTGGTCAGTATGCTCTGGTACACGCCGGCTTTGTGATTAACCTGCTAAGCGAAGAAGAAGCCCAGGAAACCTTAAGGCTGCTGAGCGAAATTTCAGCATTGGATGAAGAAGCATTGATATGAGCGAGATCAACCTTCCCTTCCGGGATCATCACCTCATTGGGAAAATTGTTAAGCAAATTCAACGCACAGTAAGCAAACCATGGGTGTTAATGGAAATTTGCGGCGGTCAAACCCATGCTATTCTTCGTTATGGAATTGACCAGGTGCTTCCTCCACAAATAGAACTGGTGCATGGTCCAGGATGCCCTGTTTGTGTAACCCCGTTGGAACAAATTGACAAAGCCCTGATGATTGCCAGTCAAAAAGGAGTAATCTTTACTTCTTTTGGCGATATGTTACGTGTTCCGGGAAGTTCAGATGACCTTTTTTCTGTTCGAGCCAGGGGAGGAGACGTCCGCGTTGTCTATTCTCCCATTGATGCCGTTCGAATTGCTCAGGAAAACCCGGATAAACAGGTGGTATTCTTCGCTATCGGATTTGAAACAACCGCCCCGGCAAATGCTGCGGCCGTACTCCAGGCACAGGCACAAAACCTCAAAAACTTTTCCTTACTGGTCTCCCAGGTTCGCGTTCCCCCGGCAATGCACGTCATTCTGAGTTCTCCCCAAAACCGCATCCAGGGTTTTCTGGCAGCGGGACATGTGTGCAGTGTTATGGGGTACTGGGAATATGAACCGATAGCCGAAAAATACCAAGTTCCCATCGTGGTCACAGGCTTTGAACCGGCAGATATCTTGCTGGGAATTTTGAAAACCGTTGAATTGTTGGAAAATGGAAAGGCGGAAGTGTACAATGCCTACCCTCGTGCCGTTCGAAGGGAAGGCAACCAACCTGCGCAAAGAATGATTGAACAGGTATTCATGCCTGTTGATCGAAACTGGCGGGGAATAGGATTGATTCCTCAAAGCGGTTGGGGATTACGAACAGAGTACAGAGAATATGACGCAGAAGACCGATTCCAGGTAGGACACATCCAGACCCACGAATCGCCCTTGTGTATTGCCGGAGAAATTTTGCAAGGGGTGAAGAAGCCCCATCAGTGTTCCGCTTTTGGCACACAATGTACCCCAGAACATCCCTTGGGGGCTCCCATGGTTTCTGCTGAGGGGGCATGTTCAGCTTTCTATCGTTATTCCAGGGTTCTCAAAATATGAACGACTCAAACAACCTGCAATCCCTTCCCGAGTATGAAGGATTAGCCTGCCCTTTGCCACTGCCACATAATGACCAAATTGTTATCGGTCATGGAAGTGGCGGGAAAATGACCCACGATTTGATTCGAAAGGTCTTTCAGAAATATCTTTCCAGCCCTGCATTACTGGCTGGAAATGACTTTGCCTCGCTTGTCTTACCCCAATTAAGTGAACAACAAGGCACTCTGATTGTCTCAACCGACTCTCACGTGGTCTTTCCACTATTCTTCCCGGGTGGAGATATTGGGCGTTTGGCCGTAGCAGGCACAGTCAATGACGTGGCTGTCTCAGGCGGTATACCACTATACCTCACTGCTTCATTTATCCTGGAAGAAGGCTTTCCTGTTAGCCTTCTGGAAAAGATTCTTGCATCCATGCAACAGACTGCAGAAGAAGCAGGGGTAGTATTTATCGCTGGAGATACCAAGGTAGTCGAGCGAGGCAAAATGGACGGTGTGTTCATTAACACTACCGGACTGGGATGGCTCCCTTCAAACGTGAATATCCATGGAGCAAATGCACAGCCGGGTGATGTGGTAATTCTGTCCGGGAGCATGGGCGACCACGGAATGGCCATCCTGACCGCTCGGGGGGAATTGGGAATTCAAAGCGCTATTGAGTCCGATGTTGCCCCCCTTAACCACCTGATCAGGCACCTGTTGGAAGCCGCCCCAAACACACATGTACTGAGAGACCCAACCCGAGGTGGTGTTGCTACCACCCTTAACGAAATTGCTCTGCAAAGCCGCGTGGGGATTTTGCTCGAAGAAAATGCTTTGCCGGTCAAACCCGTAGTGCGCTCCATGTGCGAAATGCTGGGTTTTGATCCTCTCTATATTGCCAACGAAGGGAAAGTTCTTGCCATCGTTCCGGAACAGGAAGCACAACCTGCATTAGATGCCTTGCGGTCTCATCCCCTGGGTTCTCAAGCCCAGGTGATCGGGAAAGTTATTACCGAACAGCCGGGAAAGGTATTGATGCGCACTCTCATTGGCTCAACCCGCATCGTTGAAAGTTTATCCGGGGAAATCCTGCCCAGAATTTGTTAAAGGGAGAAAGAAAGAAGGTCGGGTATAATTGTTCTCCAGTCTAATCAAGGAGAGAAGCATGAAAATTGAGTATCATGAGACAACCAATGATCTGCAAACTCGCATCAATATCCATAATCAGTTTGGCGCAAGGGATATCGATGCATGGATGCTGGAAATCCTCCCTCTTCAGAAAGGGATGCACATTCTGGACGTAGGGTGCGGAGCCGGCAAACAATGTTTTTCTTTTTACGACCATCTTGGAGGTGAAGCCACCATTCTCGGCGGCGATGTTAATCAAGAATTACTGGCACAGGCCCGTCAAACAGCAGAAAAAACCAATCGCAAAGTCAAGTTTTTTGAGTTAAACTTCAACAAGGCGTTCCCGGTAGAAAGCGAACAGTTCGACCTTGTCTCTTGTTGTTTTGCCATTTACTACGCCGAAAACATCCCCTTCACCATTGAACAAATGCACCGAGTGCTGAAACCCGGCGGACGGTTATTCACGACCGGACCCATGCCGACAAATAAACAGGTTTTCTACGACATCATTCGCGAAGCCACCGGCAAGCCCATCCCCCCTATGCCGGGAAGTTCTCGTTACAGCACGGAAATTTACAGTGCAATCGAAAAATTATTCTCAAAAGTGGAAACATACATCTTCGAAAACCCGCTTACTTTTGAATCCGTTGAACCCTTCCTGGCATACACTCGCGCTTCGCTCTCAGAAGATCGCAAGTTGTGGAATAGTCTATTCCAAACCAAAGAAGAGTTTGAAGCCATCATGAAACAGATTGAACAGGTAGCCAAGGCTCGCATTGAACACGATGGAAAACTGATTATGACAAAGGTAGTCGGTGGATTTATTGCAACGAAGTAAACCATGATGAATAACGACATGATTTTTTACGGACGTCGAGTTCTTTTCTTAGGAGCACATCCAGACGATATTGAGTTGGGCTGTGGAGCATTAATCGCGCATATCGTCCCTCACACGGAGATCCGTTGTGTAACCCTTTCCGATAACCAGAAAAATCCAGCCCTTAAAAATCTGGTTGAGGAACATTACCGAAGCATGGAAGTCCTGGGAGTTCCCAAAGAATGGGTGGTTTTGGGGCCTTTTGAAACTCGCCGTTTTCCCCACTACCGGCAAGAAATTCTGGAGTATCTGTTGGATTGGAACCGGAAATTCCAACCCGATATCATTTTTGTGCATACCAAAGCCGACATCCATCAAGACCACGGTACAGTGACTGAAGAAGCCCTGCGAGCATTCCGTGGAAAAACCGTTCTGGGTTTTGACGTCATCCGCAGCAGTTATGGTTTCTTCCCCAGTTTTCTGGTAGAAGTAAGCCAGCAGGACGTCGAAAAAAAGATTCAGGCTCTAGCAGAATATAAAACGTATGCCGATAAATATTATTTCAACCCTGAAATCACCCGATCTACCCTGATTCGTAATGGAGCCATTTGCGAAAGGCAATACGCAGAGGGATTTGATATTCTGAGGATTGTGGGAGCCTTTGGTTGTAGAGAAATGCTCACTGCATGTGAGAGTTAAAACATGAAAGCGGCTGAACAAGCCGCTTTTTTGTTCTCCAGTGTAGAATTACGATTTTCGAGGAAACCCCAATTCAATCCAACCATTGACCACCCGCACGGGAAAGGACAAAGTATCCTCAACTGCTGGAAGGGTAAGCGCTTTTCCATTCCGAATATCGAATTTAGCACCGTGACGAGGGCATCGAATGCAGTAGCCGTCCAGTTCCCCCTCCCCAAGGGGTCCATCGTCGTGAGTGCACACATCCCCAATGGCGTAAAATTCGCCCCCCACATTGAAAAGCACAATTGGAACACCTTCTACTTCAACAAACAAGCGCTCACCGGGCGGAAGTTCGGATTGTTCAACAATTTGAAGGAATTCTACATTGGGCTCTTCTTTCATCATTCAAATTCCTCCCCAACCAGTCCATCCGTGTTTTCACCCAAGCCATAAACACCGGCTTTCAAAACTTTTAGAGACAGTAAAGCACATTTCAAACGCACCGGACCTAACTCAATGCCAAGAAGATCGAGCACATCCTCTTTTGTCAGAGCCTTCACCTCATCCAGATTTTTCCCAATGATAGACTCAAGAAGCAAATCTGCCGATGCCTGAGAAATGGCACAACCATGCCCGCTGAACGCGGCTTCGGTAACCCGGTTCTGGTCATCCACGCGCAGGTCAATGCGGATATGGTCACCACAGAGAGGGTTTTCGTCTTCAAAGCGGATATCACAGGGTTCAAGTTCCCCTTTGTAGAGGGGGTTTTTGTACCGCTCAATGATCACTTCACGGTATAAATCATCCATATACGGCTCATCCAAATAGTGAAAGCACTTTTTCCAACCCTGCAACCAGTTTATCTACCTCTTCTTTCGAAGAGTACAAATAAAAACTGGCACGAGTCGTCGCTGGGATGTGGAATTTATCATGCAGAGGCATAGCACAATGATGTCCTGCACGCACAGCAATACCCTCACGGTCCAAAATTTGGGCTACATCGTGAGGATGCACCCCCTGCATTGTAAAAGAGATAACCCCGCCTTTGTAGCGGACTTCGGGACCAAAAAATTTCAATCCGGGCACTTCGGACAATCGTTCCAAAGCATAAGCAGTAATTTCCTGCTCATGCGTATGAATCCAGTCCATACCCACTTCCTGAAGGAAATCCACTGCCGCCCCTAAACCTATGGCTTCCGCTATAGCGGGGGTGCCGGCTTCAAATTTGTGAGGCAAGGAATTCGGCACAAAGTCACGAAGATACACCTTCTTAATCATATCGCCGCCACCTAAGAAAGGTGGCATTTTATCCAGAATTTCCTGCTTTCCATATAAAATGCCAATCCCTGTGGGACCGCACATTTTATGGGCAGAAAAGGCTACAAAGTCTGCATCCAAATCCTGCACATTGACCGGAAAATGAGGAACCGACTGAGCGCCATCCACAAGGGTTAACGCCCCCACCTCATGGGCAAGACGAATGATTTCCTTTGCTGGATTAATCGTTCCCAAGACATTTGACATATGGGTAAATGCCACCAACTTGGGGCGCAAATCCAGCAATTGCCGATATGCATCCAGATCCAGCAGGAAATCTTCCCGAACCGGGATAAACTCCAACCGTAAGCCCTTTTCTGAGGCCAGCATTTGCCAGGGCACCAGATTGGAATGATGTTCCATTTCGGTCAGGATGATCACGTCCCCGGGATGCAAGAACTTTCTTCCCCAGGAATTGGCTACCAGATTAATGGCTTCTGTGGTATTCCGGGTATAAATAACTTCATTTGAAGAAGTTGCGCCGATAAAAGAAGCCACTTTGTCACGAGCCTTTTCATACGCCGCAGTAGCCTCTTCGGCTAAGGTGTGAACGCCCCGATGAATATTGGCATTCATTAACTGGTAAAACCGCTGCATGGTCTCAATGACCTGCAGCGGCTTTTGGGAGGTTGCCGCTGAGTCCAGATAGACCAGCGGCACACCCTTCCGCACTTGCCGATGAAGAATGGGAAACTGTCTCCGAATTTCTTCAACGAGAGGCATAAACTAGAAATCCTTTGTATAGTCTGAGCGTCCAGAGCCCTTCTTTTCTCCAGGAAAACGCACATGAGGTGAATTCACCGGATACCAGAGAATGTGGTCGGGGACCATCCAGCCATCTGTCAGGAAAACATTGGAACGAAATTGAATAGCCACCATTTTGGCATCAACCTGAACAACGATGCCCTTCAGCCAGCCACGCGTGCGCTGGCCACCTTTTTCATGGTCGCAATAAACTTCAACCACGTCCCCGACCTCGTATGTTTTACTGGTCTCAGGCGGTTTCATGTATGAGAACTGTGCCATAGTCCACTTGCTCCTGGCAAAGTTATTAAGCCAGACAATTATACAATATTATCGCCCCATTTGCTCATCAAAGACGCGCATTTTCTCAGCAATAGTGCGCTGGAAGCGCTGGCGCACTCCCTCAAACGGGATGCGTTGCATAATTGGGTCGAAGAAGCCTTCTACAATCAGCCGTTCAGCAAGCGGGCGAGAAATTCCCCGAGCCATCAAATAGAAAATCTGCTCTTCATCGATTTTTCCAACCGTTGCCCCGTGCGTACAGCGAACATCATCTGCCAGAATTTCCAGCCCTGGAATGGAATCTGCGCGGGCTTTGGGGCTAAGCACCAAATTACGGTTAGCCTGATAGCCATCCGTCTTCTGCGCACCTGGAGCAACGTAAATCATGCCCTGCCAGACAGAACGAGATTCCTGAATCAATGCCCCTTTGAAGAGCAAATCGCTGGTGGTATGAGGCGCAAGGTGGTTTTGCTGTGTATCATGGTCGAGATGCTGATCGTGGTCGGTGAAATAGAAGCCAGACATCTTTCCCGTGCTGCCTTCACCCACCAGATCAATTTCTGAGAAGTTTTTCGTTAAGTGACTACCGATAGCGCCAAAAATCCAGTCCAGATGACCATCCCGGTCTACCAGTGCACGCTCATGGGTGAAATTCCAAACATGCTCACCCCAACTCTGTAATTCTACAAAGGTCAATTGAGCCCCATTGCCCACATACAGTTCCACAATTCCGGCGTGAAGGGCTTGCTCCATTTCTGTGGGAGAGGCAAACTCGTGCACATAAGTTGCCGAAGCCCCCTCTTCAAGGTACACGAGGAAATGGGAAATGTATGCCAATCCTGTACCAGGACCCCATAACAGACTATGCAAAGGAGTTTTAAGGTGAACGTTGCGGGGAACGTATAAGAACACCCCTGTGTGTGCCAGCGCACCGGCTAAAGCGGCAAACTTTCCATCAGAAGTGCGGACGGCTTTCCCAAGAATTTTTGTTACCAGAGAAGGATACTCCCGCAAAGCGCTCTGATAATCGGTGAAAATAACACCTTGTTTCTTTAATTCCTCATCCAGTTGGACTTGAGCCTTTCCCGGAAGCAGCACAATTTCTCCCCCATGCTCACCATCGGCAAGAGGCTGGAGTAGTTCATCAGGAGGAGGGGTAAGATCTTTATATTCCTGCTCGCGGGGTAATCGGAATAAATCCGCCTTCAACCCTCGAATATCCGTCCTCCGCCACGCCTCTTCCTGAACAGAGGGCATGGGGAAGGTTTGAAAGTTTTGCCAGGCTTCTTTGCGGTAAGCAATCAAATCCGGGTGTGGCAGATTGAAATCTACCAGATTCTGGTCAAACTTAAATTCTTTAGGTTTTGAAATATCCGCCCGCCGGGTGCGGGTAACAATTCGCGGTGTTTCCTGTATTGCCATGACTTTTCCTCCCTTAACCGATTGAGCCTTCCATTTGCAACTGAATCAGCCGGTTCATCTCTACGGCATATTCCATGGGGAGTTCCTTGACCAGAGGCTCAATGAATCCCGAAACGACCATTGTGGTGGCTTCTTCTTCGCTTAAACCACGGCTCATGAGGTAGAAAAGTTGCTCTTCCCCAACTTTGGAGACCGAGGCTTCGTGTCCAATAGTGACATCTTCTTCATCGATCTCAATGTAAGGATAGGTATCCGAACGGGATTTATCATCCAGAAGGAGAGCATCACAGACGACATTGGAACGGACACCTTCAGCACCTTTGTAAACCTTCAGCAAGCCACGATAAGAAGTTCGGCCACCACTCTTGCTGATGGACTTTGAAGTGATTTTGCTACTGGTATGAGGAGCAAAGTGGATGACCTTTCCCCCGGCATCTTGATGCTGTCCTTTGCCCGCAAAGGCAATGGAGAGAATTTCCCCTCGGGCCCCAGGTTCCATCAAGTAGCAGGAGGGATACTTCATGGTTACCTTGGAACCAAGGTTGGCATCCACCCATTCCATCACACCATCGCCATATACCACAGCGCGTTGGGTGACCAGATTATAGACATTATTCGACCAGTTCTGAATGGTTGTATAGCGAACACGCGCACCCCGTTTCACCACAATCTCAATCACCCCGCTGTGGAATGAGTCGGTAGTGTATTGAGGAGCAGTACATCCTTCCACGTAGTGAACCTGAGCGCCT
Organism: Anaerolinea thermophila UNI-1; assembly: GCF_000199675.1. Classification (GTDB taxonomy): domain Bacteria; phylum Chloroflexota; class Anaerolineae; order Anaerolineales; family Anaerolineaceae; genus Anaerolinea; species Anaerolinea thermophila. The sequence continues at coordinate 2,025,346 of NC_014960.1, forward strand.
TCATCGGCAATGATCAAGGTGCGTTCAAACTGACCGATATTCGCAACATTTAGACGGAAATAGGCCTGAAGTGGCAAATCTACCTTTACGCCTTTAGGAACATACACGAATGAACCACCAGACCATACCGCGCTGTTCAGAGCGGCAAACTTATTGTCCTCAATAGGAACTACCGTGCCAAAATACTCGCGGAACAAATCAGGATGTTTTCGCAAACCATCTTCAATACTGAGGAAAATCACCCCTTGTTTTTCCAGGTGTTCCTGAATACTGTGGTACACCATCTCGGACTCATACTGAGCGCCCACGCCAGCAAGAAATTTCTGCTCCGCCTCCGGAATACCCAAACGGGTAAAAGTTTCCTTGATAGTGGCAGGAACATCATCCCATGAACGCCCTTCTTTGTCCGTCGGTTTGACATAGTAATAAATATCATTCAAATCCAGGTCGCTTAAGTCCGCCCCCCAAGTTGGCATGGGACGTTTCAGGAAATGATCCAGGGCTTTAAGACGAAACTCCAGCATCCATTGAGGTTCCCCCTTCATGCGGGAGATCTGCTCTACCACCTCGCGATCCAGCCCTTTACGGCTCTTAAACACATAAGTCTCAGGATCGCTAAAGCCATACCGATATTGATCCAGAGCCTCTAAAAACTCATTCTGCGGGGAGTTAGCCATATCAACCTCCTGATACCCGTAAAACCCTATGAAACGGCTTCGTACTTTTCGCGTACCCAATCGTATCCATGTTCCTCAAGATGAAGAGCAAGGTCGGCATCCCCAGACTCGACAATTCGTCCGCCCAACATGATGTGAACAAAGTCAGGGGTAATATAGTTTAAGATGCGCTGATAATGGGTGATCACCAGAACCCCCAAATCCTTGCTGCGCAAAGCGTTCACGCCTTCTGCCACAATACGGAGCGCATCAATATCCAAGCCTGAGTCGGTCTCATCCAGAATGGCGATTTCCGGCTGGAGCATTGCCATTTGCAAAATTTCGGCACGTTTTTTCTCACCACCCGAAAAGCCATCATTTAGATACCTTCCCGCAAAAGCGGGATCCATTTTGAGCAGTTCCATTTTGGATTTGAGAAGTTTGCGGAACTCGGGGATGGGAATGCCTTTGTCCTCGGGGTTTTCTGCACGACGTCGGGCATTAATAGCAGTGCGCAGGAAATTTGCCACCGTTACCCCTGGAATAGCAACGGGATATTGAAAAGCCAAGAAAATACCCAGGCGAGAACGCTCATCGGGCTCCAGTTCCAGGATATTTTGTCCTTTGAACCAGACTTCCCCTTCGGTTACCTCATAAGCAGGATGTCCCATCAGGGTGTATGCCAGTGTGGACTTGCCCGTACCGTTTGGACCCATAATCGCGTGAACTTCACCCTGACGAATAGTTAGATCCAGCCCTTTAATAATTTCTTTTCCTTCAATGGCTACATGTAAATTTTTGATGACCAACTCAGACATAACTTTCAACTCCTTTACCGTCTGGATTTTTCAATGAACTGATGGCATTATAGCATAGCAAAGCGGGTACGTCAATATTTAATATAAAAATCTTATATATTGACAAATTCCAAAGAAAAAGTTATACTACAAAACAAAAGCGGGACAGGAAGGCTATGGAACAAATCAAAAGCACGCGGGATAGAATTCTTCATACATTATTGACCCACCCCAGATCCACCATCAAGGAATTGGCTGACGCTGCTGGTATTAATGGAATCTCTGTAAGGCATCATTTAAACGCTTTAATGGCAGAAGGGTTAATTGTAATTGAAGAAGAACGTCACGGCGTGGGCAGGCCTCGCCAGGTGTACTCCCTTTCCGAAAAAGGGATGGAACGCTTTCCATCCCGATATCTGCGTCTGACCAACCGCTTACTGGAACAGTTAAAAGAAGCCCTTCCTGCTCCCATGGTGAGTCGATTGTTTGAACAAATTGCGGAAGATATTGCGGCAGAAGCGGCCGAAAAGGTAAAATCTCTGCCTTTCGAACAAAAAATGGAAGCAGTCAAACAATTGCTGGCTCAGGAAGGCTTCACAGTGGAATGGGAACAACAGGGTGACCAGTACGTGATTCGGGAAATTACCTGTCCGTACTATCAAATTGGTCAATCACACCCGGAAGTGTGCGCGGTGGATCAACAATTGATCAGCACCATGCTGGCAACCCCAGCAGAGAAAGTTTCCTGTGTATTGTCGGGAGACCCTCACTGTAGTTATATTATCAGCAAAAAATCTATCGTGGAGAAAGCCAAATGACCGAGACTCAAAACCAAAACCGTCCGGAATGGGGTATTGATTCTACACACCCCGAGTTGGTTGAACCGCTTACTGAAGCCTTACGCACGATTGTTGATCCGGAAATTGGTTTGAATATTATTCAGTTAGGGTTGGTTCGCGATGTAACCATTGAGGATGGCAATGCTTTAATCAAAATGATTCTCACCACTCCATTCTGCCCATATGGGCCAGCCATGCTGGAAACCACACGTCAGAAAACGGAAGAAGTTTTAGGGATACCCACACATATCGACTTTCGGGCAGATGAGATGTGGGACTTTTCCTATATGGAAGAAGGGCTGATTGATGATTGGGGGATTTACTAACTCCAGGGGTTCTTAAAAACCTGGATTAATTTCATTGCCAGCCCCATATCTCCTTTGACTTGTAAGCGGCCCTGAAAAAATGCATTCATTGGGTCGCTTTTCTTTTGTAAGATATCCATAAGTGTTTGCATGTCTGAAACCAACGTAAGATGTGGCTTTTCCACTCTTCCTTCGCCACCTTCAAGATGTCCGTTTTCGATCCGCAGGTAGTAATTTCCACCATTCATTCCACTTAACTCAACCTGGATAACGGCCTTGATTCCCCCTGCTTTTTCCGGTTGAAAAGCCTGCAACAGAATTTGAGTGATTTGATTTTTTTCTGGTTCTTGCATGATTTCCTCAACTCTCCAAAATTTCTCTGATTGTACCTGCAACCGATTGAATTGCCAAATTCCTGTAAATCTTTCAGAACTCTCATAAACAAATCATCCATCATAAATTGCAAAAATTTTTGGATAAGTTACTCCAATAATCACCATTACTGCAAGAAAAATCACTTTGCCGTGATAGATAATTCCCTACACAGGCACCCCATATCAGTCGCTCAAGAATATCCGACCTTCAGAAAACCATTGTAAGACATTGAGGAAGTGATTTCACAAAAAGATGAAAATCGAATAAAATAACTTCCATATTGCTCCTTGCGGAAGCCCTGCCATGATTCGATCGGTATATTATACTAACCATCATATCATTCCCCAAACCAACCTCTCCATTGAGGAAATTCACAGGGCCTTGCAGGATCCTGAAGGATTGCTGTGGGTCTGCCTGAGCGCGCCCACAGAAGAGGAACTGCAAACTATCCTTGGAAACCTGTTTCATTTTCATCCTCTGGCTATCGAAGATTGTACAAGTCATGGGTATCAGGTCTCTAAAATAGATGAGTTTAGGGACTATTTATTCATTGTCATGCACGCACTTCCCTCAGGAAAATTTTGGGAAATTTCAGAACCGATTGAGGTAGATATCTTCCTTGGGAAAAATTACGTTGTGAGCGTTACTCATGAAAGTTACGTATCCCCCATTGAAACCGTATGGAAACATCTTGAGAAAGATGAACGCCTGATCACTCGCGGCTCGGATTTTCTTTGCCATGCCATTCTTGATCATTTGGTAGATGATTATCTTCCTGTACTGGATGAAATTGATGAACAAATAGAATTTTTGGAAGATCAGGTTTTGCAATCTCCTACCCCTGATGTACTTTCTAAAACCCTTGAAATGAAACACGCACTAATGTCCATGCGCAGACTGGTCGCCCCGCAACGAGAAATTATGAATCGTCTGAGCAGGGATGAATTTCCCATGATTGACCAGCAGAGCAAGATTTATTTCAGAGATATTTACGATCATCTTGTACGACTTCAGGACCTGTCAGAATCTCTGCGAGACATTGTGACTGGTATTCTGGATATCTACCTGAACTCGACATCTCTTCGCCTTAATGAGATCATGAAAGCACTGACAATTGTCTCCACGATTTTCCTGCCGTTATCCTTCGTCGCGGGGGTATACGGCATGAATTTTATCCATATGCCAGAACTCGGCTGGCGCTATGGTTATTTGATGGTGTGGGTTATTTTTTTCCTGATTGCTTCAGGGATGATACTCTTCTTCAAAAAACGCAATTGGTTTTGAGGGAATTATGACTACCATATGGACAGACAGCACTGCAGATTTAAGCCCTTCGCTCATTGAAAGATACACTCTTTCCGTCATCCCCCTGTACGTTCTTCTGGATGACAAAACCTTTCTGGATGGAGTGGAAATTCAACTTCCACAATTGTTTGATTTTGTATCCAGAACAGGGAGATTACCCAAAACTTCAGCAGCATCCATTGGAGATTTCCTGAAACGTTTTGAAACCCCTGGTCCCCATGTGTACATTGGAATTTCTTCGCAACTGTCGGCAACATTGAAAAATGCCATCCTTGCCAAAGAGCATCTTGGAAGAGACGATATCTATATTGTCGACAGCCTGAATCTTTCGACCGGCATTGGGATGCTTGCCGTGGAAGCAGCAGAATTGAGAGACTCGGGGTATAGCGCCGCACAAATTGCCGAGGAAATCTCTCAACGTGTACCCAAAGTACGCACATCTTTTATCATTGATACTCTGGATTATCTGTATAAGGGTGGAAGATGTTCCGCACTGCAAAACCTCATGGGCAGTCTGCTCTCGATTCGCCCGATTATTGAGGTCCGCAAAGATGGCACCCTCGGCGTGCGTTCCAAGACCCGCGGTGCAAGAAAAAAAGGATTGATGAGCATGGTCGCTGACTTTGAGAAGGACCTTCCGCAAGTCTGGTTGAAGAGAGTATTTATCACCCACACAGGCTGCGATGAGGATGCTGAGTTCCTCAAACAAGAACTGTTGAGCCGTGCGCCGATTGAAGAAATTCATATGACTTATGCCGGTTCAGTCATCGCCAGCCATTGCGGGCCAAACACCATCGGCATCCTGTACAGATTGAAATAAAGCAGTTGGCTTTAGCAGGATCAGTCAATACAATGAATTGAGGATAAAACAGGGCGGGCTCCACTTTGAGTCCGCCCTAGCACTCTATATAATCGCCATTTGTTTTCCGATTTGATAGAAAATTTCCAGGACCTGATCTAATTGTTCATCGGTATGGGTAGCCATGTAACTGGTGCGCAATAACTGCATGCCTGGAGGAACAGCCGGAGAAATAACCGGATTGACAAATACTCCCGCTTCAAACAGTGCCTTCCAGAAAAAGAACGTTTTCTGATCATCACCAATAATAATGGGGATAATGGGAGTTTGTGAATTGCCCGTGTTATATCCCATCTCCTCAAAGGATTTTTTCATCTTCTTTCCAATATGAATTACCCGCTGAACACGCTCAGGCTCCTGCTCCATAATTTCGAGCGCAGCCAGTGCGGCGGCAGCATTTGCCGGAGGGATACTGGCACTGAAGATTAACGAACGGGCATGATGCTTGATATAATGGACAACGTCCTCATCTCCGGCGATGAAACCGCCCAGTGAGGCAAAAGATTTGCTGAAAGTGGACATAATCAAGTCCACCTGAGCCGTTACGCCAAGTTCTTCCGCAGTTCCTCTTCCTCCCCCCATCACTCCCATACCATGAGCATCATCAACCATCAACCGTGCACCATATTTCTGGCAAACAGGGACCATCTCCTTCAAAAGCGCCAGGTCTCCCCCCATACTGAAGACACCATCCACAACGACCAGTTTTCCGGCTGATTCTGGCAAAGACTGAAGCACTTTTTCCAGATGAGTCACATCATTATGGCGGAAGCGGGCAATTTCGCCAAAACTTAAGCGCGCTCCGTCCACGATGCTGGCATGGTCATCCTTATCAAGGATCACGTAATCTCCCCGTCCGACAATTGCCGAAACCGCACCCAAATTTGCCTGCATACCGGTAGAAAACACCAGAGCCGCTTCTTTCTTTACCCACTTCGCAAGGCGACGTTCCAGTTCTTCGTGCATTTCAAGCGTGCCGTTGAGGAACCGCGAACCTGTGCAACTGGTCCCATACCTTCGGATGGCTTCCATCGCGGCTTCACGCACTTTAGGGTGGGTGGTCAAACCGAGGTAATTATTCGAACCGCACATGATCAGCCGGTGCCCTTTATATACCACCTCAGTTCCCTCGTTTTCGTTCAAAGGGATAAAATATGGATAGTATCCTTCTTTTATTGCCTCCTTTGCGGCAGTAAACTGATGGGTTTTTTCAAAGATGTCCATATGAATTCCTCGTGGGTTGAAATGAAAGAATTAATCTTGCTCTGAAAAATAAAAAATAAACCGATTCAGAGCATGAGTTGATTATACTGGATTAAGGATGGTTAAGAGGCGCGGTTTACGCTTATAATTTTATTAAGGACGTTTATCAGGGAGGGCATATGTCAAAACTCGTCGGTGGAATTGAAGCAGGTGGTACCAAGTTCATTTGCGCTGTTGGCAGCGGTCCCGATGATATTCGGGCAGAAATTCGTATTCCCACGACCCAACCGGAAGAAACGCTGGGAAAAGTCATTGCATTCTTCAAAGAACAACAAGAAAAATACAGAGAACAATTGCGCAGCATTGGTATCGCATGTTTTGGACCCATTGACTTAAATCCCCATTCATCTACGTATGGATTCATTACCTCAACTCCAAAACCAGGTTGGAAGAACACGAATGTTGTAGGTGCCATTCGAAAAGCCCTGAATCTGCCCATTGCTTTCGAACATGACGTGGTAGGCGCAGCCATTGGAGAAGCCGCATGGGGTGCCGCAAAAGGGCTGAGCGATTTTATTTACATTACCATTGGGACAGGAATCGGTGGGGGAATTCTGGTCAATGGGAACCCCATTCATGGGCTGGTTCATCCTGAAGTTGGACACATGCGTCTTCCCCACGATCTCAAAAAAGACCCCTTCCTGGGGAACTGTCCATATCATGGCGACTGTTTTGAAGGGTTGGCTTCCGGGCCCGCACTGGAAAAACGCTGGGGAATGCCGGGCTATCAAATCCCTGATGACCACCCTGCGTGGTCACTTGAAGCCGAATATATTGCCCTTGCGGTGAGTAACCTGATTCTTACTACTTCTCCGCAAAAAATTATTCTGGGTGGAGGGGTCATGCAACGTTCTCATTTATTCCCAGTCATTCGTCAGAAAGTCCTGGGAATTCTGAATGGCTATGTGCAAGCAAGGGCACTATTAGATGACATTGAACACTATATTGTCCCACCGGGATTAGGCAACCGTGCAGGAATTCTAGGCTCACTAGCCATGGCACAACAGATTGTGTAAAGTACAGATAACATTAAGGCGGAGCCCAAGTAAGTAAACCGGCTCCGCCTCCATTTCAGGTAGATCAATCTAGAAATCCAGAATCTCGTGAGGTGTTTTCCCCAGATGAATTCGGATCACCCGCCGTCCACGCGCAACAAGTGACTCGTAATCTCCCAACGCTTGGGCTCGCTCTAATTGCCCAAAAGTTAAGTTCATGCCCGGAATTTCTACATCGGTTTGAGAGTCAGCGGTAATCTGGAGAAATAACCCATTGTTTGCCCCACCTTTGTGCAATTGCCCGGTTGAATGTAAGAAACGGGGCCCAAAGCCCAGAGTCGTCGGCAAGCCGGTCAATTGCTGAATCCAGGTACGCAATTTTCCTAAAACCGTCTGCATTTCGGGAGTGCGGGGCAAATAAGCATTGATGGCAATATAGTCCCCCTGAGTAGCATTTTGAAGAAAACGCATCACCACTTCCTTAAGAGACAGCCCATCAATTGGAGATGTACTGAAAACCTGAACACCATGCTTCTCCCATACAGGTTTTTCCTGTTCCAGTACTCCCGTTTCGTGGAAGTTTTGAATTTTCTTCACACTGCGATCTTTATTGTCCTGTACATCGGGCTGATCAAAACTATTTACGCCAATGACCGAACATGCAACAGCCGTAGCAACTTCCCAGCGGTAAAACTCTCCCGCAAGATCCATGGGATCGTTTGTGGTTATCACCACCACCGGATGATCACCTTGAACCAATTGGTTCACAAAATCATCTTTCTCTCCTGTAGAACGCAAGTATACAAACAGGCGATCCGCACCATACACATCTGCTGGATAAAGTGGTTCCAGGTCAACCGGGACAATGCCCTTGCCACGCTTGCCACTGCTTTCAGCGATTAATTGTTCCAGCCACGCCCCCAGAGGTTGCCAGAGAGCATCTGTGAGCAAAGTCACCTTATCACGCCCTGCCAGTGCGGATTCTCCCAGAATGGCTCCCAGCACCAAGCCGGGATTGCGTCCCGCAGGAATCTGAGGACGGCATTCTCTGGAAATTTGCTCGGCGCGCGACAAGAACTCCTCCAAATTAATTCCCAACAAACCAGCCGGCACCAATCCGAAAGCCGTCAGCGCTGAATTCCGTCCTCCAACAGTGGGGTCGGCTAAAAACACTTTGCGGAAATTTCGTTCCTTCGCAATCTTTTCCAGTTTTGTACCGGGGTCGGTAATTGCAATAAAATGAGAACCGGCTTTGGAGCCAAAACGGTCCACGGCTTTTTTCCAGAAATACTCCATGAATGCTGTGATTTCAATGGTCGTTCCAGACTTACTGGAAACAATGTAAAGCGTTCGCTCAACCGGGGACCATGACTCGACTGCCAGAACCTGCGCAGGGTCGGTAGAGTCCAGAATCAACAAGTCCAGAGCCGGATGCTCTCCAATCTTGCCCACTCCAAACACCTGACGTAAGACCTCCGGGGCTAACGAAGACCCCCCCATACCCAGCAAGACGGCATGGGTGAAACCCGCCTCTACTACTTCTTGGGCAAATTGCTCAATTGCAGAAACAAGAGCCCGACTGGTTTGAGGGGCTTCCAACCATCCCATTCGCTTGCGAATTTCTTCTTGTTCCTCTGGAATCGATGACCAGAGAAATGGATCATGGCGGTGAAAACGTTCTATAAATTGTGTCTCTTCGAAAACCTTAACCCTTTGAGATACTGCCCGGGCAAGTGGACCTAAACTGGAGTTAAACTCTTCCTTGCGTTGAGTTAGCGTCTGTAACAACGTAGAGAAAGAATCGGCGAAGGCTTTAACCCCTTCCTCTTCTAATTGGGCAGTGACCAACGACATGGAAATTCCCAGGTGCTCCAGGTGTGCCAGATGAGATTTTGCCTCTTCCACACCCTCTTCAAGGGTTAATGATACGTTACCGTGATCACGGAATGCGTCCAGAGTTTGAGGAGGAACCGTATTAACCGTCAAAGGGCCAATCAGTTCTTCAACGTAAAGCACGTCACGGTATCTTGGATTCTTCGTGCTGGTAGAAGCCCAGAGCGGGCGCTGTACCCGAGCCCCTTTTTCTGCCAATCTCTTAAACCGGGAGGAGTTAAAGGTCTCCTTAAAGATCTGGTACGCCAGTTTAGCATTAGCAATAGCCGTTTTCCCCATCAGGGAGCAGGCTTCTTCCTCAGTCAAATTTCCTTCTGCAATTAACTTCTCTAAAAGAGCGTCAACCTTTGTATCCACCCGGGAAACGAAGAAAGAAGCCACAGAGGCAATGCGATCTACCGGTAAACCTGCATTCACTCGCTTTTCCAAACCAGAAAGGTAAGCCTCAATGACCTCACGGTAACGTTCCAGGGAAAAGATCAAGGTCACATTAACATTGATACCCTGTGCAATCGCTTCCCGAATGGCTTCAAGTCCCTCTCGAGTAGCCGGGATCTTAATCATCAAATTCGGGCGGTCAACACGCTTCCAGAGTTCAAGGGCTTCTCGCACCGTTGCTTGTGCATCTCTGGCAAGGTATGGACTCACTTCCAGACTTACGTATCCATCCGCCCGATCACTTTTTTCATACAGGGGGAGGAAAAGGTCAGCGGCAGATTGAATATCTTCCACTGCCAGTTGATAAAAAATCTGCTCTGCACTCCAACCTGCCCAAGCCATTGGTGCAATGGCCGAGTCATAATCCTGTGATTTGGAGATTGCCAGATTGAAAATTGTGGGGTTCGAGGTAATCCCGCGAATTTCACCTTCTTCAATCATTCGCTTCAGCGTTCCGTTCTTAATCAGGGAACGCTGAATATTGTCATACCAAAGGGATTGACCTACCTGCATTAATTGCTGGAATCGGTTGCTCATACGTCTTTCGGTTGAACCGCTCCTTTCTGTTCAATTTTACGCACCTTCTGTACTCTGCGGACATGACGCTCTTCCTGAGAAAACTTCGCTCGAAGAAATGCCCGAACGAGTTCCTTGGCAAGTTCTTCACCAACAATCCTGGCACCGAGGCAAAGCACATTCATATCATCATGTTCCACACCCTGGTGTGCAGAATAGGTATCGTGGCAAACCCCTGCATAAACACCTTGAATTTTATTAGCGGCAATACAAGCACCTACACCCGAACCGCAAAGTAGAATCCCCCTATCCGCTTTACCACTGAGAATGGCTTCCCCTATTTTTAAGGCATAGTCTGGGTAATCGGAACTTTGCGCATCATAGGCCCCCAGGTCAAGAGGTTCATGCCCTTCTTCCTGAACCACACGAAGTACCGTGGCTTTTAATGGAAATCCACCATGGTCACATGCAACGGCTACCCGCATTTTAATATCCTCCCCTCAGAAGGGATTGCGCCTCTTCCACTATTCTTTCAACGGTCAATCCCAATTGCTGGTAAATGACCTTGTAAGGGGCAGATGCGCCGAAGCGCTCGATCGAAATGATCTTCCCCTCACAGCCAACCCAGCGTTCCCATCCCATACCAATACCTGCTTCTACAGCGATACGGTGCTTGATATGAGAAGGTAAGACGCTTTCACGATAGGAAACATCTTGTTGAGCAAACAACTCCCAGGAGGGGAAGGAGACCAAACGAACAGCAATGCCCTCTCTGGCAAGTTCCTTTCCGGCTTCATAAATCAGAGCAACTTCTGACCCCGAAGCCATCAGAATCACTTCAGGCAACTTATCCCCCAAATCGGCTAACACATAAGCCCCTTGAGCCACTCCACTTGCAGGGGCTAATTCTGTTCGGTCCAGTGTCGGTACTGGCTGACGTGAAAGTGCCAGAACAGTGGGTGCATGCCGCCGCTCAATAGCCACTTTCCAGGCCTCCCTGGTCTCATTGGCATCCGCCGGACGGAGCACAACCAGATTGGGGATTGCCCGTAAACTTGCCAGATGTTCAACAGGTTGATGGGTAGGCCCATCCTCACCCAGTCCGATACTGTCATGAGTAAATACCCAAATTGAACCCAAATGCGACAATGCCGATAAACGGATGGCTCCGCGCATATAGTCGGCAAACACAAGGAAAGTCGAGCCAAAAGGAATGAAAGCCCCATTGTAAGCCATACCGTTTACTATCGCACCCATGCCGTGTTCGCGAACCCCAAACTGCAAATTCCTGCCTTCCGGTGATTCTGCCTGGAATGAAGGCGAAGAATTCATCCAGGTCATCGTGGAGGGGGCTAAATCAGCAGAACCGCCCATCAATTCTGGCAATCGAGCAGCCAGGGCGTTCAGCACCTTTCCAGAAGCAACACGCGTAGCCATACCTTTCGGGTCAGCAGGGAACTCCGGCAATCCTTCAGCCCAGTTATCCGGTAATTTACCGAGAATTCGCCGCTCTAATTCAGATGCCAGATCGGGGTAGGATTGACGATAGGCTTCAAATTTCCTTTGCCATTCTTCCTCCCAATGTTTCCCTCGTTCGACAGCCTGACGGAAGAAAGCAAGAACATCATCAGGGATATAAAAAGAGGGTTCGAGAGGCCAACCCAACTTCACCTTTGCGCCACGAAGTTCCTCTTCACCAGGGGGCTCTCCATGGGCTTTGGCAGTATCCTGACGGGTAGGCAAACCATAGCCAATATGGGTGCGCACCACAATGAGGCTGGGGCGTGGATCGGTTTTAGCGAGCGAAATAGCCGAGTCGATAGCGTCAACATCGTTGCCATCTTCGACAAACAACACCTGCCAGCCGTACGCCTCAAACCGTTTCGCGCGGTCCTCGGTAAAAGCGACATCTGTAGAACCCTCGATGGTAATGCGATTGTCATCATACAGATAAATTAAATTTCCTAACTTCAAGTGCCCTGCCAGAGATGCGGCTTCTGCGGCTACCCCCTCCATTAAATCGCCATCCGTCACCAGAGCATAGATAAAATAATCAATTATTTCATGGCCAGGGCGATTGTACACAGCCGCCAGATGCTTCTCGGCAATTGCCATACCCACCCCATTGGCAAAGCCCTGTCCAAGCGGGCCAGTGGTTGTCTCAACGCCGGGGGTTAATCCATATTCCGGATGTCCAGGAGTACGACTTCCCCACTGACGAAACTGCTGAAGTTCCTCCAGTGGCAAGTCATACCCCGTCAAGTGGAGGAGACTGTACAAAAGCATGGATCCATGACCGCCGGACAAAATAAACCGATCACGGTTAAACCACCCCGGGTTTGCAGGATTGTGCCTCAAATGCCTTGTCCAAACGGTATAGGCAATTGCCGCCGCTCCCATAGGTAACCCCGGATGCCCTGAATTGGCCTTTTGGACACCATCAGCAGACAGAAAACGAATAGTATTCAAGGCTTTATTCTGAAATTCTTTTGTTTCCATTGTGCCCGCCCTTCGTACTTAAGGATGATTAGGCTGATGTAAAAGTTTCAACGAACTCACTTAGCATAAACAAAAATCTGAATTATTTTACCACCGCCCTTACAAACTTTTCTGGTGGGTTCGCCATATATAGTTTCGAGAATAGTCCATCATTTCCCAATTTCCAGGTTGTGACATTATTCCACCAAAGGGAATTCGAATGACGGATGAAAGGTGTTTTTCCTTATGTTATACTACCAGCAGATTCCACGACTCTTTCAGAAACAGGAGTGGTTATGAAAAAAGATTTCATCAGTATTCAAGATTACACCCCCGAAGAACTTCAAAGTATGCTGGATCTGGCAATTCAACTCAAAAAAGAGTACTTTTCAGGAGGCAATCCTCCCCTTCTCAAAGGGAAAGTATTGGGAATGATTTTCCAGAAGCCCAGTCTCCGCACTCGGGTAAGTTTTGATATGGCTATGCGCCATCTGGGTGGAGATGCCCTGTACCTCTCCCCCAACGAAATTGGTTTGGGACAACGCGAATCCATTGCAGATGTGGCACGGGTACTTTCAGGTTACGTTCACGCCATTATGGCTCGGGTTTTTGCCCATGAGCACGTTCTCGAACTTGCCAAATGGTCAAGCGTTCCGGTGATCAATGGATTGAGCGATTATGATCATCCCTGCCAAGCCATGGCAGATGCCCTTACTATCATTGAAAAATTCGGCACCCTCAAAGGGGTTAACGTCACCTTCGTGGGCGATGGAAATAATGTGTGCGTCTCGTTAATGCACATTGTGACTAAACTTGGCGGCAATTTCACCCACAGCGGACCTGAAGGGTATGACATGCCCAAACAGGCGGTAGAACTGGGGCTGCAATTTGCGTCTAAGAGTGGTTCTAAGGTTCGTTTCACGCGTGACCCACACGAAGCCGTCAGAGATGCTCAGGTTATCTACACTGACACCTGGACAAGCATGGGACAGGAAGCCGAAGCCAAAGAACGGGAGAAGGTCTTCCCGCCCTATCAGGTGAACGAACAACTGGTCAGCGAAGCAGACAAAGACTGCATTGTCATGCATTGTCTGCCAGCACATCGCGGTCAGGAAATCACCGATGCCGTTGCTGACGGGCCGCATTCTGCCATCTTCCCCCAGGCACACAATCGTCTCCATGCGCAAAAAGCCATTCTGGTTCGACTATTTCAGGCAGGGTAATCACGAAGGGATTTTATGAAATCTGAATACTTCATTGAACTGGAAGAAAAACACGGTGCCCATAACTACCATCCTTTGGATGTAGTTATCGAGCGAGCCCAGGGGGTCTGGGTGTATGATGTAGAGGGGAATCAATACTTGGATTGCCTTTCGGCTTATTCTGCTCTCAACCAGGGACATGTGCACCCCAAAATTCTGCAGGCGATGATTGAACAGGCATCGCGGGTCACATTAACCTCAAGGGCATTCCGCAATGACCAGTTACCTCTCCTGTACAAAGAACTCTCAGAACTGACTGGTTACGACATGTCGCTCCCCATGAACAGTGGGGCAGAGGCGGTAGAGACAGCGGTTAAACTGGCACGCAAATGGGCATACGAAGTCAAGAAAGTTCCCAAATATGAGGCTGAAATCATCGTGGCCAGCGGGAACTTCCATGGTCGTACAACCACCATCATTTCCTTCTCTACTGAACCTGCATATAAAGAGCCCTTTGGGCCCTTTACACCGGGTTTTGTAGTTGTGCCTTATGGCGATGCTGATGCACTGGAAAAAGCAATTACCCCGAATACGGCAGCAGTGCTTTTGGAACCCATCCAGGGAGAAGCCGGGGTCATCATCCCGCCGGCTGGATATCTGAAAAAGGTAGCAGAGATTTGCCAGAGAAATCAAGTGCTTTTCATCGCCGATGAAATCCAAACCGGACTGGGACGCACAGGGAAACTCTTTGCCAGCCATCATGAAAATGTTCGCCCGGATATGGTAGTGATTGGCAAAGCTCTCTCAGGAGGGTTCTATCCCGTTTCTGCCGTACTGGCAGATGAACCACTTATGGGTTTATTCCAACCCGGTGAACATGGCTCTACATTCGGTGGCAACCCGCTTGCCGCTGCCATTGCCCGTGCTGCCATTCGAGTGCTTCAGGAAGAGAACTTAATTGAGAATGCCGCGGTACAGGGTGAATACTTCATTGAACAACTGGCAGAAATTCCCAGCAAACACATTAAAGAAGTGCGCGGAAAAGGCTTGCTCATCGGCGTTGAGTTAAAGCCTGAAGCCGGCGGCGCCCGTCGATTCTGCGAAGCTTTGAAGGAACAGGGAATCCTGGCTAAAGAAACCCATATGCATGTGATTCGCTTTGCACCGCCACTCATCATTGACCGAGCAACCATTGACTGGGCACTCCCCAAAATCCGAGAAGTTCTCACCAGTCTGTAAAAATCACCGCCGCTCCGAAACTGGAGCGGCGGTATAATTTTGGAAAAAACGGGAGGAAAATTTGAAAAGGCGCGTCAAAATTATCGCCACCCTGGGCCCTGCCTGTGAAAATGCTGAGACCATTCGTGCCATGGCAGAAGCCGGAATGGATGTTGCTCGCTTGAACTTCTCTCATGGCACCCATGAACAACACGCTCAACGCATTCAAACTGTTCGACAAATTTCCAAAGAACTGGGAAAAGAAATTACCATTTTACAAGACCTTCAGGGACCCAAGTTGAGAGTTGGCGTTTTACCCGAGAATGGGGTTGATCTTTATCCCGGTGAATTGATTGTACTCACTTCAAAAAAAGAACTCCCGGAAGTTCCTCATTCTGCCAAAATCCTTCCCATGGATGTGCCTAATTTGGAAGCAAGCGTTCATGAAGGCAGCCGTGTGTTGATGGATGATGGGAATCTGGAACTCAGGGTCAAAGAGGTCACCCCTGATTACATTATCAGCGAAGTGATCAACGGGGGAAAACTTCGTTCACAGAAAGGGGTGAATCTGCCCGAAGCCAACCTGGGAATAGAAGGATTCACGGAAAAAGACCAAGCCGACTTAATGTTTGGACTGGAACATGGTGTAGATGCTGTGGCGATGTCGTTTGTGCGAACAGCCGAAGACATTCGCACCGTCAAGAGAGCCATTGAATCCTGGTGTCCCGAAAAGTGCTCTGTGCCTCTGGTAATTGCCAAAATTGAACTTCCCGAAGCCATCCAAAATTTACACGAAATCGTTCATGAAGCCGATGGTGTCATGGTAGCACGGGGCGATTTAGGAGTGGAAATGTCTCTGGCGGAGGTACCAACCCTCCAGAAAGAGATTATCTACCTAGCGAATCGTCACGCCAAGATTGTCATTACGGCCACTCAAATGCTGGAAACCATGATTCAAAATCCCCGCCCCACCCGCGCTGAGGCATCGGACGTGGCAAACGCGGTTTTTGATGGCACAGATGCCGTCATGCTTTCTGCTGAAACCGCTGCAGGGAAATATCCTGTTGAAGTGATTCGAACCATGGCATCTATCGTCACTGATGCTGAAATGAATTACACCATGTGGGGACATTACAAGGATTTACCCCGAGAAGCCGTCCAAAGCGACGCGCTGTCGATTACCTGGGCAGCACGAGAACTCGCTCACGACCGAGATGTGAGAGCCATTGTCGTTTTTACCGAGACCGGTCGAACGGCTTTATACACCTCAAAATCCCGCCCCGCTGTTCCCATCCTTGCATTCACCCCGGTTCAGGAAACCCTTCAAAAACTGGGACTGTTTTGGGGGGTTAGCGCCCATCTTGTACCGTTTGCTAACTCAGTAGAAAGCATGATTCAGATTGTTGAAGAAATGCTTTTGGGGAAATTGGGATTTTCTAAAGGCGAACAAATTGTACTCATTTCAGGCTTACCTGTTGGAGCAATGAGACAACCCAATTTCTGCCTACTCCACACCCTTGGAGAAACCTACACCTATTCTGGTAACGATAAAAAGGCATGAAAAGCATCCGAGACCTTATCCAAACGGAAGAACTCGATCAAATTTTGGGCAATCCCGAAGTGGTCATTGTGGACTGCCGGTTTGATCTGTTTCAAACAGAATGGGGCAGAGAACAATACCGGCACTCCCATATTCCCGGAGCATACTACGCCCACCTCGATGAAGATTTAAGTGGAGTTCGCACCCCACAAACGGGCAGGCATCCTCTTCCAGAAACCGAAGCCTTTGTCAGACTACTCTCTGCCTGGGGAGTTACCCCCAATTCACTTGTAGTAGCCTATGATCAAAATGGGGGAGCATTTGCCGCACGTTTGTGGTGGATGCTTCGGTATTGGGGGCATGAAAGGGCCTGTGTGTTGGATGGAGGATGGGAGAAATGGATACGCGAAAGAAGAAAAACCTCTACCGAAATTCCTGCCCCATCCAAGGGTACTCCATGGCTTACGCCAAAAAATGATTGGCTCATTTCCACGGAAGAGATGGCTTCGATCCTTGGGAACAATCAATGGAAAATTATTGATGCCCGAGCACCCCAACGATACAGCGGAGAAGAAGAGCCTATTGATCCTGTAGCCGGGCATATTCCCGGTGCTCTCAATCGTTTCCACGGCTTTAATCTGGCACCTGATAGCACCTTTCTTCCTCCCGATACCTTACGGCAACAATTTTTGGAACTTCTTGGAGAAACTTCTCCTGACCATACAATCGTATATTGTGGTTCTGGTGTGACTTCCTGCCATCACCTGCTGGCGATGTCCATCGCTGGCTTGGGAATGGGCAAATTGTACGCTGGTTCGTGGAGTGAGTGGATTCGTGATCCCAATCGCCCCATTCGACGGGGTAACCAACCATGAAAAAAGCCGTGCGAAACGGAGACTTCGCACGGCTTTTTTCCAAATAACATTCTATTAGTGCTCTGTTGCAATCATGGTTGAAATGTGGTAAACATACGGTATGACCACACGAGAAAGCAGATACGTCCGAGTGGCGAGGATCGCCTACCGGCTTGCCAAACAAGCATTACCGATGTATTCACATGCCAAGAGTCCCCATCACTTCACGTTGCCGCAGTTGGGGGCCTGTGTTTTGTTGATGTTCTACCTGAATCTCAGCTATCGCGACATGGAAGAATGGCTGCTGGCAAGCGATGCGGTTGGTAAGGAGCTGGAATTACCGCGTGTTCCCGATCATACGACCCTGCAACGTACCTACGCCAAGATACGCAAAGCGGATTGGATGCGCATGAACGAGACCTTGCTCGAGGAAATCGGACGGCCTGAAGAAGAAGGGGTGGCTGCCGATAGTACCGGCTTCTCACCCGGCCCGGCCAGTTCTTACTACCAAAGCCGTTCGGGAAAAGCCTATCGCCACTGGGCGAAGGGCGTTTATGCCGTTGGAATTGTCTCGCAATTCATCCTTGCGATGCAATCCGGCTGGGGTCCAGGTAGCGATGCCCCTTATCTGGGCTATCTGCGCCGCAAAGCCAGGCGGTTTGCCAAACGTCGGGCTTGGGTCTTGCTGGCCGATTCAGGGTTCGATGGTCGGACTGTCCGGCCTCAAGACTTGATTCCACCCGTTCGGCGAGGTGGAAATTTGCTGGCCCCTGAACGACGAGCAAGAAGCGAGCTTGTCTCTGCGGCTCGCCTGGATGGTCTCTATGGTCAACGCTGGAAGACCGAAACCGTGAATTCGGTCATCAAGCGCAAATTCGGGCAAGCCATCCGCTCGCGGAAACGCAGCCTGCAAAACCGAGAACCGATTATCAAAGGACTGGTCTACAACATACACCGCTAGGTGTATCTCTTCCTAACCTATCTTTGCAACAGAGCATTCTATTAGAGATTACTGAAAAGCCATGAATGGACTTGGTTGAGCGTTTGGGATGCGGGACGTAATTCTCCCTCCGTCATCCGGTTTAAGGGCTTTTCAGGCAACTCGTAAAGGTCAAAAATTGAAGGGGCGTCCGGCTCAACATAAATTAAGCCGGTGATTAATTCACGCCGTTCGCGAGCCTCTTCCAAAATACGGAAAGCCTCGCTTCGACTGGTTGGATCGTAATCCCTTTCCAGCTTCCGCAGGGTAATCACCGAACCATCATAGAGTTCTACATCCCGCACAGTACCTTCTTCAAAATCCTCTATGGTCAACTGATCCCGAGCAGGCACAAAAATCAAATCGTGCAAACGGACTTCGCGCTCTTTGCCAAAAGCATAAGAGTGGATTGTATCGTCCTTATTATTGAAAGTGACACAAGGGCTGATGATATCCAGCACGGCTGTACCGCGATGTTTAATCGCCGCTTTCAACAGTTCTTTGAGTTGCTTGGGGTCTCCGGCAAACCCACGCGCCACAAAGGTCGCATTAGATGCCAGGGCTTCCAGACAAATATCTACAGGCAGGAACAAATTCGTGCCCTCATGTTTCAGGGTTAATCCCTTTTCTGCTGTGGCAGAAAATTGCCCTTTGGTCAACCCGTAAACCCCGTTATTCTCAACGATATATACCATGGGCAAATTGCGGCGAATGACGTGCTTGAACTGCCCCATGCCAATGCTGGCAGTGTCACCATCCCCACTCACCCCCATGCCGTACAGAGAAGTATCGGCAAACAAGGCACCCGTAGCCAGAGAGGGCATGCGCCCATGCACACCGTTGAACGCAAAAGAACGCCCCAGGAAATAAGCCGGGCTTTTACTCGAGCATCCAATCCCTGAAAATTTGACAATTTTCTCGGGCTGGATATTCATTTCGTACATGGCTTGAATAATCTGATTGGAGACTGCATTATGTCCACAGCCCTGGCATAAAGTTGAGGGTAAACCGCGATAATCTGTTCGCGAAAGGCCGATTGCATTAAGAGCCTGAATATCTGCCATGGTTATTTCCTTTCCTGTGCCAAAATCTCATCTCGGATCCAGCGCGCACTTAAGGGCAAACCGTTAATCCTGGAAACTTGAATGAGTTTCCCGGCATTCTGAGGGTAATTGATCATCAAAATCTGTCGTAATTGTCCATCTCGATTGATTTCCACAACATAGATTCGCTGGTGAGACTCGATAAATTTTTGTACGTCCTCTTTGAGAGGGAAAGCCCGGATGCGGAGATAATCTGCCTTAATTCCTTCCTGTTCCAGCAAGTCCAGCGCCTCTAAAATGGCTGGTTCGGTTGACCCCACCGCGATGATGCCAATCTCCGCACCATCTCTGGGATAAAGCACGTTCTCTGGAATATATTGTTTCGCCGTTTCCCACTTCTTTGCCAGCCGATTAAGAACGCGCTCCCAAACTTCTGGATCTTCGGAGTAACCGGCAAATTCATCGTGTCCGGTACCGCGAGCAAAATAGGCGCTCTTGGGATGCAGATTCCCGGGAAGAGTACGGTAAGGGATGCCGTCACCATCTACGTCCAGGTACCTTCCCCACTTCCCCTCATTCTTCTGAAGAATTGCTTCGAGGTCTTTTTCCCACAAAACCTTCCCCCGGTCCATTGGAGTCTGGGGATACTCAAATGGGTCGCACATCCAGTTGTTCATTCCAAGATCAAGGTCACTCATCACCACTACAGGCATTTGCAGGCGCTCGGCAATGTCGAACGCTCTCCAGCCGAACTCGAAACACTCATTGATGTTTCCTGGGAATAGCTGGATGTATTGAGTGTCACCATGGCTCATAAAATAGACTTCCGTAATATCTCCCTGAGCAGTGCGGGTGGGTAAACCGGTGCTCGGTCCCACTCGCTGAACATCCCAGACGACCAGTGGAACCTCGGCAAAATACGCCAGCCCCATATATTCGCTCATCAGGCTCAAACCGGGGCCAGCGGTTGCCGTCATGGCACGTAAGCCAGCCCAGCCAGCGCCTACCAGCATGCCAATAGCAGCAATCTCATCTTCTGCCTGTACAACCACGTAATTTTGTTTGCCGGTTTCCGGGTCGGTGCGCAGTTTGGGAAGGTATTCAATCAATGCCTCTGGAAGAGAAGATGCTGGAGTGATGGGATACCAGGAAACAAACTGTACTCCTCCATAAATACTCCCCAATGCCGCCGCTGTATTGCCGTCTGCAAGGAGTTTTCCCTTCGTCTTATCCATTGGAGCAACTTTGTAAGGATCTTTCTTCTGGAGGTTTTCTTTTGCCCATTGATAGGCGTTTTGAATAACCGCCATGTTGCTCTCTATCGGTGTCTTTTTGCCCTTGAAGTGAAACTCCAGTGCAGCATGCACCGCGTTCAGGTCTATATCCAGCAAATAAGAGAGAATCCCGACATATACCATGTTAGAGACAAAATCACGCAACTGGGAAGGGATTTCCACCGTCTTAATTAATTGTTTGACAGGCATAGGGTAATAAATGAGATCGTCTCGATTGGGAGGGGTTTTGATGTCTTCATTGTAGAGAACCACACCACCAGGGACCAGAAATTCCAAGTCCTTCACAAACGTGGCGGGATTCATAGCCACAATAATGTTGTCCTTCTCAACCCGTCCGACATACCCATCTTTGCTAACCCGAATAGTGTACCAGGTGGGCAACCCCTGAATATTCGACGGGAAAATATTCTTACCCGAGACCGGAATTCCCATCTTGAACAGGGCACGCATCACCGTGAGATTGGCTGTGGCACTTCCGGAACCATTCACCGTACAGAAGGTGATAGCAAAATCATTAATCACTTCCGGATTGACCTGAGGAGAGGAAACCGTTTCAAGTTGTTCTGTGAGTGGCATAAATTCTCCTTTTCTGCTTTCATTCAAATCGAGGAGCAATATCAGGATGCTGACGCTGGGTAAGCAATCCTGCATGTTCCATCAATAATTGGAAACCGAGATCGAGATTCTCATTGAGAATGGCTTCTACCATACGGCGATGATAATCCCACACCCTGCATAGATAGTTCATATCGGTGTAATAAGCCAAACCAATCGCTTCGTACAAGTCCCAGTAGGCTTCCAAAATACCCAACACAAATGGATTGTTAAGTTTGCGATACATGCTTAAGTGCAGTTCGCGATGCTCTTCGTGAGGAAGTTGAGGGGGATTCCTGCGTAATTTTTCTTCTGCTCTTTCTACCAGAGAAAGTAGAGAATGGCGGTCGGCAGGACTCATACTCAGGACCCCCTGGTACCAGAAGCCTGCCTCCACCTGTTTTCGCAAGTCCGAAAATTGAGCAAAGTGAGTCTCATCCATTTGAATGGCGAACCCTGCACTTTGAAGCAAGGCTGGTTTCAGAGAGTATGGAAGAACTCGTACCCCCACCCTGGGACGAACCTCTACCAATCCCAGTGCTCTAGCCACTTCCAGTTGTTCTCGCAAAGAAGCAAGGCTGATCCCCAGATGCTCGCTAATCGTTGTCAAAGGTGGAAGGGAATCCCCTTTTTTACCAACTTCAGCAAGGTACTGCAGGAAAGGGCTGAGAAAAGACAAATTTTGGTGCTCCGGTGAAGCCATAGATTGCTCTTATTAATCAGATTAATCTGATTAAAGCGTATCACAAAACAAGAGCACCGTCAACGACTTTAATCACAAAAACATTGGACTTTTTTATGTTATTCCATTGAGTAGAGGGAAGAAAAGACTTCAGGAAAATCGGAAAGGGCTTTTCCCAGACGCACCCCATACCAGAAAAGGGTATCGCCCGGAATCAGCCAAATGCGGTTTTTTTTCACCGCTGGAGTATTCTGAAATAATTTTATAAAGCGTTCTACTGCAGAAGATTCAAACGAAAAAGGTTCGTCTGGAAGCAAAATCACTTCAGGATCACCGCTACAGACCTCGTCAGGGGTAACAACGGGATAACGCAGGTCCAAATCCTGCCCTTCCCCAGAAGGTTTTTCTTTTTGCTTTGCGCCAAAAATATTTTCTCCTCCAAACAGGGAGAGCAAATCAGCCGGATAGGTCTGATCGTTGAAGGTAATCCACCGGATCTGCCCTGTCAGAGTTTCTTCCCAGACCGGGCAGAAATATCGAAACCGTGGAAGAGACTCTGAAACCTGACGGGCAAATTCCCAACTTTGTTCGAGGACCCGCACTTTTAACGCCGCCTGCTTATCCCGATACAAATCTACCAGCCCCCACAGGAATTGAATAGCGTCCTGAACCGTTTGCGGGAAACTCACCCACACTGGAATACCCTTTTCGAATAAAGCGAAGACCAAATCAGCAGGATTTTCCTCAGGATTTGCCAGCACAAGTTCAGGTTCCAGAGAAAGGATGGACTCCAGGCGAGCATTTTTAGGTCCTCCGACCCGGGGAATATTTTTCAACGCGTTGGAAGGATGTATGCAGTAATCCGTAATTCCAACTACCGAAGAGCCAAATCCCAATTCAAACAGGCTTTCGGTGTACGAAGGAACCAGAGATACTACTCGACGAGGCGGACGAGGTAATTGAGCAAGCACATGATCAAGAGAAAATTTCATTTGCTCCATGCCAATTCCATCACCGCAGCAGACATCACAGCAACCGAACGCCAGAGTACTTCTTCGTCAATGTCAAAGCGAGGATGGTGATGAGGGAAAGACAATCCCTTGTCTGAATTCGCTGACCCCACAAAGAAATAACATCCTGGAATCTCCCGCAATACGTATGCCATATCTTCTGAAGCCATTGTCTGGCAGGATGTATCATTGACCATCTCGGGCATCATCCTGGCTACCGCGTTTTGCACGATTTTCGCTACCATTTCATCATTGACCACTGCCGGGGTTACATCATTAATCTTAATAGTTGCTCGACACCCCAAAGCCTGCGCAATACCTTCAACGAGGACTTGCAACCGATTTAAGACCAGGTCACGTACAGGCTCAGAATAGGTGCGAATGGTACCCAAAATCTCCCCCGTTTGAGGAATGATATTGTGAGCATCTCCAGCCTTTACGCTGCCTACCGAAACGACAGCCGTCTCCAAAGGCGAAACATTTCGTGAAACAATGGATTGAATTGCCGTAATGATTTGAGCCATGGCATAGATAGGATCGGCGGTTTGGTGGGGAATTGCACCGTGTCCACCTTTCCCTTCAATGAGAATGCGGAAACTATCTGCCCCCGCCATCAATGCACCAGGCTTAACCCCCACCCAACCGACCGGTTTTTCATTCCAGACATGCATTGCCAGCGCATAATCAGGACGCGGTTGTTCCAATACCCCTTCGCGAATCATTTGTTTGGCACCCCCCAAACCTTCCTCCGCTGGCTGGAACATAAACTTCACCCGCCCACGGAGATTTTCCCGATATGCGGCTAATAATTTAGCCACCCCTAAACCAATCGCTACATGAGCATCATGTCCACAAGCATGCATCACACCGGGAATCTGAGAAACGTACTCGTGGCTATTTTGTTCCTGGATGGGGAGCGCATCCATATCAAATCGGACCAAAATGGTAGGACCTGGTTTACCCGAGTCCAGCAATGCAACCACACCCGTCCTGGCAATTCCTGTAGAAACCTCCATCCCCAAATCGGTAAGAGTTCTGGCAACCAGGCTGGCAGTACGTACCTCTTGAAATCCCAATTCTGGATTTCGATGAATATCTCGACGAACTTCGATCAAATACGAAGCCAGATTTTGGGCATCTTGACGTAGAGACTCCATGATTACTTTCAACTCCATCTAAGTTTATTGCTTCGGTTTCCTTTTGGGTTTCCTGCGGAACTTACCACTCCGGCGATTGGATACCGGGGAACTCTGCTGTTGACCAGATTGAGTTTTCTGAGAAGATGGTTCCGCTTCAGGTTTTTCCCCCAAAAGCATTTCTTCCCAGCCAATCTCCTGGCTTTCTTCCTCTGGTTCTTCAGGTTCAGATTCTTCCTCTACCTCTGTCTCAACCACGGGGGTAGCAGGTAAAGGCTCTCCTACCAGCGAGATTTTTTCACCGGGGTACTCCCGTCGGACACCGTCTGACAGTTCGACAATGACTGCACCTTTGAGAGGCACGACATCCACCACCTTGCCTTCTCCATCCGGAGTGACCACCCTTTTATTACGCTTGGGAAGACGTGCGCGAGCCTCAGCATATTGCTGAAACTCATAAATTAAACAACACCGGAGCCTTCCGCACATTCCCGTGATTTCAGAAGGGGTCAGAGAGATACCCTGCTCCTTTGCCATGCGGATGGAAATAGAACTGAATTCACACAAAAACTGAGAGCAGCAACGAGACTCCAACCCACAGGCTCCCATGCCGCCCAGCAGTTTGGCTACATCCCGAGGACCAATTTGGCGCAGTTCTACCTGAGCCGGTGCGTACTGCCTTTGCATATCCTGGCGAAGAGATTTTAAGTCAACCCGTTCATCGGTTTCGGTGCTGAAGAGAATCGCCAGTTTTGTGCCGTCAAAACTGTACTCCGCCGCAACAATTTTTACACCCGAAAGCCCCAATTCACGGGCTCTTGCCTTACATACTGAGACAACTTCGGCTTCTTTTGCCTGCCATTCCTGGCGTATCAGCAAATCCTGGGGGGTTGCCTTTCGTTCAACTCTCTTAAGTCCCTCTGGGATCTCCTCAGGTGTGGGAAAAATTTGTGCGACTGTGCCAATTTGTAATCCTCTGGCTGTTTCAACGACAACCGAGTCCCCAATTTCCACATCAGGAACCAGGGTGGCATCAAAATGATAGATTTTTCCTACTTTTGAAAACCGTACCCCTACCAGAACCGGAAGCATACCATTCATGCTCATTCAATCACATTGATAGAAAGAGTTCCGGGTGCGGATAAAGCCGCCACACTCAGACTGGCAGCAATTTTTTGGGCAATTGCAGTCAATGCACGAGCCGGCGCAGATTGTGGTGCCGAGATGACTACCGGGACTCCCTGATCTCCGCCTACCCGAACGCCTGGATCAATTGGGATAGCCCCTAAAAAGGGCACTTCTGCGGCTTGAGCCAGGTCTTCACCCCCACCTGTACCAAAGATATCCATTCTGGTACCATCGGGAAGTTCCAGGTAACTCATGTTTTCAATTACCCCCAAGACAGGCACGTTTAATTCCCGGAACATTTGCAACCCTCGCATGGCGTCTTCTTGAGAAACCCGCTGGGGTAAAGTCACAATGACACCACCGCTCAAAGGAACGGATTGTGCAAGGCTCAGTTGCGCATCTCCTGTACCCGGGGGAAGATCCACAATCATGTAATCTAACTCATTCCAAGCCACATCTGCCAAAAATTGTCGAATAGCGGAATGAAGCATTGGACCTCGCCAGATCAAGGGCTGTCCAGGCTTCACCAAGAACCCAATGGACATCACCTGGACTCCATAAGCCTCGGCAGGGATCAATTTTTGACCATTTTGGGGGGGCAGGCGTTGAACTCCCATCATGGTCGGAATATTCGGTCCGTAAATGTCAGCATCCAGCAAACCCACCCTCGCTCCAGACTGCGCCAGGCTAACGGCAAGGTTCACCGCGACGGTACTCTTTCCCACCCCGCCCTTTCCTGAAGCAACAGCCACAACATTACGAACGGGCAACGAAAGCACACCACGGTTTCGTCCATCCGAGGGAACCTGAGCATCCAGAATAACCTCTACCTCCTGGACTCCGGAGAGCGATAACACTGCGCTTCTGGCTTCGTTTTCAATGCGTGATTTTAGAGGACAGGCTGGAGTAGTCAACACAATTCTAAAACGGACCTTACCAGCCTCAATTTCCACATCCCGGACCATACCAAGTGTAACCAGGTCCTTATGCAATTCTGGTTCCTGAACATGACTGAGTGCCTGTAAAACTGCTTCTTTCGTTACTGCGCTAGCCATTCGTATCTCCTAATGATTGTGAGGGGGAATTCAACCCACCAGAAAATTGAATACTTATAAACTGCTGAACTTCAGATACCAAAGCCCGATATTGTTGGAGCAGTTCCATATCACTTCCACGGAATCTGCGCACGACTTGACGTGCACAGGCAGTACATCCGCGCATTGCTCTGAATGAGTCGGAATTACAGGTATTGCAGCCACTCAACTTGACCATTAGCAGAACAAAAGCGGATTTTTCTGCCAAACCTGCTTTTTCGGAGAGAACTTCGTCAATCAGATTTGCCCATTCCGGACCTCGTAACGAACGAAGTTGTGGAACAACCCTCAAAGGAAAAAGCAAATCTGTATCGGGATTATACATCCTTCACCTGCCTTGACTTCCTGAAATTGTATCACGTCGCGGCGGGTTTTCGAGCCGCTTTTGCTTCCAATTCTGCTTTTCGAGCGGCTTCCTCACGAGCGAAGTTTTGCGGACGAATCTGTGCGTAGTAACTCAGAGGTTTACCCAATCTTTCTTTGTTGAAAATATGGTCAGCAAACCGGTTGTAGGAGGCAATTTCATAATCATGGTCCATTTTGATGGCGTCAAATGGACAGTACTCCGCACACAAGCCACAATTCATGCAGATATCCACATCAATATAGAACTCAGCAGGGGCAGGGATAGGCTTTCCCGTGTTGGGATCAGTAGTACGTACAATCCAGATACATTGAGGAGGACAAACTTTAGCGCAAATACCACAGGAGGTGCAACGATAATTCTTTTCCCTGTTTTCTCCTTCCTCGTAAACAAGGAAGGGAATATACCGAAACTCTTCAGGAACAGGATATTTTTCTTCCGGATACTGAATGGTAAACGCCCCACGCACATCGCTTCGGGTGCGCGCCAGAATACCTTCCTGAGTATAGTAACGCTTTTTTCCAGCCCGAATATCCTCAATGTAGGTGAGGATGAAATGCTTAAAAGTTACCCAAAGCCCTCGAATGATCCCCAATCCGTTCATAATTCATCCTCCTAGCGATCCACTTCTCCCAGCACGATATCAATTGAGCCCAAAATGACCACAACATCGGCAACTTTGCCACCACGCGCCATTTGTGCCAGACTGGTCAGATTGATGAAAGAGGGTGCTCGAACATGGTAACGCCACGGATTGGGTTTTCCGTTCGAGACAATATAGTAGCCCAATTCCCCTTTTGGACCTTCCACTCTGCCGTAGGACTCACCCGCTGGCACACGCACCTGCCATTGAGGCTTACCCACCTGCACAGGACCCTCAGGAAGATCTTTCAAGACCTGTTTGAGAATGCGAATACTCTGACGAATCTCATCCAGACGAAGAAGATACCGATCATACACGTCGCCGTGATAACGAACAGCCACATCAAACTCAAAACGATCGTAAATGCTATAAGGATCTGCCCGGCGAATGTCATAAGGGACACCAGACGCACGGAGTACCGGACCGGTTGCAGATAGTGCAATGGCTTGTTCGGCAGTCAAGACCCCAACACCCTCCGTGCGAACCCGCACAATTTCGTTGCGAGTTAGGTAACGATCCAGTTCATCAATTTTTCGGGGAAGGCGCTCAAAGACCAAGTCTTTCACCTTCTCCAGTACGCCCTCAGGGAGGTCGCGTGCTACCCCTCCAAATCGGAAGTAGTTGCACATCATCCGGGAGCCGGAAACGGCTTCAAAAATATCCAGAATCAGTTCGCGTTCTTCCAGAGCATACAAAACCGGTGTGAAATAAGCCCCTAAA
Organism: Anaerolinea thermophila UNI-1; assembly: GCF_000199675.1. Lineage (GTDB taxonomy): Bacteria > Chloroflexota > Anaerolineae > Anaerolineales > Anaerolineaceae > Anaerolinea > Anaerolinea thermophila. Next base: position 2,053,567 of record NC_014960.1, read on the forward strand.
TCATTCAAAAGGAAACCAATTGAAACCAGATGACTTACAATTCTGGTTAACTCAGCCATCATGACACGAATGTATTCTGCCCGTTCTGGTGGCTTAATCCCCATCAGCCGCTCGACCGCCAGAGCGTACCCGAAGTTATTGCTCATCGAGGAAATGTAATCCAGGCGATCGGTAAATGGCATAATCTGCAACCATGTACAGCGCTCGCCAATTTTTTCGTGGTTACGATGGAGGTATCCAAACACAGGCTTCAGGTCCACAATTGTTTCCCCATCTAACACAACCACCATGCGAAACACCCCATGCGTGGAGGGATGTTGTGGACCCAGATTCACAATCATACGGTCTGTGTGTAACTCCGAATTTGCCCCCTCTACAACAGACTGGAAAGACTTATAGAGAAGTTCATCGGCGGACTCGGGAGTCCACTGTTCTGGATCAAAGCCTGCCGGGTAATCCACATTATCGTGCAAAGGATGTCGATCTTCTGCCCTTTGAACATGCCCATCGGGCCAGCGGCTCTTGAACGGTTTGGCTTCCTCTTCAAAATAGGGCTCTTTCCAGTCTTTTCGCAGCGGATGTCCTGCGAAACCCTCCCACATGAGAATACGTCTCAAATCGGGATGTCCTTCAAAGCGAATTCCGAGCAGGTCCCAGGCTTCTCGCTCTTGAAAATCTGCCCCGGGCCAGATGGAGACAACCGAAGGTACTACAGGGTTCTCACGACTCACCTGGACTTTGAAATTTAATAGGGGACCGCCGGTAGTCTGCAAAGCATGATACACCACCTCCATCTTTCCTTCGGGTAAATAATCCACCCCCGTCACACTGGAGAGCAAATCATATCCAAAACGGTCCCGAAGGGCTTGGGCAAACTCAAGGAGATGTTCAGCGGGCACAATATACCCTTCATAACCGGGCCGCTCATCCTTTTGGAGCCAGTCCGGGAAATATTCGATCAGATTAGTTTGCATTCCTACAACAGGCGAGTCAGACATGGTTACGCCTCCGTTTGCTCTTCAGCCGTTTGCAGGCTCAGTTTGCTCAGCGTGTAGGAGCGGATTTCCTCATAACGCCGAGGATCCATCAAATCCGGGCCCAAAACAGGCACAGGAATAGGTTTGGCAGGTTCTCGAGAATACCAGCGTACGGTACGCAAGGACTCTCGTTCTACCTTCTTCTGCAACATAATCAGCCCATTGAGCAGGGCTTGGGGAGTAGGCGGACACCCGGGAATATACACATCTACCGGAATAAATTTATCGATTCCGGACACCACATTGTAACCTTCTTTGAAAGGTCCCCCACCGGAAGCACACGCCCCCATGGCAACTACGTACTTCGGTTCAGGCATCTGATTGTACAAGCGCACAATTTGCGGCACCATCTTCTTGGTTACCGTACCAGAGACAATCATCACATCTGCTTGACGCGGACTGGGACGCATTACTTCCATCCCGAAACGAGAGAAATCAAATCGGCTGGCTGCTGTAGCAATCATCTCAATGGCACAACAGGCCAAACCGAACATCATAGGCCACAGAGAATTCTTGCGGCTCCAGTTATATATACGGTCCAGGGTGGTCACCGTGACCTGGTTTTGCATTTCTGGGGGAATTTCATAACCGGGGGAGTGAAGTTCTTCGTTTGGCATAACCTACTCCATTGCTTAAAGTGTCTTTGTCCATTGTAAACAGGACAACAGAGAGTGTCAAGCAGGAAAATTTAAAATAAAATTTTTTATTAAATTCGGCTATAATAACTACATGTCTCTTTCTACCAGGGAAACGATTCTTAGATTATTCGCTCAAAAAGGGGTGTTAACCTCGGATGAAATATCTCAAGCGCTGGGAATATCCCCCGTAGATGTGAGATACCACCTGAAAGCGCTTCTGAAGGAAAAAAGGATCGAGAAATACAGCCCCGAACTACAATCCAAACGCAGGGTAGGGCGTCCCCCTCAACAATACAGGTTATCCCCCACCAGCCATCCGGAGAACCTGGAAATGCTGATTTTATCTCTGCTCGATCAAATGAGTACATTTTTACCCAACACCGAGTTATGGAAAAAAATCGCTGAAACCATTATTCCGGAAACGCCAGAACAGCCATTCCCATCAAAATTACGCCACGCGATGGTAGTTCTGGAAAGACTCCACTACGAACCGCGGTGGGAAGCTACACAAACCGGGCCCAAAATTCTCTTCCATTGTTGTCCTTATGCTTCGATTTGGAAACATCACTCACAGATCTGCGTAATGGATCGCAAGATTCTGGAACGCTTAACCGGAATTTCCTTTTTTCATCAATCCTGTATGCACAAGAGCATAGAACACATTTGCGTATTTCTACCCGAGAAACCCGATTTCTCTTCTATCTAAATTTTCTAATCTTAACTATCTTGAATTTTAATCTTTTTTAGGTTAGGATAAAATTGCCGAAGGAAAAATCCTTCGGATAAAGGGAGCCTCAAGAAATTCGATAAGCACTCTAAAAAGCCTCAGTCATAAACCGATTAGGTTTTGGGAGCGGACCGGATGCACAGCGGTACCGCAGTGAACAAAACTAGAGTAAAAGACTAGGCAATTTGAAAGAGAAAGCTGGACGGGTTACTTGAGGCCCCTGATTTTTTAATCTTTTCCAAACAAAACGGAAGGCTTCAGAATGCCAATATAAGGCAAATTGCGGTAGCGCTCGTTGTAATCCAATCCATAACCCACAACAAAATAGTCCGGAACTTCAAACCCCACGTAGCGAATCGGGATATTGATTAAACGTCGGGGATTTTTGTTTAAGAGGGTGCACACTTCCAAACTGGCAGGATTACGCGCTCTCAGGTTTCTGAGCAGATAATGCAAAGTCAGCCCGGTATCCACCACATCTTCTACAAACAAAACATGCCGATCCATAAGGGGTAAATCCAAATCTTTGACTACTCGAACCACTCCTTTGTCTCGTGTTTCTGTGGAATAACTGGATACTGCGATGAAATCCACTTCGACAGGAATACTCATTTTGCGAATAAGATCCGGCAGAAAGCACATTACCCCCTTGAGCACGCCAACGATTATGGGTGTTTTCTCCTGATAGTCCTGCGAGATTTGGCGGGCTAATTCTTTCACACGCTCGTGAATTTGTTCCTCGGTGAAAAGCACTTCTTGTACATCATCCAACCAGAAATCTCTTTCCATCGTTATTCATCCATTTCCTGGGCATCTGTTCCAATGATTCTCTCAACCTCTTCACGCAAGCCAAAGCGCAGCATCATATTCCTCAATTCTCTTCTCTTGAACAGTTTAATATTGATGTCAGGGTAGAGTTCTTTGAGCCTTTTTAACTTGCGATTTTTTTTGGTCGTCAAGCGAGGACGTAGCGTAGTCAATTCCACAAACAAATTTTGCTCCGGTAAATAAAAATCCGGCGTAAAAGCCTCCAAAACATTTCCTTCATCATCCCATCTCAAGGGGAAGGTCCGCGGCTCATATTCCCACTGAATGCCGTAGAAATCCAGAATTCGCGCAAACACTTCTTCAATTGGATGAACAAACTGAGGAAATTTTTTTTCAGACTCCAAGGCTTCATTCTCCAGGAAATCAATCAACCTCATGATTCTCATGATTCTCATGATTCTTAATCAAGGCTTCGATCAACAGCGCAGCGCATCTAACGCTAATACGAGAAGTGTTCAACACCATATCGTACAAGGTCGGGTCGTCAATATTTGCATGGTAAAAACGTCTTAAGTATTCCATTCTGGAACGATCACTTCGTTCGACCAGACTTCTAGCTTGCTCAAAGGGAATTTTTTGCTCATCAGCCACACGACTTATTCTCACATCTGTAGGAGCCATAACTCTCACATGCAGGACATGAGGATTTCCCGCTAAAATACATTGACCTGCCCTGCCAATGATCACCACACGCCCCTCTTCAACCAATTCTTCCATGATTTGACGAACAGCACGATGGTACGCCTGAAGATCTTCTTCTCGGGGTTTAATGCCCATGATCCCGAGTTCATCAATAGTGGCAAGAGCCACTTCTGGCACCCCCGCTCGTAAAGCCGCTTGATTAATCACCTCTCTCCAAACCAGCCTGTAGCCTAACAATTCAGCAGTGGCTTCAGCCACTTTCCTGCCCCACGCCCCCATTTGTCTAGAAATAGTGATTGCATTCATAAAAATATTATACAAATAGAACCCCATAGGAGGTATAAAAGGATATATTTTTCAGGTAGGCACAGAAAACAGGGAAATTTTTCATGGTAAAATATTTTTGCAGTTGTGTGCCCCTGTAGCTCAATGGACAGAGCACCTGCCTTCTAAGCAGTTGGCTGAGAGTTCGAATCTCTCCAGGGGCGCCTCTCACCGGTGTTTTTTTTGCGAGGGACTATGAAAGAACGATATGGTCTCATACAGTTTTTGGGGAAAGACACCCCAGTCATCGGCGAAGATATTCTTCCTGGTCAGCAAGCCCCCGAATTTCACGCCGTAACGCAAAACTGGGAATACATCCCGGTTCTCGAAAGTACAAAGGGAAAAGTTCGCATCATTGCCGCGGTACCTTCCCTGGAAACCTCGGTTTGTGATCGAGAAACCAGACGGTTTAACGAAGAAGCAGCAAAATTGGGTAAGGATGTCGTCATCATCGTAATATCGACCGATTTACCTTTTACCCAAAAGCGCTGGTGCGGTGCGGCAGGGATTGATCAGGTATGGGTAGTTTCAGACCATCGGGAAGTGGAATTCGGCACGCGCTACGGCTGTTTAATGAAAGAGCCGCGCATTTTGCGCAGAGCCGTATTCGTTGTGGATCGAAATGATAAAGTGACTCATGTTGAATACATGGCAGCACTTGGTGAAGAGCCGGATTACGAACGCGTTCTTGAAGCGGCAAAAGCCGCGCTATAAAGGAGTGTGCCATGATTACCGTTGCCATGCGTCCCTCTTACTTAAAAAATTTCATGAATTCTGATAAGCCCGACTATCTCATCGTCAATTGGCGAGTCACCGGGCGATCACACATCTGGCAGCCACCTACCGATTTGCTCGAAGTAGATGATGGGTATCTGGTGCGGGTGGAAATTGCCGGCATGGATGAAGAAGACTTTGAGATCAGTCTCGATCAACAAACGCTGGTGATCCAAGGGACCCGGGCAGATACTCTTGGGCAAAGGGTTTATCACCAAATGGAAGTAAATTTTGGTGATTTCTTTACGATGGTTGAGTTACCCAGCCCGGTAGATCCTTCTCGGGCAACGGCAGAATATCAAAATGGTTTTTTGCTCATTCGCCTCCCTAAAACTCCCGTAAAACACATTCGAATTTCTGAGTAACTTTTATGCCCGCATCACGATGGAACTCAACGCCTCTTGAAATGCTAAAATGGATGGAAGACGAAGAAAATCAGATCAAAGAAAATTTTGCAGACCTGATTCTGGAATTCATGACCGAGCAGCATAAAATTGAATCTTCCGATGATGAACAAGAGGGAAAAAACCCATCCGGCGGAGCGCAAATTCCCGGTAACTTACCCATTCTCCCCTTACGGGGTTTGGTTGTCTATCCTCAAATAGCCGTGCCTCTTACCATTGGGCAGCCCAGGTCTATTCGCCTTGTGGATGATGTAGTCATTGGCGAAAAACTCATCGGGTTGGTAACCTCGAGAAACCCAGAACTGGATAACCCGGGTCCCGAAGATCTGTACTCTTACGGTACGGTAGCCGTTGTTCACCGCATGTTCCGTGTACCCGATGGGACGATTCGCCTTTTAGTTCAGGGCATACACCGTTTTATTCTTAAGGACTTTACCCAGATCGAGCCCTATTTGAGAGCCAATATCGAACTGGCACCTGAAACGGTGGAAGAGGGGCTGGAAATCGAAGCGCTTGCCCGCAATGCCCGAGATCAATTTAAGCGAATTGCAGAGTTAATTCCTTCCTTCCCGAGAGAACTTGTGGCTTCCATCGAAGCCATTGAAGACCCTCTGCTTACGGTTTATACCGTTGCTAACTTCCAGCGCATGGATCTGGAAGATGCTGAAGCCATTCTTGAACTGGACTCGGTTACTGAAAAGTTAAAGAAACTCACAACCATTCTGACTCGCGAAATTGAGGTTCTTGAACTCGGTCAGAAAATTCAAAACGAAGCCCGCTCGGAAATTGAAAAAGTTCAACGGGAATATTTCCTGCGGGAACAAATGAAAGCCATCCAGCGCGAATTGGGCGAAATGGACGAACAAGCCGCCGAGGTGGAAGAATTTCGCCAGAAAATTGAAGCGGCTGGAATGCCTGAGGAAGCCTACAAACAAGCCCGTCGCGAACTTGACCGTCTCTCGCGCCTTCCAACCGCCGCAGCCGAATATGGGGTCATTCGAACCTATCTGGATTGGCTGGTTTCCTTACCCTGGTCTAAACTTACTCAGGACAATCTGGATATTCCGCACGCTCGAGAGGTCTTAGAAGCAGATCATTACGGGTTGGAAGACGTAAAAGAACGCATTTTGGAATTTCTAGCCGTAAGGAAACTGCGGCTTGAACGACAAAAAGAAACCCCTGAAGAAACCCAACCCACTGACTTGATTCGAAAACAACGCGAAGGGGTCATTTTATGCTTTGTGGGCCCACCGGGTGTAGGGAAAACTTCCCTGGGACAATCCATTGCCAGAGCGCTGGGAAGAAAATTTGTGCGAATTTCTCTCGGTGGAGTTCGAGACGAGGCCGAGATTCGTGGTCATCGTCGAACGTATATCGGCGCGATGCCAGGCAGAATCATTCAAGCCCTTCGCCGGGTGGAATCACGAAACCCGGTGTTTATGCTGGATGAGATTGATAAACTGGGCGCAGATTTTCGTGGCGATCCTGCTTCTGCACTTTTGGAAGTCCTAGACCCCGAACAGAACAGCGATTTCCGTGATAATTACATAGAGGTAGGATTTGACCTTTCTCAGGTAATGTTCATTACCACTGCCAATCAGTTGGAAACCATTCCCCCTCCTCTTCTGGACCGAATGGAAATTATCAGCATTTCCGGGTACACAGAAGGGGAAAAAGTGGAAATTGCCAAACAATATCTGGTTCCTCGCCAACTGAAAGAAAATGGCTTAAAGCCAGAGGAAGCTCAATTCACCGCAGAAGCCTTGAGAACAATCATTCGTACTTACACCCGTGAAGCAGGGGTAAGAAATCTTGAGCGAGAGATTGGCAGCGTGTTGAGGAAAATAGCCACGCGAATTACAGAACAGAAACATGTCGAGCCCGAAATCACACCTGAGACTGTACGCGAATTACTTGGACAACCTCGTTATCATACCAATGACGAGATTAACATCCGCACTTCACAACCAGGGGTGGCTATTGGGCTGGCATGGACTCCGGTCGGTGGAGATATCCTGTTTGTAGAAGCAACACGCATGCCAGGAGCCAAGGGATTTACCGTAACCGGTTCTATCGGAAATGTGATGCAGGAATCAGCCCGTGCCGCGCTCTCTTTAGTCCGCGCCAGAGCAGAGAAGTACAATATTCCGGCTGATTTCTTTGACAAGTCGGACCTCCACATTCACGTCCCTGCAGGGGCACAGCCTAAAGATGGTCCTTCCGCTGGAGTCACAATTACTACGGCCCTGGTCTCTTTATTGACCAACCGGCCGGTTAAGTCTGACGTGGGTATGACCGGAGAAATCACACTGCGGGGGCAAATTCTTCCCGTAGGGGGTATAAAGGAGAAAGTGCTCGCAGCGCATCGCGCTGGATTGAAAACCGTCATTCTTCCCAAATTGAATCAATCCGACCTGGATGAATTACCCGAAGAGGTTAAGAAGAGCATCCGGTTTGTGCTGGTTGACCAAATTGATGAAGTGTTAGAAGTAGCGGTTGAAGCGGTGGGGCAGGGTTTAGCCACCCCCTCACAGGCAAGGAAGCCTCGGAAAGGAAAAAAAACCGATGATGAAAATCATGCTGGTGGATGACGATCGTACCATGCAAGCCATCCTGAAAACCTTGCTGGAGATGGACAAGCATCAGGTAGTCCTCTGGGATGGCACCTCCGAGAGTGATATCTTTGCTCAAATTGTCCAAGAAATGCCGGACCTTATTCTTCTGGATTATTACTTAAGGGACAGAAACGGCATCGAGATCGTAAAGCAACTGCGTCAAGAACCACAGACCAGCCACATTCGGGTGATCATGACCTCTGGACAGTACTTAAGGGATGAATGTTTGGAAGCCGGTGCTGATGCTTTCCTGTTAAAGCCTTACATGCCTGACGAGTTATTAAGATTGCTTCATCAGGTTCAGCAAAATGGGTAACCCTTCTATTCGAGTCAGCATTCTGACCGTATCCGATCGATCGTTTCGCGGCGAAAGAGAAGACCTTTCTGGCCCCGCACTTATCCAAGCCATTCAGCAACTGGGGTGGGAGATTGTTCAAACCGGCCTGGCCCCCGATGAAAAAGAATCGATCTCCGCATGGTTGATACAAGTCTGCGACTCCGGAACAACCGACCTGATCTTAACTACCGGTGGGACAGGATTTGCTCCAAGGGATGTGACACCAGAAGCAACGCGGGCTGTGATTGAGCGAGAAGCCCCTGGACTGGCTGAAGCCATGAGACAAAAAAGTTTACAAATCACTCCCCATGCCATGCTTTCGAGAGCCATTGCAGGTATTCGCAAACGCACCTTGATCGTGAATCTGCCAGGAAGTCCAAAAGCCGCGGTTGAGAATCTGCAAAGCATTGCTGTGGTCATTCCTCATGCAGTAGAATTATTACAAGAAAGTCCTTCTGCTGAAGTAGGACACTACCATCCCCCAAAATCCTGAAACTGGAGGAAATTATGCCTGAATTTTCTACTGTAGAGAAAAACGGACATTTTCGCCATATTATTCAGTTAAAACCTGGCGAGCGTGTTTCGCTTTGCCGTTGTTACGGGTCGAAAAATTTTCCTTTTTGCGACGGGACTCACAATCAAATCCACAGCAATGTAGGTCCAGCCATCATTGAAGTTCCTGCCTCTGTCGAAGAAAATGAGGAAGGAACCCAATCCTCTTAATGCAAAAAGTTCTTAACTTCAAGCGACTCTATCAAAGAAACGTTATTCTTCAGGCTGAGCACGGGAATATTTCTCAAGCGCATACGATACAAAAATTCCTCGCTTGAGAAACCAGCCCCAAAGGTATGCGCGTCAACATGAACCAGAACGGGTTTCATTCTCCGCACAACTAATGTATCTATCGCTAAATCCAGAGAAGAATGAATGGAAGGAGTAATCAGCACTACCGTACTGGCGCGTGGTATCTGAGAGGCTTCAGCGTCCACAACTGCCATTAACGGTAACCTGCCGTTTGGTTTTAAGAAAGCCAGGGTCTCAAGAATTTTATTCAATTGTCTTTCGCCACGCTCGGCAGATAAAACCACAAACGCCTGGCCAACACAAATCAACCCCACGGATCTTCCTTGCCTGAGATAATAAGAGGCAATCGATCCTGCTGCACTCACTCCATACTCAAAAGTGTCTTCAGGCAGTTTGAATGCAAACTCACTTTTCCTAAGCCAAAACTGATCAATACGAACAGGAGTGATTTTCTCAGAGGAAGCGAAATGTACTCCGGCTTCCGCGTCCAAGATAATCCATACATCCGCCTGCGGATCCTGCTCAAATTCCTTAACCATAAGACGATTTTTCCGCGCAGAGGTGGGCCAGTGTATGGAACGTAAAGCATCCCCAGGAAAATATTCCCTCACTCCTGCAGCCTGTGGGGTCACCTCTGTAGCTTTTTGCAGGATAGCCTTTCCTCCGGGAAATTGTCCAAGAGGGGAAGGGAACCGTTGAAGAGTTGCCACATAGGGCAAGACGATTAACTCCTGGGTACCGGGAACATCTATAATTTTTCGGAACAAGCCAAAAGGATCACCAGAAGAAACTCGCGTGGGGCCTAATCGAAAAGCCCCTCGTTGACTTAATAATGTGTAAGCAACATAAGTCCTTTGCTGACGGGGTCCAATCAAGGATAAGACCCGTGAACCGGAAGATCCAGGCAGGTCGGACTCATCGGTAATTTCAAGCCATAAACGAACCATCGGCAGGCGATTGATGACCCGGAAGCGCTCTTCAAAAATTTGTCCTACCTGATGACGTAACACTCGTGCCTCGCGACGCACCACTACGCCAAATAGCGATGCCTGTGTCCAAAGCCACCCCAGAACAATTGCACCTCCACTAATCGCCGCAATGCGAGTAAAAATTCGAATCGTCGTTTGGTTCTGTAAAGTGGTCGGCACAGGAAAAATCCCGCTGGGGACAAGGTATCCGCCCAACAGAGCAAAAAGGAAAACTCCCAAAACGACCCAAAAAGGCTTTCGCAGAACAATCATCAGGATTTGCTCATCAAGCCGCCCGGGACAGGCAAGGCTGAAACAATTTCGTTCACGATTTGACTGGAAGTCAAATTTTTTAAGCGAGCCGCTGGATTAATGACAATTCTATGTGCCAGAATGCTCTCTGCGAGGGCTTTTACGTCATCAGGCAGAACATAATCCCGTCCCTGCATTGCCGCGCGCACCTGACTGGCCCTAGCCAACCCCAGACTTCCTCGGGGACTGGCTCCAAGGTAAACATCGTCATTTTCTCTGGTAGCCCGGCTTAGTTCCACAATGTAGCGCTTGACCGCAGGGGAAACAAATACAGACTTAACGGTTTCTTGCATTTGTAACAATTCTTCCTGAGAGAGTACGGGCTCAAGAGTCTGGATAGGATGCTGATACTGCTGTTCCCCAAGAATTTTAATTTCATCCTCCAGAGACGGATACCCGAGACGGATTCGTAACAGGAAACGATCCAGTTGAGCCTCTGGTAAAGGGAAAGTTCCCTCATACTCGATAGGATTTTGCGTTGCCATGACCAGGAAAGGGGTAGGAAGGGGATGGGTTACTCCGTCCACAGTGACCTGACGTTCTTCCATGGCTTCCAGTAAGGCCGATTGCGTTTTGGGAGTGGCACGGTTAATTTCGTCCGCAAGCACAATTTGTGCCATGATTGGACCGGGACGATACTCAAAATTCCGGGAAACCTGATTGAAGATTGACACACCTGTAATATCGCTTGGGAGCATATCCGGCGTAAATTGAAGACGGTTAAATGAACATCCCAGAGATTTTGCCAGGCTTCTTGCTAGCATGGTTTTTCCTACGCCGGGAACATCTTCAATGAGAATATGCCCTTGACTCAACAGACCAATGAGGGTAAGTTCCAGTACCTGACGCTTTCCGATGATCACTCGCTCCAAATTTTGGAGAATTTTCTCACTCAACTGCTGTACATCGGTGATCGACATGCGGATCTTTTCCATAAATTTATCCTTTTTGGCGCTGATTGTAACAAACCCAGCCACCAACCCAAATGCCCCAGAGAATTATTCCCAGTATACTCAACAATTTCCCAAATCGGAATGAGGCAGGGTTATACTTTAACTCTATCCTTGCACCTTCCCGAGGAGAATAAACTGCCATGAAGGCATAATTAGCCCGATAAATCGGTTGGACCTGACCATCTACCCAAGCCTGCCATCCCGGATAAAAAACCTGAGAAAAATAAACCCATCCTGCACCTGGAGAGACCACCTCAATTTCTGAAGCGTTCAACTGTGCATGGATCAAGACAACATCCTCAAGAAGGCAAGAAGCCCCTGAATCAGATGCGAGAAGCAAGGGACCCTTGACCTCCCTTTTCTCTACCAGCATTTGCATCACCCATTGTGCGCTATCAGGGGCGCTCTGAGCACAGGAGAACCAGGCAACCTGAACAGGCAAAGCAATTTCGTCAAAACGCACTCCGAGAGGCGAAGCGCCATCCAGTTTCTCCCAAACAGCAACGCCCATCCAGGGCAATAAAACGGTAGCCTGATCCTCATCACGCTGATTCAGGGCTTTCATCCATTCCGAATAATATTTAGGGACAAATGGATCAAAGTTCACGGCTGAGGGAATCCGGCTATATAAATTGGTGTTTGGTAAAAGGGTACTTTTGAGATGAATCCAGGGTTCTATAGCCCGATAATCCTGAAAGCGAAAGAAACGCTTGAACTTCAGAAAATACTCTTCTGCATCGGAGAGAAAAACACGTCCAGCAGAGGTTTTTGCTTTCAAGACTGTTTCTGAAGAAGTCATTTCAGAATAAAAATCCACCGAAACAACAGGATTCAAGTTCCAACCTGCCAGAAGTAAGTCTGCACCTACTGCAAGAATTACCAGGATTTGCCAGACTGATTCTCCACCTTTTTTCTCAAACCATGGGATGACAAGCGTGAAAACACCTCCCAGAAGTGCCCAAAATCCCATAATTGCAGTGCTGAAAATAAATGTCAAACGAATATTTTGGAAGACCAGCGAAGCCACCGCCGCACCCAAGGTAATGGCAAAAGCCCCTGCTGTACCAAGACGCAACCAGTACAATCCTTTCCCAAATGGGTGTTTCCATGAATCAATACCAGCAGATGCCAGAATAATGAGTAAAAACACTACCAGCAACATCCATCTTGACGGGGCCTGAAAGAGGTTAAAGGTGGGAACGTAGTGATACAGGAAGGGAAAGACAGGGGTATTTTTCCCTAATGCAAGAATGAAAAAGATGACTACTCCAAGCCAGAGTCCTGAGACTTGCTTTCGGGTCAACCAGGGATGGATATAGCGCCGGCTCAATACTCCCCTCAATGTGGAAAAAGCCAGTCCAACAGGGATCAACCCGATATAAGCCGCGTCTTCCCAATAACTGGCATACCCCCAGTAATTGCCCATACCGGGATTTCCAAACAAGTCAGGGGCAAACAGGGTTAAGAATCGCCAGGGCCAGTACGAATACACGACAGCATCGTCATATCCATACTCACTCGACCGCTGAGAATGCAATAAATATTCTGCAGTCGGAAACAGTTGAATGGCACTGATAAGCCCTGCCAGAATTCCCACAAAACCCAATAAAATTCCTGCCCGGAGCAATCCACGCCATTGATGCATCGAGAAAGAACGAGACGCTATCCAGATGATGACAAAGACCAGTGTGTACCAGGATAATTGAGCATGCCCCGCCAACCACTGGCAGGAAAAAAGGAATGCAAACACAGGTGCCCAACGAAGAAAGAGAAAAATCCCCGTTTGCTTCTTAAACTCATTCGAAGACAGAAGCCGTTCGCCATATCCAATAATCCATGGCAGCCATGAGGCGGTCCAAATCATGCTGTAAAACTCCAATCGTCCTACCAGATATCCCCCCAAAGCATAAGCCAGCCCACCAATTACCTGAGCAAATGGACTGGCCCCCAGCTGTTTGAGAAAATAAAGCATTCCCCACCCCGCCCAAATCAGATGCAGCATTGCCAGGAAAGTAAATCCCCATGCCAAACCTTCAACGCTCCAAAGCGAGTAAAAGAGATACAGAACCAAATTTGGGGGATAAAAGAAAGCCGTTTGATAATTTGCAAGTAAAGGAGCACCCATCCCATTAAAGGCATTCCATAAAGGAACAGCACCTTCCCGAATCTGTCTCAGTCCTTCGACCCACCATGGAATAAATTGGAGGGAGGGCGTTCCCCAAAAAAGCACTTTTCCGTGAATCAGGAAACGTCCAATCAGAATCAATGGACCCAAGGCAATCAGTAGAAGACGAAATATCAGAGAATTGATCAAAGCAGAAAAGATCGTCTTAACTTTGTTCATGGCTCAATAACCTGATACAGTTCAAAAGAAGGGTTTCGATACATTAACTTGAGAAAAGGCTCCTGTTGCCAATTACTGAAAACAGAAGCCCTGTTACGTACAATCAGATAATCCACATGTTCATTCCGCAAGAAACGTCGCACTTCTTGTTCATCCATAGCCCCTTTGAAGAACGTTTCAACCGCTTGCTTCAGTGGAATAGCTCGCAAACTCTCGGGGCCATGTCCAATAATCACCCGGACAGGGACATGAGCCGGTAATAAATTCGACAGGTCCCAATCTGCCAATACAACGGACGAACGCGGAACACAAGCCTGCATGGAGTGAAAAAGGTCTTGCTCATCAGCAGAATAATACAAAGGCGGAGCAGGATTAAGCAGAGTCAGAACACCGCCACCTACCAGCAGAAGAGAAGAGATCCCTCCGAGCGCCAGCCAAACTTTTGCCAGAGAACGCAGTTTTCCAGAGAGGGTAGAAAAACCTGTCACTGCCAGGATAGAGAGAGCCACAAATACGCCTTCAGGCAACCTTCTCTGCAAATTATATGGAGCATATGCCAGCACAGGGAAAAACAAGACCCAGGATATTATGAAACGCTTTGCCACATCTGATTCACGAATCCATCTCCAAACCCCCAGCAAAGCCAGGGGCAATAAAATCCCATAAGCCAGAAGATAGTCTCCAAAAGCGGGTGAAAGAATGATATTCTGTTTTTCCCATTGCTTGAGGAAAGGATCTACTCGGAAAGAAACAAACGTATAGATTACGAAGGGTGAAGAAACCAAACCGACACCAACTGCTCTTTTGATCCAGAATAAAGGTTGAAACTTAAAAGGACGATTCTTTTGAAGAGTGAAATAAAGAATTTCTATCATCACATGAATCGCTAAAACAGCCCAACCAACTACAATGGTGAAAGGCTGCATTAACCCCGTGAGATTCCAGATTGCCCCAGCCTTTACCCCACCCCCAAAAGACTCCCCAAGATTTTCATGAAAATATTTCGTTAAGCCCCAAAACAAGAAGCCGCGTGCCCAGAGTAAATGGGGAATTGCCAGAAAGGAGAGAAAGCCAAAGGTTTCGGGTGAATAGAACTCCAGAGGCAGTCCCCCCCCCCAGAGTGAAGACCCACCTAATAAATACACAAATCCCAGCCCTCCTCCCAGGGTTGCCAGGACCACGGCTAAGAAGCGGTCACGAAACTTGGAGAAATATCCCGAGACAAAGCGATATGTTGCCCAAATACAAAAAACAATCCCTCCAACTCGAAACAGGTGAAACAAAGCAATCAATTGGGAATACTGCCCGGGGGGAGAAGTAAGTTTTCCCAACAGGATATACGGGAAAAATGCCAGGAACCCTTTTTGAGGGTAGGCAGTATAGGGAGTGCGAAATAACCAGTCCCCAGAAGCCCCCAGCAACATCTTTGCCAGGTATGAATTGCCATCTTCTGCGGCAATTAAGAGCCCTGTATAACGCCACTCCTCACTCTGCCGAAGATAGCCTACCAGGTAAGGGAGAGTGGTGAAAAAGATGACAAATAAAGCCAGAAAGAGGATTTTGCGCCTTTCCATATTACGCAATACGTTTTTGTCTGAGCAATAAAATTCCTAACACTCCCCAAGAGATCACACTTACAATCACCCCCCAATAGACAACTCGAGGGTGAAATTCCAATCGAATCTGATGAAAGCCAGGGGGAATGAGAACCGAGCGCAGGATCCCATAAGCAGTTATGATTTCTCCCGGTTCACCATCTATCAGCACCTTCCATCCCGGGTAATTAATCTCTGCCAAAACCAAACGTCCCTGTTCCACATGGGGAATTTCAATCGTATTTGCGGTATAACGAATTTCGGAAATCGGTATGATGGTATCTTCCCTTTCCAGCCAAGCCATTCCTCTATAATATGGATTTTGGTAAATGCGCGTTTCTCCAATTCTCGTTTGGAGGTATGCTTCTGCCCCTTTGAGATCAAATTCTGCAAGCAAGTATTTCACCCCCACCAAAGCAAGCAAATGCAAATTCGGCTCATACATGCGGTTATCCAGAAACGGCTCTCCCGTTTCGAAAGGCGGAAGCGTTACACTGTATCCTCTGGAGGGTACACCCGTGGCTTTTTCCATGAACTGCTGATAGGAAGCCAGAATAAGTGGATCCACGCCGTCCGCCATTTCAATCCCATAAACTGCAGCAGTTTGTTGCGGAAGGCTGTAAGAAGGAGAATAGGTGCGAAAGTTCTGTGTTTTCTGCTCTTGAGTTAGCATCCAGTGCACTACTTCAGCATTTTGATTGAGAATTTCTTTCACTGGGAGTACTTTTGCCCCTGATGCAATCACAAGTCCATTACACAGCACCACCATTCCCCATAGTGCTACAGGGGTAGAGAAGAAACCTGCGAGTTTTCCCGAAATTTGGCGAAACATCATCCATGCATACGCAAGGAAGAAAACCAATCCTCCCACCCATAATGGGCGAGATACATTCCCCGTGATAATCGTTACCCCCAGTGCCAGGAGAAGCAGGAAAGCAACCATTCCTATCCCCATGAGCCTGACCAATCTGGTGACTTGAGGCGGACGCTCCATCCACCAGAAGAGGACCAACGCGCCCAGCATAATCCATGCAAATTGAGTTACAAACAACATTCTTGCAGGCACGCGAAGCAACCCCAATCCCAGCAAACGATAAAGCCATCCCCCTCCTGGCAAGGCTTCACCCAAAGAAAGGAAAATGGCAAGCAAGGAAACGAACCACCAGAATAAGGAGTCCGGGTGCTTCCGCATTGAAAAAGGCAAAAGCACAAGTAACATAGCCCCAGGGTAAATCACCCACTCAGGACTTCCCCCAAGATCAGGAATAAAAAGCCCCCACAGGTGTTCAAGCGGCAAAGAAAAAACCAGATTCTCAGCACCACTCATCCCGGAGCGTGTGGATAGCCGTGCATATTCACTCAACGGTAGCCAAACTGCGGTTGAGAGAATTAAGCCGGCCATTCCTTCAAAGCCCAGCAGTAAAACATCTTTCCAACGTTTTTCTAAAATCACCATCCTGAACAGAAGATACCCACCCCACACGACTCCAATGGGTAAGACAACCCTCAGGTCTGCCAGAGTAATCAACCCCCAAAACATGGCAGGCAGCCCTATCCTGACACCCTTCTTTTTTATCCATCGCTCGGTCGCCCAGAAAAGCCATGGCACCCAGCACATTGCAAACACCAGGGTCATATGTCCTGCAAGAAAATGCGCCCATAAACGGGGCATGGTTTCAAAGGCAAGCCCTCCAAAAATTGCCACCCCTGCCGGCATGTGCTTTTCTTCAAGGAGTTTTGCCATGCCTATCCCACTGACAAAAAGGTGAAAGGCAATTACCCCATACAATCCTGCCGGTTGAGGAAAAAACAACCCCCACCAGGATGGAAAATAAAAAATTCCAGCAAGAGGATTGGCAGAAAATGGATAGCCACTCAGAATCAATCGCGACCACAGAGGAATTTCTCCCATTTTAGACAGGGAGTTCTGAATCCAGAGTGCATTGGGAAGATGGGTAATAAGCAAATCACTGTAAGAAGATTGGGCGGGGAAAAACACGCCCCATAAGCCGGGAAACAAACCAAGCAATGGAAAAGCAAGGATCCAATACCTGAAAAAGGTTTTGTTCATTTCGCTATACGAAATACGCGAACTTTTCCGGTTTGATATACAAGGTCGCCTTCAAAAAGATCTTTACCCTGAGCCATTAGATCCTCACCTGGGCTCCAAAAAAGATAAACAACATCGTAATGATGAAAAAATTCTGCCTTTTCAACAGAGGACATCTCTCCGAGAAAAAAGCGCTCAACCAGGGCTTTGCTCTGGCTGGCATTGACCGTTTCAAACGGGTGTCCATAGACCACCCTCAAATCTGTCCATGCTGGCAGGATTAATCCTATTCGTGGAGAGGCTAAAACTACAGAATTTTCAGGAAGATTTAGGTCCATCCATTTGATAGCACGGAACTCATCCGAATTGATGTAAATCAAAGAGTCTTTCTGCAAAACAGCAACTGTAGAGGAAAAAATCACCAAAAGGGGTGTTAAGATTGAGGTAATCAGCAGACCACGCCAGAGCCACTTCTTCAGAACAGTATTGTGCTCAAGCCATTCGGATATCCCATAAGCACCCAGAACAGCAACAGGGATATATATTCCTGTCATAAACCGGCGTTGTAAGTTAAAGGGTGTATAGGTCAGTAAAATTGCTCCTATCATCCACCCCAATAAAATCACGAATGGGATATCTTTTTTCCGAAGGGCTTTCCAGCCACCCACCAAAGCCAGAAAAATCACTGGTGAGAGAGAAAGGATAAGATCCCACAGCGGCAATGCCTCGGTCACATTCTGGTTGTTCCATAAACGCAACACAGGATGCGATGCAATAATCCAAAATTGCCAGAGCAGGATTAACGCACCGGGCAAAATTTGAAGCATACGGACTCCCATTTGCCATTCTTTTCGATACAGAACGCTCACCAGGAAACGTACCCCTACCCAAAGTCCCAAAATCACCACCCCAAAGGGCTGAATAAGAGCAAGAAGCACACTGAGCAAACTCAGAGCCAGTCCATTTGTGGCTCTCAAAGGCAAAGTGGAGACCTTATCGCCCAATAGAATCAATGCCAATCCCAATGAGAAATGGGGGGTAGCAAAAATAGAAAGGAATGGATAGGCTTCTGCAACCCAGAAATCCCCCGTCAGGAACCCGGTCATTAAAACCACCAACCATCCCATACCTCCCCCTAAAGCAAGAATCCAGAAAAGCACACGGGCTTCCTGAAACTGCTTTCCAAACATTCTGTCCAGAAAATCTCCCAACATATAAAGAAGAAATGCTGAGGACAGAAAACGAGCGATGTTATACATGATCGGAAGGGGAAGGTGAAAAGCCTTTGCCAGATGCCCCAGAAACAGATAGAAAAGGAATAAAGGCACAGGTTCACCTGGAGACGCAGTGTAAGGCAACGTGAAACCCCAGGAACCATCCCAGCCCTGACGCATCTTTGCAAGATACGAGAATCCATCCTGAGGATTAAACAATAAGCCGGAGAAAATAAAATTTCCCTGAGTCGCCCATCCGAGAAAATAGGGGAAAAAGGCAATGAGCAGTACCAGAATCGTTGAAGAAAGACGAAATTTAGTCCTCATAGGCTGTTATACTATTATAAGGTTAAATTTTTTGCACCCCTGTTTCAAAAAACTTGCCGTTGAATTCAACCCAACCTATAATGGTCAGTATGAACCAGAGCGCTCATCTCTTTCGTCTCCAACAAATTGATTCTCAACTGGATCAGGTTAATGCCCGCCTAAAACAAATTGAAAAATTGCTTTCAGAAGACACACGCATTCTCAACGCCAGGAAGAAAGCGGAAGAAATTCACCGTGAACTGGAGAAATCACGACTTCGCCTGCACAATGCCGAAGAACTGGTACGGCAGCAGAATATAAAAATTGAGCAAACGGAAGCCACCCTCTACAGTGGCTCTGTGCGTAACCCCAAAGAACTGCAAGACCTGGAGAAAGAACTGGCTTCCCTAAAGAAACATTTGGGCACCTTAGAAGATCAACAACTGGAAGCCATGATGACCGTAGAACAAAATGAAGTTTTTGCCAATCAAGCCCAAGCCGAATATCAAAAAATTCTTGGTGAGGTGATTTCGGAGCAAGCAGGCCTTTCAGGGGAACGAGAACAGTTAGAGAAAACGAAAATCCGTTTGGAAACTGAACGACAAGCCCTGTGCACCTCCGTCAAGGCAGAAAATTTACAAATTTATGAACAACTCCGATTGCAGAAAAAAGGTGTTGCTGTAACTCAGGTAGAAGATAATTCTTGTTCAGCCTGCGGAGCCACCATTCGCGCGTCTGAAGTACAAGCCGCCCGAATGCAACCTCACCTCATCTTTTGCAATTCTTGTGGTCGAATCTTATATTCGGGGTGAACTTCATGGTCTCTTTTCCAAGAATTGACCTGACTTCGTTTGTTCTGGGGTTTATTGCCGCCAGTTTATTCTGGTGGCTCATTGCACGACTTCGACCGTTAATCCCCCCACTGATCAATCGTATCAAAAAGTTCTTCCAGGATCTTCGCGAAAGGAATCTGGAAGTTGCCAATCAATTCCTTCAGAAAGATACCTTACAACGAGCTCAACGGATGCACCTTGCGGCGGCGTTGTTTCCTCTGGATGAAATTCTCATTCCCCCTACAGTACTGGCGCCTCCTCTATCCGCTCTGGAAAAACATCCCGCGGCGCCAGACTCAATCGCCAGCCAATTCATTCCTTACACCCCCGACTGGCCAGAATTAAGCGCGAATTACCCGGTAGAAACTCTAACTCTGGAAGAGGCAACCTGCGGACATCCTCTCATTGCAGTTGTGGGTGTACCCGGAAGTGGAAAGAGTGTGGCACTCGCTCATCTTGCCAGCCAAATCGTACGGAATGAGGTTAGAGGAAACACCTTAAAAGGAATATCACCTTTCTATTTCCACATTCGGGAAATTGAAATTTTTGAGGAAGTTTCGGATCCCTTACAGCCTGTTCTGCAGTTCTTCCAAAACAGGCTACCGGTCATTCTGCGTCCTCGTTTTCATCAATTCCTCACTGACCGCTTCAATACGGGACGAGCCCTTTTACTGATAGATGGAGTAGATGAACTCTCGCCCGAAGAATTACGCCTTTTCCATCAATACCTTAACCTGCTCCGATCAAAATATCCCACATTGCGAATCATCCTTGCGGCATCACCGTTATACCTCAATGGCTTAATCGAGAGTGGTTTTCAGGTGCTTGCACTTTCATCGTGGGGCTTCCGCCAACGAGAGGAATTCCTGGAACGATGGTGTCAGGCTTGGGAACGGTGGATTGTCCCTGAAATTCAAAAGCGGGGCGAAATCCAACCTGTTCCTGTCTTCTTACTTAAGAACTGGCTGAGGGGAGAAAGAGGAACTTTCACCCCTCTGGAATGGACTTTACGAACCTGGCTGGCTTTTACGGGCGAGATTCAGTCCACACAAATTGTGCAAATCCTGCGTAGTTTCCTGAACCGTTTTGTGCAGGGAAATATCACCTATCAGATTCTTGAAGTCATTGCCAGTGAATTCCTCATCCGAAAAGCCAGCGCTTTACCCTATCAAGACCTGGAAAAAACCATTGCTCAGATTACCGGTCCACGTCCAGATGAATTGGGTGAAATCGTCTCAGAAACACAACTGAAAAAGCAAAAAAAGAAACGGGATATCATTCTTTCTCCATCAGAACAAGTTCTGGAGACTTTGCTGGCAGAAGGACTTCTGCGAGAATATCCGGGAGAGCAACTTGGTTTCGTCAATCCTCTCTTCGCGGGTTACCTCGCAGGTGGAAGATTCACCCCAATGGATTTGCCACAATTATGGGCGCAAAGTCAATGGGAGTTTGCTTATCAGACCGTACGCTATTTGACCATCCGACACGCCAATTCTATCGATGCGCTAACCCTGCTGTCCGAAGATGATTCCATGCTCAAGAGCAACTTCTTCCGGCTGACGCGTTGGCTTCCCGATATCCCCACCACAGTCTCATGGCGTTCCAGCCTTTTCAAACAAATGGTTCAATACCTGCAAGACGAAAACCTTCCTGAAGGCTTCCGAGCCAGAGTAGTGGCTGCCTTTGTTCACTCTGGAGATCCTTCGGTCAATCGGCTGTTTAAATCTCTGTTCTCATCCCCTTCCACTGTATTGAAACGTCTGAGCCTGCTGGGGGCGGGAGCATGGGGCGATGCCAGTTTGGTTCCTGACATTCTTCCTCTTCTGGCAGACCCTTCTGAAGAAGTCAGATTGACGGCTTGCTTAGCTTTAAGTGCCATTCCTTCTGAAAGCGCACAGAGCGCGATTGCGGAAACCCTGATGCACGGCGATGAGATGATGCGCCAGGCAACAGCGGAAGCCCTTGCTCACCATCCAAAAGAAGGCAGAGCCGTCATAGAGCAAGCCCTCAAAGTGCCCGACTTACTGACCCGCAGAGCCGCAGTCCTTGCACTTCTACAGTTCAGAGATGATTGGGCAAAACAACTTGCAGAGCAGGTTGCCGTGGAAGATGGGCAATGGGTAGTTCGCAACGTGGCTTCTCAGGTAGCCGAAGTGCTTGCTCAAAAGAATCCAAGAATCCCTAACGTCCTTCCTGCGCCCTGGGAATCTCCCTGGCTGATTGGTTTTGCGGCGAAGAAAGGACTGGGCGTTACACCGAACCTGCCGCCCATTGATTTACTTGTGGAAGCCCTCCGCTCCAGTTCAACCGAGGATCAAAAAGCCGCACTGGAATATGCACGAAACTACCCCGAAGCGGTTATTCAGCAGGAAGTTGTTCGCCTGACACAAAGTGCAGATCGTGCCGTTCAGGATACTGCGTTTCTGGTATTGTGGTACTGGAAATTATGGGGGGTGTCCGCCGGAAATTGAACGGAAGTATTTGAAGTAAAAAAGCCCTCTTTCGAGGGCTTTTTGAACTTAACTCAAATGCTGAAGGATTCTTGCCTGAACTGTAGAAGCATCCAGATTTAAGACGGTCACAATCTTATCCCGTCCAGTTTCTCCCGCTACAATCTCCAGAGAAGTCCTGGGGACATCCAGCACTTCGGAAAGGAAATCAATCAACGCCTCATTGGCTTTTCCCTCTACTGGGGGCGCAGTGAGACGAATTTTTACCGTTCCATCATCCAGGATCTCGTAGATTTCATTTTTACTCGCACGAGGGGTTACCCGTACAGTAATCGCGGCACCTGTCTTTCCATCATGCAAACGAAACTCGCGTTTTTCCCGGCTCATTTCACTACCCCAAGGAAGAAATTAGAGAAATCAAAAGTCTTTCAATAACCTGAATCAGGATGATTAAAATCAAAGGACTGAAATCAATTCCCCCCATTGGAGGCAAGACCCGGCGGATAGGTGCATACAGGGGATTCAGAACCTTACCCAGTGTTTCTCGAACCGGGTGAAATGGCGAAAGGAAAAAAGACAGCACTGCATCAATAATGATCAAAACGCTCAAAATTTGTGCTACGCTACGGATCAATGTAATGAAAATCGGAATCATATAAACCAATTATACTGTTTTTTGTCTTCGAGGGCCTAAAATTGCCGTTCCGATTCTGATAATCGTGGCGCCTTCCTGCACTGCCACAGGGAAATCTGCACTGGTACCCATTGAAAGTTCATCCCAACACACTTGTGGGAAGATTTTTCTCAGAGAATCCTGAATCTTTCGTAATTTCACAAAATATGGGCGGCTTTCCTCCATTTTTTCGAAAAGCGGTGGCATGGTCATTAATCCTTTGATGGATAAATTTGGTAAAGAAACGACTTTCTCAATCGCTCCGAGCATAGAGGTAAAAGTTTGATCATCCCAAGCCGGAAGCCCAAACTTACTCTCTTCCCCGCTAACATTCAATTCAAGCATCGCCGGTAAAACCCTGTTGGCTCCCTGAGCAAAACGATTGAGTTTTTCAGCAATTTCG
Source organism: Anaerolinea thermophila UNI-1 (assembly GCF_000199675.1). Taxonomy (GTDB): domain Bacteria; phylum Chloroflexota; class Anaerolineae; order Anaerolineales; family Anaerolineaceae; genus Anaerolinea; species Anaerolinea thermophila. Next base: position 2,076,798 of record NC_014960.1, read on the forward strand.
ACGCGATCAATGGTCTCCATGACCGAAAAATGCTCCACGACGATGCGCGCCTTACGACTTTGCAGATGTCCGATCATATGCCACTCTATACCGGGTTGACTCTGCAAAGCGAGGATTTTTGGCAGGGCTTCTTCCGGATAATTCTCTCCGAACAAAGTTATCCCCGCCTCAATGGACGCTTTTACCACCTCCAGAGGCTGAGTTTTCGTCACCACAAGGATACGAATGGCTTTGGGATCACGCCCAACCTCAAACGCCGATTGAGCCACCTGCTCTTCTACACGAAGATATCTTTCACGAATATGCCGTACCAGGGTTTCCATGGTTTATCTCAATCCAATCATCGCGGCAAAACGTCCGGTTTTTCCCATTTCGGCTCGATGAGAATACCAATCCCGCGTATGTTCAGCGGTACAGATTTCCACGGTTTGAATATGATCCGCCAAAACACCGGCCTGAGTCAAAATGATTTGATTGGCACGCCAGAGGTCAAGAGAAATAACACCGTTTTCCTGTAAAAGCACTTCACTGGAGTCATTTCCAAAGGCTTCTCTTACCGCATGAGTCACCTCACTGCCCACTGCATAATGTTCTGGACAAATAGAAGGTCCAATCACCGCCAGTAAATCTTCAGGTTTTGTGCCAAAAGCCTGCTTCATGGAAAGGACACTTTCACGCGCCACTTTAGCAACTGTACCTTTCCAGCCTGCGTGCGCAATCCCTACTGCATGATGACCAGGATCAAAAAGAAGAATAGGGACACAGTCCGCAAACATCATCAACAACACAACTTCGGGGTTGTCTGTGATAATCGCATCTGCCTGCTGGTGAGGCTCTCCCAAAGAACGCGGTTGACGAGTATAGACAACACGATTGCTGTGAACCTGCCATACATCAAAAATCCCCCGAGGTTCGGGAGTAAGAGCGCGTAAAGCGCGAGCCCGATTTTCCAGAACGTTTTCACGCGAATCCCCAACACTGGTTGCCATGTTGAGACTTGCCCATGGACTGGGGCTTACTCCACCGTGACGCGTAAAAAATCCATGAAAAATCGGCTCAGTATCCAAAAGATCTGCTTTGAGGAATCGCACCTCACCCGAAGAGACGTACCTCATCTCGGCTCTCCAGATTCCGGGGCAGGATTCTGAGATGCCCTTTCAATTTTTCGAGTAATCAGGTTGTAGGTATCTTCCATGGTTTGCTCAATCAACGGATACAAATACCAGACAGTCATTAACCCGAACAATGCCCCAGTCACGGTTCTAAGAAACGGGGTACTTTCTCTCAAAGGTAACCATGCCGGCATATTGGGCACCAGACCAAACAACTGTGAAGTACCATCTATACCGATAGGAAAAAGCCCCAGGATGACCCATAAATACCAGGGGATTCCCTTAATCCGTCTTCCCCTCAAGGCAAACACCACACCAAATCCCAGCATGGCAAGATAAATGGCAACATCTCTCTGACAAAGGGCTACCTTGTAGCCCACCACCGGGTTTCCGTTAAAATTACGAGCCTCAAACAAATTCTCGATACCAATGGCTTGCTCATAAGTTATAACCCCCGAGATACCGGACAATTCTCGAGGGTAATACGCCTGTTGACCAAACAAAAACCATGAACGAAATGGTAACTGATGACAGGTAAAGGAATAAAAACGGTAGATCAAGGAAGCAGGACGTTCATACCCATTTTTCATTAAGACAGGGGCAAGGAAAGGCAAGCCCACATAGAGAAAGATAAGAAGATTGAAAACATGAATGTAATTCTTGCTAAGCCAGAGGGAAAAATAATCCGCTTGTGTGACTGTTCTGCCACGTTGCACTTTATCTTCCCACTCTTGCTGACCTATCTTATGCATCTGGACTTGCCGATCCCGAGCGGCTCCAACAGCAACCCGAATTTGCACCTCATTAATAGGATCGGTAAGACGGTAGGGCCCAACCTGAATGACCGGAACCCGCCCTCCAATCGAATGAAGTAAAGCGGGATCTTTTTGACTGATATCAATTCTGGTAATCTGAAAGTCCAGTTCAGACTTCAGTTTTTCCAGCAAGGCATCCACTGCCTGACATTCCGGGGAGTCGGGAACGTAGTAGAAGGTAAGTGAAATCACGGAGTAATCTCCACAGCCCTTAAGTAATTCTCCAGCATCCTGGGTGTCAGGACCCCAATTCGCTGTGCGCGCAACACACCATCCTTATCAATGAAAAACGTTGTAGGATAAGCCTGTACGTAATATTTATCTGAGGCTTTTCCCGCAGGATCGAGAAGCACTTGAAAAGTAATCTGGTTTGCCTCCACGAAGTTTTGAACTGTTGCAACGTCTTCCATGTAATTAATACCGATGAAAACCACTTCATCGCCTAATTGCTTATGGTAAGCCTCAAACACAGGCATTTCTTCATTGCAGGGCGGGCACCAGGTTGCCCAAAAATTCAACACTACAGGCTTTCCACGGAAATCGCTCAAGCGATGTACCTTACCATTCAAATCCACCAGTTCAAAATCCGCCATCGGCTTGCCAGTTGCAGGTGGAGAAATCTTTTCAGCACTGCTTTTGGATGGTGTTGAAATAAACACAGCCATTCCAAGAATCAACCCGATGGCTAAACCCGCAGCCAGAAACAAAAAATTTTTCCACTTCATTCTACTTATAATCCCAAGTCCACAAAAGTTCCAAAACGAGAAAGCAAATTGAACACTCCAAAGAACAACATACCACCAACAATAATCAGAATCACACCCATTCCCACTTCAACATAATGCATGACCTTTCCATACCGCCGCAGGATTTTTGTTACCCACCCAATTCCCAAAGCCGCAATCAGGAAAGGTATCGCCAAGCCAGCGGAATAAGCCGAAAGGAGGGACACACCCTGGGCTATGGAGCCGCCACTCAACGCCAGGGTCAAAATCGCTCCCAGCACAGGCCCAACACAGGGAGACCACCCAGCGGAGAAAAATACACCCATCAACGCCGAAGAAAGGTAACTTCTGGACAAATCCTCAGAGGAGCGCGGGCGCAGGTCGTACTCCAGGAAAGGGATACGTAATAACCCCGTCATGTGCAAACCAAAAATCATGACCAGGATACCGCCGATTTTTGCAATCCAGGTACGCAAGTCGTAAAGTAAACCACCTAAAGCAGAAACTGCTACACCGAGGGTGATAAAAACCACACTGAAACCCAACACAAATGCCAGTCCATGGGAAAAAGTGACCCAACGGTCAGCAACTGAATTGCTTTGGGCAGTTGCCACCGCACGGCCACTGAGATATCCAACATAGACAGGCACAAGTGAAAAGACACATGGTGAAAGGAAAGAAGCCAAACCAGCCAGAAATGCTAAACCTACCGTTACTTCCATTCTCACCTCTATTATTCTACAACTTCGACCACTGTACCAACGGGCGGCCAGTTTTTAGAGACGTCCAATTCCCCAGGGATTAGAGGAACCACCGGATTGGTCCATCGAAAGATAAATTTTGCGTCTTCTGGACTCACATTAATACAGCCATGCGAGCGTGGAATACCGAATTCATTATGCCAGTACGTAGAATGGACCGCCACACCCTCACCTGTGATGAAACACGTCCAGGGCACAGCTGTATAATCTCCGGTTGTCTCGCCACTCATGTGAAGAGACATCAATTTCCGATATATCGGATGGGGGCCCAACGGGGTTGACCATTTATCAACCGGATTGCCCTGGGCATCAAATTTAGCCCCGGTGGATACCCGGCAAAAGTGGACCTCGCGATTCCCTTCATAACAGGAAAGCGTCTGGCGTGTGACGTTGACGATAATCTTTTTATTCTCCACTTCAGGAGAAATGGGGGCTACATCTTCTTCCGTAATCGGGCGGAAGGCTTCTGCATCCGCCCAAAAAATATCTCCGTAAGTGCCGTACTTCTGATTGACACGGTAAAGCGTTTTTCCCGATGCGCTCACACGAACATCATCAATCCAGACTACCTGACTGTAATAAAGCCGAGGGTAAAGGGCATTTTTCAGCGAGGGTGTGCGAATTGGGGGGTTGGCGATAATCAAATCCACATAGGGAACAGTAACCTCTGCCCACATTCCTCGTTCTCCATTCACTTCCGGCAACTGGGTGAGGGGGGTATTTGGCAAATAATACACCGGTTGCAACCGTGGAGCATAAATAAAGCCATCAGGGGTCTCCACCCAGCGACGACTTCCATACCCCGGAGAAGCCCCAATCACTTCTCTCAACCAAACCACCACTGCATCATCAAAAATGACCTTGGTGATATCGGCATTCGCATCGGGTTTCGCCCGGATATTCACTTTTCCGAGGCAAACCCGCCCCATTTTTTGTCCAACGGTCCACTCTGTCGAATTCTGCAAATTTCTCTGCAATGGAGTCAGCGCCAATGCTCCAGCCGCGAGCAGGCTCATCTGTAAAAAATCCCGTCGAGAGATGTTGTTGCGCTTTGTCATGATACACACTCTTAAGAGACAAAAATTAGATGCATGTTACCCGGAAAAAATTACATCCCCAATGGGATACTCCATTAAGATGCGCTTAACCTGCTCAATTTCGGGTCCCCACCAGGCATCCCCAGGCTGGTATGGAACCTCGGCACGAATCAGGTCGTAAAAATGTTTCGTCCCTACGCCCATTTGTGCCTGCGGATACTGCCGCAAGCGCAAATCCAGGGCTCTTGCCGCTGTGTAACACTCAATTGCCAGAACGTGAGCAGTGTTTTCTAAAACTTTTCTGGCATGGCGTGCGGCCGTCATGGAGTTTGCATTGTGATCTTCCTGCTCACCAGAAGTGGGTAAAGAATGCACCGAGTCCGGAGTAGACAAAGTCTGATTCTCCAGTACCAGAGAAGCGGCTGTGTACTGGGGCATCATTAGACCGGAATTCAAACCAGCAGCCTCCACAGAATCCACCAGCATAGGAGGCAAACCGCCATTGAGTTTTCCATCCGTCAAACGAAAGATACGACGTTCAGAGATTGCTGCCACTTCGCTCATGGCAATCGCTAGATAATCCATCGCCATACCAATGGGTTCGCCATGGAAATTGCCCCCCGAAAGCACATCGCCATCCTCAAATAATAAGGGATTATCCGTGGCGGCATTGATTTCACGGGAAATAATCTCCCGGACAAATTCGAGAGTGTCCCAGGCAGCGCCTACTACCTGAGGAGCGCATCGCAGAGAGTAAGCATCCTGAACACGTCCAGCCAGATCAATAAGCGAACTGCCTCTAATCAAATTTAAGACCTCTTTTGCAACCCTGACCTGCCCCGGGTGACCCCGCACCTGGTGAATACGAGGGTCAAAAGCAGAACGGCATCCCAACAGGGCTTCCAGGCTCATGGCTAAAGCAGCATGAGAAAGATGCAGTAATTTTTCTGCGTCGCATACGGCTAAGGCTGCCACTGCCGCGCTGAAAGTTGCACCGTTATTCAGGGCAAGTCCCTCTTTAGGTCCCAGCCTGATGCGAGGGAGTCTGGCAAGTTCCATGGCTTTTTTTCCAGACATGACTTCTCCGGCGAATTCTGCCCAACCGGACATCTTCTCTTCGTCTTTCTCATCCGTCGTAAAAACTAATGCCATACTGGAAAGAGGAAGCAAATCTCCGCTTGAACCCAGAGAACCCTGAGAAGGAACTAATGGGGTAACCCCACGGTTTAGCATTTCCAGAAGCGTCTCAACAATTTCCAAACGAACGCCAGAATAGCCTTTCGCCAGGGTATTTGCGCGGATAAGCATAGCCGCCCTGACCACCTCTCTGGGAAAAGGTTCTCCCGTTCCCACTGCATGGCTGATGATTAGATTGCGACTCAGGGTTGCCGAGTCTTTGCGAGGAATACGGCGATCGGCAAAAATTCCAAAGCCGGTGTTAATCCCATAGACCGCTCGATCGGTAGCCACAATTTCATTCAGGCGACGATGTGCGTCCTGAATGCGGGATTCGGCTTCAGGGTCTAAAGCAACCGGCTCGTTAAAACGCGCCACCTGTTCAACCTCTTTCAGGCTTAGATGGTTCCCATCTATGTATATCGTCATCAGAGAGAATATCCTTTCTCAAAAAAGGAAATAGCCAAGAAAGACGCTTACCAGCGGAACAGTCAGGTTATCAATATCTTGAAAAGGCAAACTCTCTACCACCGTCGCTGCAATCCCTATACCAACCACTTTGAGAAAGGTATCCCACCATTCAAATTGGAACACCCCGAGAAGACGAAAAACAGACAACACCAATATACTGAAGAACACTCCGCCCACAAAAACCGATAGAGACCCCCAAACCGTCTTTCGAGGGGACCAGGCAAGCGACGAGGAAGGAAAGCGCTTTCCAATAATATCTGCCAAGCCATCTCCCCCACTCAAAATCATCAAAGCGACCACACCTATGGGTGAGTCTTTCCAAAATATCAAGGTTAACAGGACAAAGACAACGCCATAATACAAAGGACCGCGAAGGATTTCTCGACGATCTCCAGTTCTGGACATGGCAGAAACGGCTTGGGGATCACGAATCCACCCTGTTCCTACAAGGAAAAACTGCAAAGTAATCAGTAAGGGAACAAGAGCCGCCAACCATTTGGAAAGCGGGGTATTTGGAAAAAAAAGCCAACACAGAACGAAAATAGGACCGGTGCCCAAATGGATAATTTTACGGCTCAAGGAAGAACTCACCCATCCACGGTACGCCAGATAATCATTCACCCGTAACCACAAGAGGGCAATGCCAAAGGTCAATCCCAAAGCCATCCATTCATTCATGGTAACCCGTTATTTCACCAACCCTCTTTTTCCCGCTCACGATGTTCCCGGCGCGCTTCGCGTTCGGCTTCCCGTTCTGCAATTGCCGCCCGTTTATCGTATAGTTTCTTCCCTTTTGCAATTGCAATTTCTACTTTGGCTTTTCCTTCCTTCAAATAAATTGAGACAGGAACAACTGTTACCCCTTTGGCACGAACCGCATTCCACAATTCTAAAATTTCACGCTTGTGGAGTAACAAGCGTCGAGGACGACGGGGGTCATGGTTAAAACGACTGGCTGGATTGTATGGAGCGATATGAGCATTCACCAGCCAGGCTTCCCGCCCATCCACTTGAACAAAGGCTTCTGCCAGGCTTACCTGTCCAGCACGCACAGATTTAATTTCACTGCCCTGCAGAGCAATGCCAGCCTCATAACGCTCCAGCAAAAAATACTCAAACTGGGCTTTGCGGTTGGTAGCGACTACTTTGACGTTTTTCACAGCCATGCTGTGATTTTAACATAGAACAACAGGGGGCTCAAAGCCTCCCCTGAGATTCGTTATTGATATAATCATCCTCATGAACAACATGTATGCTTCATTGCGCCGATTCTTTTTACTTGATCCGGATGTGACCTTCCTCAACCACGGTTCCTTTGGTGCTACCCCTCATCCTGTCTTTGAAAAATATCAGGAATGGCAACGCCTGTTAGAGAAAGAACCTGTAGAGTTTCTGGGCAGAAGAGCCTCGGAGTTTCTTGCTCAGGCACGTCAGAGCATTGCCCCAGAGTTGGGGTGTAAGCCCGATGATTTTACTTTTGTTACCAATGCCACAACGGGAATGAATGTGGTGATTCACAGTCTTCCATTGACATCCGATGATGAAGTGCTGACCACCAACCACGAATACGGGGCGGTGGATAAAACATGGCAGTTCTACTCCAGACAAAAAGGATTTAAAATCGTCCGGGCACGTTTTTCCCTCCCAATAGACTCTCAGGAAAAATGGCTTGAGGAACTCTGGCGTCACGTGACGCCAAAAACCCGGGTGATTTCTCTCAGTCATATTACCTCGCCGACAGCCTTAATCTTTCCCGTAGAAAAGGTTACTGAGCGGGCAAAACAGGAAGGCATTCTCACCATCATTGACGGGGCGCATGCTCCAGGACAAATTCCACTCAACCTGGAGAAGTTGGACCCCGATTTTTATACCGGTAATTTCCATAAGTGGGTTTGCGCCCCAAAAGGGGCTGGCTTTCTGTATGTGCGCTCTGAATACCATTCCATGATTCAACCACTTGTGGTCAGTTGGGGGTACGACAATCCATCCTCCCAACGTTCCACCTTCTTAGACTATACAGAATGGTGGGGAACACGGGATATTTCCGCTTTTCTGAGCGTGCCAGAAGCTTACCACTTCCTGAAAGTCCACCATTGGGATGAAGTCAGACAGCAATGCCATCAACTGCTTAAAGATACCTGTAAAGAGTTACAAACCTATCTCGGGGCTGAACCGGTTGCAACCGATCCTGATATTTGGAATGCGCAGATGCTTTCCCTGAAGATTCCCAACCTTCATCCCAAGGATATACCTGAAGTAAGTCGGAAATTATGGGAAACGTATCGTATTGAAGTCCCGCTGATTGAATGGGAAGGCTCTTCCCTTATCCGGATTTCCCTGCAAGCATATAACCGCTGGGAGGACATCAAAAAATTGGAAAACGCTCTGCAGAATCTTCTGAGTTCTTCCTCTATGCAAGGAGAATAAACGATGGATATTGCATTAGCATTAGGCGGTGGCGGTGTGAAGGGAATAGCCCACATTGGGGTTCTTCAAGCCTTGGAACAGGCTGGGTTTCGCATCCGAGCCATTGCAGGAACCAGTATTGGAGGACTGGTGGGAGGAGTTTATGCTGCGGGGAACTCCCCATTAAAAATCCTCCAAACGGTTCAACAGTTAGATATGAATCTGGTCTACAAACGACGTGCAGAAGATGGACCGGCTCTGCTCGGTCATGCGGGAATGGTAGAAGTGCTCAACACTCTGCTCCACAACCGTCGTTTTGAGGATTTAGAAATTCCATTTGCCTGTACGGCAGTGGATATCCACAGCCATCGGGAAGTATATTTGACCAAGGGAGATGTTATCCAAGCCATCCTGGCAACCACCGCTTTTCCCGGAGTTCTACCTCCCCAGGAACATAAAGAGATGCTGCTGGTAGATGGAGGAGTCCTGGATCCGGTACCTGTGTTACTGGCGCGAAAACTGGCTCCCAATCTTCCTGTGCTGGCAGTGGTACTCCAACCGCCACCTGAAGATTGGGATAAAATCCCCGAAGGTGACCTAATCACAACCACACCCTTACCCATCCCATCCCCCTTGATTCAGGGATTTATTCGCATGCGGATTGGACAGGCTGCGCGAATCTTCATTGAAGCCATGGATATCAATTCAAGGATGCTCACCGAACTACGGTTACACGTGGATAAACCGGATTTTGTTCTGCGCCCGAATGTGTTTCGCTTCGGAATTTTCGAACCCGCAGATCCCCTGGTGCTCTTCAACGCCGGTAAAGAGATTGTTGAACAGAAACTCGGGCAAATCAGGGATTCTTTTTCCTGGAAAGGAAAACTATTGAGATTCCTGAAAGCGGACTCCTCTTCCACCGTCCTTAAGATTTTGAAATCTGAGTGACCATGAGAAACCGGGATTTAAGAGAGTATGCACGACAAACAACGACCCGCCTTATTCTGGGAGGTCTAATTCTCCTGTTTGTGGTTGGCACAGCGCTTATCTACTGGAGGTATGGAGCGGGAGGAGCGCTTTCGGGTTTACTTTGCATGACGATAGCCCTGTTCCCAATCGGTCTCATCCTGATCATTCTTGCCCTTTTAGAATGGCTGACAAAACGGATTGACCATGACTAATTGGACCGTTCAAACAAGCCCTCTTTATGCCGTGATTCAAATGCCCGATGAAGAACCTGCCCAACAAATCATCCTCTTTCTCCACGGATGGACAGGGGATGAGAATTCGATGCAGATTTTTTCACAGGTTGCACCACCATCTTCAGTGAAGATTTTCCTGAGAGGGTACCTGCCTGCGCCAACAGGATTTGGGTGGGCACCTCCCCGCCAGGGCGTATGGATAGACATGGATAAATTTAAACCATCCTCAGGACTGATTCTGCAAACACTTGAACATATTCGCAAAAAGTTTCCTGAAATGGTGCAGAAACCGATAGTGCCAATAGGTTTCAGTCAGGGCGGGGCTATGGCTCTGGCTCTACTTTACTACTATCCCGAGGAAATTTTCCAAGCCGCCGTGTTATCCGGGTTTCTTCCAAAGATTTCGATTCTTGATGTTTCCTTCACCGACAAATCCATATTTCTCAGCCATGGAACAAAAGATGAAATTATCCCGGTGGAAATGGCAAGAGAAAGTGTAAAGATATTAACACAAGCAGGTGCCCGGGTGCACTACTGCGAATCGTCAACCGGACATAAAACCTCTGCGGAATGCCTCAAGCGACTAAGGGCGTTTCTTGAAGAAAATCTGCACTCACCTTGAACGGACAAATGAGATCAAGCCGAAAAACACCCCCAATGCCGCACACCCGAGAATAATCAATCCCATAGGGATTCCGGCTGGGGCAATGCTTCCCTGAGATTGAAAAGTTGGAACGTTTAGAGGTGGTGGGGGGGTATAAGTAGGTAAACGCGTAGGGGCTACTGTCACAATGAACTTTGCTGCCAGGGTTGGATCAATGGTATTGGTCACCTGAGGTGTAGGGGTAGGCGGAATTTCCACCACAGGCAGTTCTCTGGGAGGATCAATACGCACATAATTGGCAAATACCCACGCTTGTCCACCCTGAACGCCAGGATATTCTACGAGAATCCAGGCACCGCCGGGGGATTTTCCCTTGGCGGGAACTTTCTGACCTACCAGAAGAACCCCTACTTTATCGTAGAACATGCCAGGTCCAGAACGCAGATTAATCTGCGTCTCGGAGCCAGGTACGACAATCGCCATGGGTCCGCTGGGTGTACTGGTCACCGTAGGAATGGCTACAGTTGGCAATTGAGCCACATCATTTGCCAGAGCAGATTGTGGAATTGATAAAAGGAAAAGCAACAAAATAAACAGTAAAAGAGAGAAAGTCACAAATGCTTTTTGGCGATTCATTCTTTTTTCCTCTTAAATCCTGATACCCCGTTTATTCAATCGTGCGCCAATGCCAGCCGTCTTTTTGGATAAATTCATCCACCATAGGAGGTCCCCATGTTCCGGCTTCGTAAATCGGGAGGTTTCTGATGGGGTATTCCTTCCAGGCTTTCAGAATGTCCGAAGTAAACCTCCAGGCTGCCAGCACTTCATCACTGCGAGTGAACAGAGTTGCGTCACCCATCAAGCAGTCTAAAATCAGACGCTCGTAAGCCTCTGGAGGCTCAGTGCCAAAAGCCTCTTGATAACTGAAATTCATCTTCACTGGTGCAATCATCATACGAGGTTTGGGAGCCTTCGCGCCGAATGTCAACGTAATTCCTTCATTTGGCTGGAGGCTGAGAATCAACATGTTCGGGGCATCTTCGGTCATCGATTGCCAGTTGAATAAGCGCAACGGGGGCTGCTTGAACTGTATAGCAATCTCGGTTACCCGTGCGGGAAGACGCTTTCCCGAACGCACATAAAAGGGAACCCCTGCCCAGCGCCAGTTATCAATGAAAATTCGGGCAGCAAGGAAAGTTTCCGTCAGCGAATCCGGCGGCACCCCTTTTTCATCTTTGTAACCTGGAACCCGCTGTCCGTCCACCACACCTGCAACATACTGAGCACGTACAGTATTTAAAATGGCATCTCTTCCACGCATGGGACGCAAGGCTTCCAGAACCTTGAGTTTCTCATCGCGCACCGCATCGGCATTAAAGGCAACCGGCGCCTCCATTGCAGTAAGCCCAATCAGTTGCAAGAGATGATTCTGGAACATGTCGCGGATGACCCCAGCGGAGTCATAATACCCTGCCCGACTGCCCACTCCCACCGTTTCCGCCACGGTAATCTGGACATTATCTACGTAGTTGCGATTCCAGAGTGGTTCGAAAATCCCGTTGGCAAAGCGAAACACCAGAATATTTTGAACCGTTTCTTTGCCTAAATAGTGGTCAATACGAAAAACCTGATCTTCAGAAAAGACTCGATGAACCACCTCTTCCAATTCAAGCGCCGATTCGAGATCGCGACCGTAGGGTTTTTCAATCACCAGGCGTGTCCAGGCTCCCTGACATTGTGCCATATGATATTTGCCAATTCGTTCTAAAATGGCAAGATAAGCATCTGGTGGAGTGGCAAGGTAATGAAGCACATTACATGCGCCTAGTTCATGCACAACCGAATAAAGTTTCTGATATCCCTCATCTTCGTCAAAAGACGAGCGAATGTAACGTGCATTTTCAAGAAGTCGATGAATCACTTCATCATCCACAGGACGGGTACGGGCAAACTGATGAATCGCCTCCCGCATGGATTGCTTCATGAAATCATCGGTCCAGTCTCTGCGGGCAAAGCCAATCAGGTAAAATGGTGCCTGGAAGCGATTTTCTCGAAACAATTCATACAGAGCGGGGAGCAGTTTACGATGAGCCAGATCCCCGGTAATCCCAAAGATGACGAACGCAACTGGTTCGGTACTGATAAAGGCTTCGGATGACGTCATAGGCTTTCCTCAAATTTGTACCTGAATTTTACCTCTAATCTGTAACTGTACCAACAATGCTTCAAGTATAATTAGATGCATGGACACATACCCTGGTTCCATCACTGACGTGCCCGGCATCCTTGTAGGACACGCTCAAAACGCAGAAGCCTTAACCGGTTGTAGCGTTGTGATTTGTGAACAAGGGGCGACCGGGGGAGTTGACCAGCGGGGAGGCGCTCCCGGCACACGGGAAACCGATGCCCTTCGTCCAATGCATCTGGTTGAAAAAATTCATGCTGTAGTTCTCTCCGGAGGCTCAGCCTTTGGGTTGAGTGCTGCCTCAGGAGCAATGCGCTGGCTGGCAGAAAAAGGAATTGGCTTTCCAACCGGCGTTGTACCTGTGCCAATTGTTGCCAGTGCAATTCTGTTTGATTTGGGGATTGGTGATCCAACAATTTATCCTGATGAAGCCATGGGGTACCATGCCTGTCAGCAAGCAGTATCTGCACCGCCCACACAGGGAAACGCAGGAGCAGGAACCGGCGCTACAGCAGGGAAGATTCTGGGCATGTCTCAAGCCATGAAATCAGGCATCGGTACAGCAAGCATGTACCTGAGTGGGGGAATAGTTATCGGCGCACTGGTGGCAGTCAATCCCTTGGGAGATGTGATTGACCCTGAAAGTGGAAAAATCCTTTGCGGGGCTCGAACGCTGAAAAAGGGTCCGGTGCAAATCGGGAAATCGTCTGTGTTTGCAGATACCCTGGCAGTGATGAATTCTCTAGCCGGGAGGTCTATTCTCCATTTTGCCGCCCGGCAAAATACGGTGATCGGTGTAGTGGCGACTAATGCCAAATTATCCAAAGAACAAGCCAATTATGTAGCCATGATGGCACAGGATGGCTTAGCCATGAGCATTCGTCCCGCCCATACCCTTCTGGATGGCGATACTCTTTTCGTCATGGCAACCGGGGAAAAGCGAGCCGATCCCAATATTATTGGGGCTTATTCAGCACAGGTAGTTGCCAGAGCGATCGTTAATGCGGTATTATATGCTCAGCCAGTGGGCGGTATTCCCTGTGCTGGTGATTATCTTTCAAAATCATAATTTTTTTATCTCATCATTCAGAGGCAGGAAAGGAAGAACTCATGATCAAAATTGTCGCCGATACCACCTCATGCCTGACGCTCGAAGAAGTGCAAAAACGAGGCATTTACTACGTCCCACAAATCATCGTTATCGGCGAAGAAACCTACCGGGACGATACAGAGATGAATGCCATCGAATTTCTACAACGACAACGCACCAGTCCAATTCTGCCTAAAACCGCTGCCCCTCCGCCTGCGCTTTATACCCCTATCTTTCAGGAGATCACCGAACAGGGAAACAGCGCGCTTGTTCTGGCACCCTCTACACAGGTCAGCGGTACCTACCGGGGAGCTTCCGTTGCGGCACAGGATTTTCCTAATACCGACATCCGAATCATAGATACCCAGTTAATTGCTGGGGGATTAGGACAACTGGTTCTGGCAGCCCAAGAATGGACTGAGCGAGGGCTGAGCATGGACGAGATTCTGCAACGAGTAGAAGCCATGCGCAAACGGCATCGTGTTTACTTCGTAGTGGATACACTGGATTATCTCTACAAGGGCGGACGCATTGGCACAGCCAAGCATCTGATTGGCAGTTTATTGCAGATGAAACCCATCCTTACCCTTCAAGATGGTCATGTAGCCTCTTTTGAGTCACAGCGCACCCAAAAACGGGCTATCGCGAGGCTCAAAGAGATTGTTCTGTCCGAATGCCCACCAGGCCCGCAATCCCGTCTGAATATCATGCACGGCGACGCACTTGAACTGGCTCAATCGCTCGCCCAGGAACTTGGGCCTGCCCTGAATATCCCTGTGGAGCAGATTCCCATTTATGACCTGACACCGGCAATCCTGGTTCACAGTGGGCCGGGCGTAATTGCCATTTCTTATTTCACAAATTAATCCAATTTTCCTTCATGAATGAAGGCCTCAAGGGTATACATAGACTACCTCCCTTGAGGTCTTTTTATGCTGTAAAATAAATACAGGGGGTTCCCTACTGCTACTTCACAAAATTCTGCCAAAGGAGGAAGATATGCAATACGTCCATTTAGGAAGAAGCGGACTACTGGTATCTCGTCTCTGCCTGGGAACGATGAATTTTGGGCCTCTCACCAGTGAAGAGGAAAGTTTCCAGATCATGGACCGTGCCTTAGATCTCGGCATTAACTTTTTTGATACTGCCAATGTGTACGGCTGGAAGTTGGGCGAGGGTGTAACCGAAAATATCATCGGGAAATGGTTTGCCCAGGGTGGGGGGCGCAGGGAGAAAGTGGTCATTGCTACCAAAGTTTTTGGGAAAATGGGAGAGTGGCCCAACGAATCTAAACTTTCTGCGCTTCATATTCGCAAAGCCTGCGAAGATAGTTTACGCCGCCTCCGAACCGATCACATCGATTTGTATCAAATGCATCATATCGACCCGGAAACGCCCTGGGAAGAAATCTGGCAAGCCATGGAGGTTCTCGTTCAGCAAGGAAAGGTCATTTACGTAGGCTCGAGTAATTTTGGCGGCTGGCACATTGCCAACGCGATGGAAACTGCCAAACAACGACACTTCATGGGACTGGTCAGCGAACAGAGCCTCTATAATCTTGCCGCACGCACCATTGAACTGGAAGTAATCCCTGCCAGCCGGCATTACGGAATCGGGATTATTCCGTGGAGCCCATTAGCGGGTGGACTTTTGGGAGGCGTTCTTCAGAAAATCAATGAGGGACGCAGAGCCTCGGAAGGCGTTCAAAAGCAACTGGAAAAACACCGCGCTCAGGTAGAGCAGTACGAAGCCTTCTGCAGGGAAATCGGTGAAAGCCCTGCCGATGTTGCCCTTGCCTGGTTACTTCACAATCCTGCGGTGACTGCTCCCATCATTGGTCCACGCACGATTGAGCAGTTAGAAGGCAGTTTACGGGCTCTGGAGATTCATCTTACAGAGGAAATGCTCAAGCGGCTGGATGAAATCTGGCCCGGCCCTGGCGGTGAAGCCCCTTGGGCATATGCCTGGTAAAGCATGATTGAAGTCCTGATCCCGGTTTGGGACCGGGATCAGTCTTTTATAATAAAAGCATGATCCTTTTTCAAGATGAATGGATTCTGGTGATTTCCAAGCCTGCAGGGTTGCTCAGCATCAGGGATGGGTACAACCCCAACCTTCCAACAATCCAGGGTGTACTGGAACCCAAATTGGGAAAATTGTGGATGATTCATCGGTTGGATAAAGATACCAGCGGTATCATGGTACTGGCACGAACATCCGAAGCGCATAAAAATCTGGATCGTCAATTTGCCGAACGCAAAGTGAGGAAAATCTATTATGCGATTTGTGTTGGAGTGCCTGAATGGGATGAAATACTCATTCAATCCCCCTTACGCGTGAATGGAGACCGCAAACATCGAACTGTTGTGGATTTTGAACATGGGAAACCAGCCGAGACGCACGTTCGAGTCATAAGCAGATATGGCTTTTACACGTGGGTAGAGGTCCACCCTCACAGCGGATACACTCATCAAATTCGTGCGCATCTATCCTCCATAGGCTATCCCTTGCTTGGAGACTCTCTGTACCGCATCCCGCCAAATTGTGCCGTAATTCCCCCAAAGGCAGAAAACCTTCCTGCCTTTCCAAGGGTTGCCCTGCATGCTTACGCACTCACCTTCTCTCATCCAAATTCAGGGGAAGAAATCACATTTACAGCGCCTTTACCCGAAGATTTTAGCAGTCTTCTTTAAAGAAAAACCGGAGCATCCGAAATAAGACGCCCCGGTTCTCCCTCTTTGCCTTTGACGTTTATTCCTGCATCAATTTTGCCGGGCGCTTGCTTTGTCCAATTGCCCATACAATGCCAGCGATGAAAATCACCGCAATTATCCAGCGAATCACACTGTTCTCAGCCTGAACGATAAGCGGGGCGGCAATCAGGCTTACCAGATTGACCACTTTAATCATTGGATTGAGAGCAGGGCCTGCTGTATCTTTGAGAGGATCACCTACGGTATCCCCTACAACTCCGGCTTTGTGGCGTTCGGAGCCTTTTCCGGTGTTCTTTTCCAGATCACGGGGCTCGTCTTCAATGCCTTTCTTGGCATTATCCCACGCTCCACCCGCGTTAGCCATATAAACAGCCAGCAATTGACCGCTGAGAATGACACCCGCCAGGAAACCGCCCAGGGCTTCAACTTTCAAAATCAACCCGACAACCAGAGGCATCAAGACGGAGATGGTTGCCAGAGGAATCAGTTCTTTTTGAGCCGAAACTGTAGAAATGCCCACCACTCGAGCGTAGTCAGGCTTTACAGTTCCCTCCATAATTCCGGGAACACGGAACTGGTTGCGCACTTCTTCCACCACCTGTCCAGCGGCACGAGACACCGCTCGAATGGACAGAGAACTGAACAACCACGGCAAAGCACCACCCAGCAAGAAACCAATGAACACTGCCGTATCTGAGACGCGGATGGCTTGCAGAGGCTCTACCCCGAGATTAACTTGAACTCGGGAGACATCGGTGATGAAAGAGAAGAACAACGAAACGGCCGCAATCACTGCCGAGGCAATGGCAATGCCTTTGGTAATGGCTTTGGTGGTGTTTCCCACAGCATCCAGGTCTGCCATAATCTGGCGGGCTTTGCGAGTTGCCTCATCATCCAGGTCGTGCCAAGCCATTTCACCAATGCCGTTGGCATTATCAGAAATGGGGCCATAGGAATCCATGGCAACGTTGTTGCCAGTATGGCTCAGCATACCAATGCCTACCATGGAGATGGCATACAGAACATACAAAGCGCCATTTGCCCCATAGATGAGGAGGGAGAGTACAAAGGACACCACAATCACCAAAAGCGCCCAAACGCTGGACTCCATCCCCACTGCCAAGCCACTCAAAATGGTGGTAGCGGGACCAAAGCGGGTGGATTTAATGATTTCCTGTACCGGCTCTTTCCGTGTAGCCGTGAAGTAAGAAGTAAGCGGGTTAAACGCCACTGCCAAGCCCACACCCAGGGTCGTTAATGCTCCCAAGCGCCAATCATGTGCATACGCCAGGGCTAGCACAAAAGCCCAGACAATGGTGTTGACACTCGAAACCTCATAGGAGCGGAACATGGCTTCTTCAGCGTCATGGGCACGCAAGAACTTAATCGGGAATTTTTCCCAGATGGGCACGGTGAAAGTTCCAATAATGGAACTGATTACCCCAATAGCACGAATGATCAGAGGATAAACAATCCATTTGAGTTCGCCGGTTTCCGCCAGCAAAGCCAAGCCAAGGATCAGGGCAGAAACAATGGTGACCTCGTAACTCTCGAAAATATCGGCTGCCATTCCTGCGCAATCGCCCACGTTATCCCCTACCAGGTCAGCCACCACAGCGGCATTGCGGGGATCGTCCTCCGGAATATCCTTTTCTACCTTACCCACGAGGTCAGCACCCACATCAGCTGCCTTGGTGTAAATACCACCTCCCACGCGCATGAATAACGCCAGAAGGGTACCACCAAAACCAAAGCCAAGTAAGGCATCGGGAGCGGCTTTCCCAAAAATGATAAAGATAACCGTCCCGCCAAACAAACCAAGCCCATCGGTTAACATTCCGGTAATGGTACCGGCATAATAAGCGATAGAGAGCGCCTCATTGAAACTTCTACGAGCGGCAGAGGCAGCACGCACACTTGCCTGGATAGCCATGCGCATGCCCAACTGACCCACGATTAACGAGAAACTTGCCCCCATAATGAAAGCAATAGTGCGTCCAATCGCCACAATGATCTGAGTGTTCTGAGGGAACTCCTCAAGAGCCTCCTTGCTAGGCGGAACCACATACACACTCAGGAACAGGGCTACCGTCAGCAACAGGATTGCCGGGAGAATTCGCTGGAGCTGTTGTTGTAAGTAAGACTCGGCCCCAATGCGGATGGTCTCCCAAACGTCCTGCATTTTTTGAGAGCCCTTGTCCTTATTCAGGACATTGCCACGAAGCAACCATGCATACAACAGGCTCAAGAAAGCCGTAATGACGACGCCCAACACAGCCACCTGCTCAAAAGCAGAAAGCCCATGTCGGGTGCCCATCCCAAAGATATCCATATTACCTCCTGATGTGACTGAACTTATTCAATTATGGGTTCAAATTGTAAAAAGGGGGCAAAAATCTCGTTCATTTTACTCCAATCTTCAAAAAATGGGCAAATAAGATTAGCGGAAGATTAGAATTTTGAAAGCCTATTGACTTTGCCTTTCCATTTGTTGTATAAAATTATGCGGCTTTTCACGGGCTGGCAAAGCCCTTTTCAGATGAGCGGAACGTGGCTTCCGCTCGTCGCCTGCATGGGAATTGAATTTAGGAGAGTCCAGGATATGATGATCCGCGCTACTGCTCTGACCAAAGACTATGGAACCCGCAGAGCCATTGAGAATCTTACCTTTAATGCTCGCAAGGGTGAGATTTTGGGCTTCCTTGGACCAAATGGTGCAGGGAAAACAACCACCATGCGCATTCTTACTGGCTTTATGCCACCTTCTTCTGGAAGCGTAGAAATTGGCGGTTACGATGTGATAGAGAACTCTCTGGAAGTGCGCCGAATCGTGGGATATCTCCCTGAAACTGTTCCGCTGTATTCCGACATGACTGTCCACGAATATCTGGAATACATGGGAAGTTTGAGAAAAGTACCCCGTCTGGAACAAAGAATTAATGAAACGATCGAAAAGGTCGAACTCTCTGACCGCGCTTCCAGTTACGTAGGTGCTCTATCCAAAGGAATGCGTCAGCGTCTTGGGCTGGCACAAGCCTTAATTCATCAGCCGGAAGTCTTGATTCTGGATGAGCCGACCATCGGATTGGATCCCGGGCAGGTTGTGAACTTCCGTAAATTGATTCGGGAGATTGGGAAGGATAAAACTGTTCTGCTCTCCACCCACATCTTACCGGAAGCCCAACAGATATGTGACCGGGTGTTAATCATTAACAATGGTCATATTGTGGCTGAGGATACCCCGGAACAACTACAAGCCAGGCTGACCGGTTCACAACGGGTACTGGTTCAAATTCGTGGAGACTCCAAAGACGTATTGCCGATTGTGGAAAACATTCCAGGCGTCATCCGAGCCCAGGTGCGCAATCAGGATAGCATTGAATTTGAATCTCTACCTGGAAAGGATGTGCGCCCCGAGGTTGCCAGAACGCTGATTCAAAGGGGATTTGATTTGCTCCAAATGCAGAATATCAACCTGAGTTTGGAAGAAATTTTCCTTAAGTTAACGCGGGAAGAGCCCGCAGAGATCACCGACAGTCAGGCATAGAAAAGCGGAGTAAGGGAAATGCGCAATATTTGGATCATTGCCCGAAAAGAGTTCAAGCAGTTTTTCGTCAGTCCGGTGGCTTATGCAATTGCCCTTGCCATCTTCCTGATCATGGGGGTGTTGTTCTACGCCACGGTCCTCTCAGCCGCTTACCAGCAATACGCGCCAAGTGTGCAGGTCATTTTGGGACCTCTGGCAACAATTTTCCTGTTCACTACCCCCGCAATTACTATGCGCACTCTTCCCGAAGAACAACGCACCGGCACACTGGAATTATTGCTTACCGCTCCCGTCCGCGATTGGGAATTGGTGATCGGGAAATGGCTGGGCGCCATGGGGTTTATCCTCACCATCCTGCTGGTAACGTGGGTGTATCCTATCATTCTCAATCGTCTGGTGGACCCTGGAATCGATCAGGGCATTCTGGTTAGCGGATACCTTGGATTAGTCTTAATGGTTGCGGCTTTCTCTGCCATTGGTGTCGCAGTGGGTTCGCTGTTCAGCAATCAAATCGCCGCTTTCTTTACCACTCTGGGAGTTTTACTGGTTCTGTGGATGATTGGATATCCATCAATGGCTGGCGGTTCCCTGGGTCCTTCGCTGTTGGCGTATCTGGATATCAGTGAGCATTTTTATCCCACGTTTTATCGGGGAATTATTGATTTGAAGGATATTGTGTACTTTATCAGCGTCATTGCACTGGCACTTTTCCTTGGCTCAATCTCGGTTGAATCCCGGAGGTGGAGATAATGAAGGCTTCGCTGCGCAAATATGCCCCGGCTGGATTGATTCTTGCCTTGCTGGCAAGTTTAAGCGCTATTGGGTTTGCCATTGTCCAGCGCTCGTTTACTTTACCGGTACAAATCAGTATATCGCTGGCAGTGATTGGCGTAGCGCTTTTTGTTTTGCTCGATCCGCAAAAAACCAGAGAGATTCTCACCGGACGACAAGCCCGATACAGCAGTAACGCCCTGGTACTGGCACTGGCATTCACCGGCATTTTGATTGCCCTGAATTACCTGGTATATACACGAGCACCACGCTGGGACTTAACCGAAGATCAACAACACACACTGGCGAAGGAAACCCTGGAAACTCTCAAGTCCCTCCAGGAACCGGTGGTGGCCGAAGCATACTACAGCAGTCGATTCCCATCCACCACTGCGCAGGACTTACTGGAAAGTTATAAATACAACGCAAACGGCAAATTCTCTTATGAGTTTATTGACCCTGAGAAAGATCCTGTGCGGGCTCGCTCAGCAAACGTCACCAGGGATGGGACAATTGTCCTGAAGCAGGGTAACCGCTCGGAACAGGTTACCTATGCCAGTGAAACAGATCTCACCAGCGCACTGGTACGCCTGGCTAACCCGGGAAAGCGCGCCGTTTATTTTCTCATTGGACATGGGGAATACAGTCCGGATGACTCTGGAGACCGCTCTTATTCGGAAATCAAGAACCTCTTAAGTGCCAAGAACTACACGGTGAATACCCTGAACCTTTTAGCCACGCGAAACGTTCCGGAAGATGCTTTAGCGCTGATTATTGCCGGCCCGGATAAACCTGTTTCTACCGAAGAAATCTCTTTGATTCAGGCATACCTTGACCGGGGCGGTTCATTAATCTACCTGGCAGAACCAACCATCGTCACCCATTTTGGAGAGGCTGAAGATCCTCTGGCAACGTATCTTGAGAAACAGTGGGGCATTCGTCTGGGGCAGGATATGGTCATTGATCTGAACTACAATCCACCCAGCGTAGCCGTTTCTGCCAAATATGCGCAACATCCCATTACCGAGCGCATGTACAACCTGGCAGTGGTTATGCCTTCTGCACGAAGTGTCTCCCCGGTACAAATTGAGGGAAACGATGTCCAATCGTATGTATTGACTGAAACTGCACAGAATTCCTGGGCAGAAAAGGATTTCAACTCCCTCCGAAATAATCAAGCCGCTTTCAATCCGGAGCAGGATGTTGCCGGCCCTGTTGGTTTAACCATTGCCGCAACCAATTCCAAAACGAATGCTCGGGTTGTGGTCATTGGGGATTCGGATTTTGCCAGCAACCGGAATTACGCGCAGTATGGCAATGGAGATTTCCTCATTAACGCCATTGACTGGGCAGCCAAACAAGAGAATTTGATTAACTTGACACCCAAGAAGACTACTCAGCGAATCTTAATTCTGCGCAATAATATTACGCTTGGGGTGATTCTGCTAACTACTGTTTTCCTCATTCCCGGACTTACCCTGGTTGCTGGTATTCTGGTCTGGATTCAACGACGTCGTCGAGGTTAACCACTATGATTCGCCGTTCCACATGGGTTGTCTTTGGTATCTTCGTTCTGGTGGCGGTTTTGGTATTTTTCCTCACCAAAACGCCCAATGCCCCTTTTTCAGGATCTCAAACTCCAGAGCCGACTGCTGTCCCTCGCATGATTGAAGGATGGACCTCGGAAGAAATCACCAAAGCCACACTCATTCGCGCGATTGGCGGGACTACAGAGTTAATCAGACAAGGTGATGGGCAATGGCTCAATCAGGGAGTAGGAAACGTATCTGCTGGCAAAGTGGAACAATTGCTTTCAGAGTTACTTGCCACCCGAATTCTGACCGAATTGCCAGCAGATTACTCCCTGGAAAGCCTGTACCTGGCAAACCCCGGACAGACAATCATCCTTGAAGCGGAAACCGGCAAGAAACTGGAAATTCGGGTGGGTGGATTAACTCCTACAGGGAATGGGTATTACGTAAAAGTGCAGGATCATGCTCCTATTGTAGTAAGCCGATACGCCATTGAAGCCGTCTTTCAGGGGTTTGATGCCGCTTTGCCCGATACGCCCACCCCTCCTGGAATTACGCCAGTTGTCCCGTAGGGAAAAAGAAACCTGTCTTTACGGGTATTGAAATTAATGAAAAAAACATGTATGCTGAATTAATGGCTTATGTTAAAAATTCCATCTCTGAAAGAGGTGTATGACTGTGACAATGGATGATGCATTACTTAACGTAGTAGATGAAGATGAAGAATACCCTGTCATTGCCCGGCTCATTGACCTGGGACGGCAAAAATCATACGTCACCATAGACGATATTTTGCATTTCTTCCCGGAAGCCGAGCAAGATGTCGAGCAATTGGAAGAGGCTTTTGCGGCGTTAATGAGCGCTGGGATTCCTTACTTAGAGGATGAAATTGTTGAGGAACCAGCCGAAGAAGAACTGGAAGCCCATGAAGAAGGGGCTGTCGAAGAAGAGGGAGAAGAAAAGTCGCTTGCCCTGGATGATTTAGCCAATATCGATACGGACGATACGATTGGCCTGTATCTTAAAGAGGTGAGCCGTGTCCCATTGCTCACTGCTGAGGAAGAGGTTGAACTGGCTCAGCGAATAGAGCGGGGAAGAATGGCACGCGAAGAATTAGCGCGTGGGAATGTCAGCCCAAAACGACGGCAGGAATTGCGGCGTCTTATCGAAGACGGTTGGGCAGCCCGTGAGCATTTAATTACGGCAAACTCACGTCTGGTAATCAGCGTAGCCAAAAAATACATGGGGAGAGGCGTGCCCTTCCTGGATTTAATTCAGGAAGGCAATATTGGGTTGATCCGCGCCACCAAGAAATTCGACTACCGCCGCGGGCATAAGTTCAGCACTTACGCCACCTGGTGGATTCGTCAGGCCGTTACGCGCGCAATTGCCGATCAGGGTCGCACAATCCGCGTGCCTGTACACATGGGAGACCAAATTAATAAGTTGCTTCGGGTGCAACATCAACTCACCCAGAGACTAGGACGAGAACCCTCTGTGGAAGAGCTTGCCGAAGCCCTGGATGTTCCGCCCCGCAAGGTCGAGAACATGATTCAGGTGGCGCGTCGTCCCCTTTCTCTAGAGACACCTACAGATGACGAAGAGGACTCGGTGCTTGGCGATTTCATCGAGGATGAAGAAGCCCCCCCGCCAGACGATACTGCTACCTACAACCTGCTTCGCCAGCACCTGGAAGAAGTGTTAAATACTCTCCCTCCCAGAGAGGTTCGCATCCTGCAATTGCGTTATGGGCTTCTGGATGGTCAAGCCTATACGCTGGAGGAAGTCGGGCGCAAAATGGGTGTAACACGGGAACGTGTGCGCCAAATAGAGGCTCAAGCCCTGAGCCGACTCCGCCACCCGTCAATTCGACGCAAACTCCGTGATTACCTTGGTGACTAGTCTGCCTGCTCAGGATGTGCTGTGTCCCCACGCCGCTATCTTTCTAGGCGTGGGGAATTTTTTACCGCATAACTTGCACAATCCACAGGTTTATTGCATACTTAAGTCTGGAAGGGAGGGTTTATGGCGAGAATACCTCTGCGCGCCTATGCCCGTGAAG
Source organism: Anaerolinea thermophila UNI-1 (assembly GCF_000199675.1). Classification (GTDB taxonomy): domain Bacteria; phylum Chloroflexota; class Anaerolineae; order Anaerolineales; family Anaerolineaceae; genus Anaerolinea; species Anaerolinea thermophila. The sequence continues at coordinate 2,101,008 of NC_014960.1, forward strand.
TGGAAAACTTAATTGAACACGGACAAATCGAAGAAGCCATTGCGCACGCAAAAAACATCCTGAAGCAGTTTCCTAAATACATCGAAGCCTATCGTTTGCTGGCAAAAGCCTATCTGGAAAGCCAGCGTTATACCGAGGCAATGGACATTCTTCAACGGATCTTATCGGTTTTTCCGGATGATTTTATCGCCCATCTGGGCATGAGCATCATCCGAGAAGATGAGGGGAATCTGGATGCCGCTATCTGGCACATGGAAAGAGCGTATGAAGTCCAGCCGTTTAACCGAGCCGTACAGGATGAATTAAGGCGCTTGTATGGAAGACGAGATGGGGTTGAACCTCCTCGCATTCGGCTAACACGTGGAGCACTTGTCCGAATGTACGACAGAGGGAATCTCTATCCTCAAGCCATTGCTGAAATCCGCGCCGCCCTGGCTGAAGACGGTGCCCGCCTCGACCTCCTTGTCCTTCTGGCACGGATGTATTATCTTTCAGGCCAGAAAATTGAAGCGGCAGAAGTAGCATCCTCTCTGATCAGCAAATTACCCTATTGCTTTGAAGCCAATCGCATCCTTGCTGATGTCCTTCCCGAAACCAGTCGGGCTGGAGATGCTCCCCTCTTCAAACAGCGATTGTTATCTCTGGATCCCTATTTAGGATTCATCTCGCCTAACGCCCCCACCAGTGAACAGGTACCGGAACAAACCGTGATGGTTGAGCACCTGGATTGGGCACCTTCGATGATGGAGGAAGCCGCTCCAGAATGGGCAAAAACCATTGGCGTAGAATGGGAAGAAAGCGGTCAGGAAGAAGAATTACCCGACTGGCTCAATGCACTGGCTCAACCTACCGAAATTCCCGGTACGCCTTCTCCATCTCATGCACCACCCTCTCCTCCACCCCCTTCCCCCGAGGAGGTACTTCCCGATTTCCTGAAATCTGCAGGGTGGACGCCATCTCAGGGCGAAAATCTTGAAGCAGAACGGGGTACCCTGTTTGGAGAAGAATTGGGAGAAGACATCCCCGAAGTTGAGTCCGAGCCAGTGGAAGCAGAAATTCCGGACTGGTTAAAGTCTTTAGCGCCGGTTTCACCAGAAGAGCCCGGCGAGTCACCCGAACCGGTTCAGGAAGAAGAGCGATTGGATTGGCTGGAGGAAATTTTGCCTTCGCCATCATCGGTGCAAGGTATCGAGGAAGAAGAAGGACTTGCTGAAGACTGGTTCTTCCCTGCCGAAGCCACCGAGGAACCACCTGCTCATCCGGAAAGCCGTGAAGAAGTTGCGTTTGGCGCCGAACCTCTGCCGGATTGGTTAAGGGCAGAAATTCCTGCCGCCGAGAGTCTTCCTTCAGAACCCGCAGAAGAACTTCCAGAATGGCTTCGCACTGCAGAAGGAGAAAGCACCCCGGAAGTCAAAGGGGAAAAGTTTTCCGATTGGTTACAGGCGTCTTCTCTCGAAGAATCCATCAAGATGGCAGAACCAGGGATTGCTCCCGAAAGCACAGAGGCTCCACCTTCATGGATTGAAACCCCACCAAGTTTCGTAGAAGAACAAACAACACCTTATGTGGAGGAACAACAACCAGAAATTGCCGAATGGCTTCCGGAAAGTGAAGAGATTCCTTCTCCAACGGAAACCGAGCAAGTTCCCGAATCCCCGACATTGCTCGAGGAGATTCCTTCCAAATTTGAGGAAAGTTTCCAACCTCAGGAAGAATCAGTAGCCTTCCCTGAAAGCAAAACAGGGCTTTCGGAACCTCCGCCTGAGGATTTGGATGCTGCTCTGGCTTGGATGGAAGCCCTAGCCGCTCGCCAGGGAGCCCCTGAGGAAACACTGACCATCTCTTCTCCTGAACAACGCACCGAAGAAATTCCTGATTGGCTTAAGGGACAGATAGAACAGACCTCGCTTGCCGAAGAAGAGAAGGCTGTCGAGTTGCAAGAGTCTCAGATTTCCTCTGAACCTCTACCGGAATTAATTGCTGAGGAAACGGAAATGGTTATTGAGGAACCCAGCCAGCCGGAAGTGGTCCAGAAAGCCGAAATCGAAATCACAGAGCAATCCCCGGATTTGACCGACTTGGACGCCGCATTAGCATGGATGGAGGCTCTCGCCGCTCGCCAAGGTGCTGAACCGGAAACACTGACAATTACACCCCCTGAACAACGCCAGGAAACACCTCCTGAATGGATCAGAGAAGAACTTCAGGGAGTGGAGTCTGCTGTGGCTCCGGAGGTTTCGGTTTCAGAAGAATCACATCCTCCAGTCCCTCCCATTGCAGAGGAAAGCAAAGGAGTACCACCTGTCAGCGCAGAAAAATCCCTAGAGGAGATGTCTCCCGACGAAGCCTTTGCGTGGCTTGAAAGCCTGGCTGCTCGTCAGGGTGCTCAGGAAGGCACATTATTCACACCGGAAGAAGAACGCCCTGAGGTCCCACCTGTCCCGGAAGCCCCACCAGCAGAAGAGATTGTTGAGACTGAGGAAATTACTCTGCCAGCCATCGAAGAAAAAGCAGAAGAATGGGTTCCTGAAGAAACCATGTCGGGAATAATCACCGAACAACCGACATCCGCAGAGATCGGGGAAGCAACAGCAGAAGAGAGTATTTCAGGAGAGGAAGTGGAAATTCCCGAATGGCTGCGTTCATACGAAGAAGAACAAAAATCGCAACCTCCTGCTTGGGAACCTGCGACCCTGGAAATCAACCCTGAAGAAGTCCCGGATGAAGCCTTGCCTGAGTGGTTGCGTGTAACCCCAGCAGAAACCGAGCCGGAACTCACCCAAATAGAAACGTGGGAAACAAAGCCAAGCGCCTCTCTGGAGGCTTCTATCTCCTCAACAGAAAGCCCTGCAACCACCGAAATACAATATTTTGGAGAAGGAGAACCTTCTTCTGGATGGTTAGCCATCCAGGCCGGAGAGATTTCAAAAGCAGTAGATTCCTATGCGACGCTAATTGAAACGGGCAAAAATCTTGAAAAAGTTATTCAAGAACTGGAAGAAGCCCTCAAATATCACCCGGGTGAAGTAACGCTTTGGCAAATGCTTGGAGATGCCTATTTCAAGGCAGATCAGGTTGCCAAAGCGTTAGATGCCTATTCGAAGGCAGAAGAATTATTACGCTAAACTCTTTGGAGGTTTTGTGGAACAAACATTTGTATTGGTCAAACCAGATGGTGTCCAACGAGGACTGATCGGCGAAGTCATTGCAAGGTTGGAAAGGCGTGGCTTGAAACTGGTCGGTGCCAAATTTTTACACGTAAGCCGTAAACTGGCTGAAGAACATTATGCAGTACATAAAGGGAAACCCTTTTACGAGGGGTTGATTAATTACATCACCTCCGCACCGGTCATGGCGATGGTTTGGGAAGGTCCGAATGCGGTTGCAGTCGTCAGGCAAACTATGGGAGCCACTCGCCCTTACGAAGCGGCTCCAGGGACCATTCGACATGATTTTGGGCTAACCGTCAGTCGGAATCTCACCCATGCATCAGACTCGGTAGAAAATGCAATCGCTGAAATCACTTTGTGGTTTAAGCCCGAGGAACTTGTCTCGTGGGGACGGGATACCGACCGATGGATTTTTGAGAGTAACGGATAGTTACACAACAAAAAAACCGGGGCTCCCCGGTTTTTTTGTTGTGAGTTTCTTGACAGTTACAACCTCCCATGATAAACTATAGCGCGTTCGGGGGCGTGGTGTAGCGGTTAACATGCGGCCCTGTCAAGGCCGAGACCGCGGGTTCGAATCCCGTCGCTCCCGCCAGTGATTGAGACCCTTGCTGATCAGGCATGGGTTTTTTTCTTAAGTCATCTCCCTCCGCTCTTTCACTATATTACAGAATGACATCTGGTCTATAATCAAATTACCCGATTATTTTGTTTTGTGGAGTACATCGAATGAGTGAAAATTGCCCCCTCTATCTTAATCCCGATGCCCCGCTCGAAGAACGCGTGAACGATCTCATCTCCCGGATGACTCTGGAAGAAAAAATCAGTCAAATGTGTAACTCCTGTGCCGCAATTCCACGGCTGGGTATACCTGCCTATGATTACTGGTCAGAGGCTTTGCATGGCGTCGCCCGAAACGGTAAAGCCACTGTTTTTCCTCAAGCCATTGGCATGGCAGCCACCTGGGATACAGAGCTAATTGAGCGAGTGGCTGACGCCATCGCCAGTGAGGCTCGAGCAAAATTCCACGAAACCTTACGAAAATTCGGGAAAACCGATATTTACCAGGGGTTGACCATGTGGTCGCCGAACATAAACATTTTTCGCGATCCGAGATGGGGCAGAGGACAGGAAACGTGGGGAGAAGACCCATACCTTACCGGAGAGATGGGAGCAGCATTTGTAAGAGGATTGCAAGGGAAAGACCCTCATTACCTGAAAACTGCGGCGTGTGCTAAACACTACACTGTACACAGTGGACCGGAGAAAGAGCGTCATACCTTCAATGCAATTGTCACCAGGCGAGAATTGTTTGACACCTATTTACCCGCCTTCAAAAAACTGGTGACTGAAGCCAAAGTTGAAGCCGTGATGGGTGCGTACAATCGTACACTCGGTGAACCCTGTTGTGGGAGCCCTTACCTGCTTAAAGAAATCCTTAGAAATCAATGGGGATTCAAAGGGCATGTCGTTTCAGATTGTGGTGCTATCAACGATTTTCACCTTCATCATCAAGTAACAAAAGATGGCGCCGAGTCCGCCGCCCTGGGCATTAAGAACGGTTGTGACATGGCATGTATCTGCACCTATTCCTATGAAAATCTCACCGAAGCCCTGAACCGCGGCTTAATCACCGAGGAAGATATCGATCATGCCTTAAGAAACACCCTTCGTACCCGTTTCAAATTGGGATTGTTTGATCCCCAAGAGAAAGTGCCCTATGCGCATATTTCTATGAGCGTGGTGGGATGTGAAGCACATCGAAAGTTGGCTTATGAAACAGCAGTGAAGTCTGCGGTCTTGTTGAAAAATCATAATCATATTCTGCCTGTCAAACCTGATGTGAAGAGTATCCTCATTGTAGGACCCAACGCAGGAAATGTCCACGTCCTTCTAGGGAATTACTATGGACTTAGTGACTCGATGACTACGTTTATGGAAGGCTTGGTTGGCAGACTTCCTGAAGGGGTAAGGATGGAATTCATGCCTGGAAGTTTGCTGACCGACTCCAAAAAGATAAAGAATGATTGGTCTGTGGCCTCAGCAGCCTCGTTTGACCTTGTCATTGCATTTATGGGGTTATCTCCCCTGTTAGAAGGGGAAGAGGGTGAAGCCATTCTGTCGGATAACGGTGATCGTGAAGATATTGCCCTACCCAAAGCGCAACAAGAATACATCAGGGATCTTGCTGCGACCGGAGCCAAGATTGTCCTGGTTCTCACCGGCGGAAGCGCCATTGCGCTGAATGGAATTGAGGATTTGGTTGAAGCCATCCTGTGGGTTGGTTATCCCGGGCAGGAAGGAGGCAGAGCCATCGCAGACCTAATATTTGGAGACCATAGCCCCTCTGGAAAATTGCCTATTACCTTCCCGGTGTCCACTGATCAACTCCCGCCTTTCCGGGAGTATTCGATGAAAGAGCGAACCTATCGCTACATGACTTCCTCTCCCCTGTTTCCTTTTGGATTCGGGCTCAGTTATACCCAATTTGAGTACAAAAATCTCCAATTGGAACATCCTGTATTGTCGGCTGGTGAAGCCCTCAGAGGAACATTTGAGTTAGCCAATGTTGGAGAATATGAGGGAGAAGAAGTTGTTCAAGTTTATCTCAGCGATTTAGAAGCCTCCACAATTGTTCCGCTTCAGAAACTGATCTCTTTCCAGCGGGTTAGACTGAAACCCGGAGAAACTGTTCAACTCTCATTTGCCATTCAACCTGAAGCCATGATGATGATTGACGATGAAGGAAATCAAGTACTGGAGCCAGGAAAATTCAAATTAACTATTGGTGGGGCTGCACCTATCCAGCGCTCCCTGGATTTAGGTGCCCCACAACCAGTACAGGCATATTTTGAGGTAAAGGGGTAGGATTTCTCACTCTTCTTGACGATTGCGAGAAATTATTTCAAAACACATTCGACTATTGTGATAGGGGCACTTCCAAAAATCCACTAAAGGACGATGTTGTGGCTGACCTTCGCGGGAAGTGCCCCACCTCCATTCCCCGGAAGGATGACGCAGATTCTCCTTGATCCAGTTCCAGGTTTTAGTCGCAGTTTGTAAATATTTGAGGTCACCTGAAATCTGATAAGCATTGATGCACCCAACAACTGTCTCCGCCTGTAGCCACCAATCTTTCTGCCCTTCTAATTGCCCTGCAGAGTTCATTTCACCCACTAAAGCACCATCTTCATCCAGACCTTCAGCAAGGACGCAATCAACGATTTGAACCGCTTGTTCTTTTACCTGCGCAAGCAAGTCTGTATCCCCCAATACTTCGGCTGCTTTAACCAGCAACCAACTCCCTTCAATATCATGGCCAAAGGAAATCCAATCGCTTAAAGGAGTCCATTTTCGGTCAAAGAACAAACGGAAATGGTGGGTTTCCGGGTGTAATATTTTGTTCAGGAATATGTCAATGCATTCTCGCAAACGAAGAAGGAGTAACTCGTCACGCCAAACCTGCGCCAGGGGAACAAAAGCCTCCAATAAGTGAAGATGGGAATTCATGGACTTATCCGAAATCATATCGTTGGAGGAAATCCGAGCATCAGACACAGGTTTCCAATCCCGATCAAATCCTTCAAGCCACCCTCCCCCCTGCTCATCATGCGCTATTCTGTCCAGTTGTTGGAATAGAAATACTGCGTTTTTCAGGGCTTCTTCGTCACGGAAGGCCTTGGCATACTCACTCATAGCATAGATGGCATAAGCATTGGCAAAGGTCAACTTCCGGCTATCCAAAGGATATCCCCGGGAATCTACCAACCAGTAAATTCCTCCATGTTTGTTATCCCACAAATGATCTAAAAAGAAACGCCAAACATGGTATGCTGAGTCCAGATAGGCTTGTTCGGGCCATAGTTGATATGCACGGGAAAAGGTCCACACTACCCGAGCCTGCAACGTTCCACCTTTGGAAGCCAGAGGGTCAGGAATCCCCTCCTCATTGACCAATCCATAAACCCCCCCTCGGGGATCCCTGGCCGTTCCCATCCAAAATGGAAGGATACGTTCTCGAACTTCCTTCTCCATTTCATCTGCAAGAGTTCTGAGCATACGGATCTCCATGATCTATAAATCGTAAAATTTGATACAAACGGGAGAATTCACCTCAACAGAGAACCCAGCCGGCTGGATCTCCCCTGTTTCTCGATCACGATGGAAAAGGACCACATTGTCTGAGTATTGATTGGCAACCAGAATGAAACGTCCCGTTGGATCAATGCTAAAGTTTCGGGGCCAGGAACCCTGAATGGACGCATACATCACTGGCAGGAGTTTGGGCACTCTGTTACCCCATACTCTGAAAATCGCCAGGCTGTCATGTCCACGGTTGGAGACATATAGAAAGGTCTCATCCTGTGAAAGGTGGATATCAGCCACAATATTCTCCCCTGAGAAGTCAGGGGGCAGGGTTGAAACTGTCTCAACCATCTCTGCCTTTCCTTTCTCCAGGTCCCAATCCAATATGGAGACACTACTACCCAATTCATTGGCTACAAAAAGGCACCTACCATTCGATGTAAACGTAAAATGACGAGGTCCAGCACCTGGAGGTAAGGAGATTTCCCCATGAATGAGGAATTTTCCTTGTGTTCTCTCAAGACGGTAAATGAATATCCTGTCCAGGCCCAAATCGGCAGCGAGCAAATAGTTTCCCGAAGGGTCAAAGTCTATCGAATGGGCATGGGGTGTTTCCTGCCGGGCATGATTGGGGCCCAAGACTCCCTGGTGTTGTCTCCAATCCGAGATTTCGCCTAGAGAACCATCCGAAAGAACAGGATGGAGAGAGATACTGCCTCCTGTGTAGTTCGCGCACATTACCCATTCCCCCTGACGATCCACACTCACATAACATGGATGAGCACCCTGAGTAGGCTGAGAATTCAGCAAATTCAAGGCACCTGTTTGTGGATGGATGGCAAAGGCGCTCACCATGCCTTCCTCAAGTTCGTTTACTGCATACAGAACATGCTTTCGCGGGTGAAATGCAAGAAAGGATGGGTTCAGTCCGGAAGTGGAAGAGGAAAAGGTCAATTTCCCTGTGACCGGATTCATTACATACACAAAAATTCCTTCTTGGCGATGCGGTTTAGAAGGTTCAGTCTGTGTATAGGTTCCAACATAGACGAAACGAGTCATAGGACTTTTTACTCCTATATCAAGTGGAAATTCTTAACGAAAATCGAAGACCAATTGCTTACTCTTCCTTTGCAAACCCATTTCACAAACATGCAGGGGTAATTCAAATTGAATATAACATAACTTCAAATTCTAAGAATGAGAATGGCTTCACGGGAGAGCAGAGGGAATCAACGCCGTGAGAAGTGGTTCCACCCATACGTGGGTTTGAGCATTATAGACTCCAAAGCCTGCGCAGAATTCCCAGTACGCCCAGGAAAAACCACGCTTTTCTGCCGAACGCGCCACATACTCCGTCCATCTTTTCCGGGAGTCCATATCGGCTTTGGAATAGGCACCAAATTCCCCCAGAAAAATAGGACGATGATACTTTTGAGCCCACATTAAAGCCAAATCGAAGTCGGTATCAATGGCTTTCTTTTCCCATTCCTTTCCTTCCCATGGAGTACCCAGATACTTTTCACTCCCCGAAACCCATTCAGCCCCCTGATGAGTAAATTCAAAAGGTGAATAATAGTGCACAGTCACAATCAGGTTTCGATCTGTTTCGGGAAGAGTTAAATCCTGCAATGCTCCCATGTTGTTCCAGTTTCCAGGGCCTACAATGAGAGTGCGCTCCGGGTTGGTTTTACGAATAGTTCGAATGGCTTCAGCAGCCAGATCACTCCAGAAAACCGACAGAGGGCCATGAGGTTCATTCAGCAATTCAAAATACAAACTTTCAGGGTAGTCCTGATAATGCAAAGCAATTTGCTCCCAAATCGCAAGAAAGCGATCGTGATGGAGCCGAGGGTTTTCCATCAACTCATCGTAATGGTGAATATTGATGACTACACGCAAGTTATTCCTGAACGCCTGTTCAATCGCCCAATCCACCCGCTTAAAAAATACAGGATCGATGGTATATGGGAACTCAGAATCGGCATGGGCACTCCATCGGATAGGAATACGCACACTGTCAAACCCTGCTGAAGAAATCAACAAGAAAAATGTTTCGTTCAGGGTTACACCCCACTCGCCTTCACTTGGGGCTTCCAAAGCATTTCCCAGGTTAATCCCTCTACCCAAACGACGATTTTGCTCAAAGACATGCTCATCTGCACCAGAGATCACAGAGGGAACCGGCGTAGAAGTATTGCCAGGTACAGAAGGAAATGGAGGCACAGTTTTTGTAGATGATAGGCTCCCTGACAAGCGTGTTCCTGCCTTATCAGTTGTAACAGAGATATCGGCATCAGGACGAACGGCACAACCAAACAGCGTCAAAATTATCAGAACCATCCAAAGAGGGCTAAAAAAGGAGGGGATTTGCGTCTTATTCATTTTCACAGGTTTGGAAATCGGATAGAACGAATTTGCCCATCCATCAAATCTACCACCATATGGGCATATTCCTCAATCAGCGGATCATGAGTCGCCATTAACACAGTAATCCCCTCTTTAACGGCAATGAATCGGAAAAGCGCCATGATCTGCCTTCCTGTGGTGCTATCCAATTCGCCGGTTGGTTCATCTGCGATTATCAATTCAGGACGGGTAGCCAGGGCTCGTGCAATGGCAACACGTTGTTGTTGTCCGCCAGAAAGTTCCCATGGGCGGTGATGTGCCCAGGATCCCAACCCCACAATTTCCAGCGCCCGCATAGCCAGTTTACGCCTATCCGTTTGGATATTTGCTATGCGAAGCATCAACTCTACATTCTCTATTGCTGAAAATACGGGCAAAATAGCAAAGGATTGAAACACAAACCCTAAGCGCTGCCTTCTCAGTTCGGTTTTGGCTTCATCATCCAGTTGAGAAAGCCTTATTCCAAACAATTCCACTTCTCCCTGGGTAGGCGTATCCAATCCCCCAATCATGTTAAGCAGGGTGGTCTTTCCCGAGCCTGAACGCCCTTTAAGCGCTACCAAAACCCCTTTCGGGATCTCCAGCGAGATGTCCCTTAAAGCAGTTACCCGGGAAGCGCCCAACTCATAAATCCGGGTCACATGGCTTACCTTTACAATCATTTCTCGATTTTGGAGAGACTCGGGGAATTCAGCAATCATCGGTTGTTCCACAGATTCCATTCCTTTTACCTCCAACGAAGCCACTTTAATTTTTTGACACTTCCGGGCTTGCGCTGAGGGACTTTCTCGCCCGAAAAGAGAATGGCTATTTGCTCTTCAATGGTCAGATTCTTCAAGGGCTCCCCGCCCTCCCCTTCTACGGGTTTAATAATAATCCTGCCATCCTCGATTTGCATTTCCACCCTTTTGCCTATTCCCAACTCCTCTCGAATTTCTTTGGGAATCTGAAGTCTCCCAGCCGAATCAAGCATAACAAACTCTTTATAGGTCACTTGAGAGGGCAGCAAGATCTCTTGCGAACCCGATGCCCCTCCGGCCATGAGGGCTTCCAATTGCGAAACCTGACGCACGGTTTCTGTAGCTATTTTGCCATCCCGGATAGCCACCACACGATCCACCTGTTCTGCAATACGAGGGTCGTGGCTCACAATCACAATGGTAAGATCCAGTTCTTCCCTCAAGCGGCTAAAAGTTTCCATAATTGTTCTGGCAGTAGCAGAATCCACCTCGCCGGTGGGCTCATCGCCCAAAAGCAAAACAGGCCGGTTCGCTAAGGCTACCGCGATGGCAATACGTTGCTGTTCTCCACCGGAAAGTTGTATCAACTGATGATGTCTTCGATGAAACAATCCCACTGAGTTGAGCAACTCATGCGCCCACTCTCTGCGTTGCTGCTTATTGTGAACTCCCGACATTATCATGGGAAGCTCAATATTCTCTTCTGCCGTCAAATAGGGAATTAAGTTTCGCGAGGTTTGCTGCCAGACAAACCCTACTTTGGTACGCTGATATTCATTCAAGGCTTCATCGGAGAGGCTTAAAAGATCGATCTCATCTACAGTGACCTTACCCGCGGAAGGACGATCCAAACCGCCCAGGATATTCATCAATGTGGTTTTTCCCGACCCGGAAGCCCCAACGATTGCCAGCATTTCCTTACGGGGAACCACTAAATCCAAACCTTGAAGAGCCACGACTTCCAAATCGGCGATTTTGTAAATTTTGACCAGATTTTCACAAACGATTAGCGGTTCAGCAGTCATCTGATTCGGCATAATGATCCTCACTACAAGGCTTCACCCATCTTCACAGCCTGGAACATCTTCAGGTTCATCAGAGCCCAAATTGTTCCCGCCATGGTTACAGCCAGGACAAACGCAAAAGCCAGGCTAAGGCCCACGGCTTCTTTCCAGCCAATGAGAACCTGAAACGGTGGAACCGTTTGTCCTGATGAGGCGGATATTTGCAGGAATGGAATGAACAGCACGCTGCTGAGCAACCCAACAAAAGCCCCTACACCAATGGCCCCCCCCATCAGAATACCTTGCTCCAAAACCAGATGAGCCATGAGTTGTTTCAATGACATTCCAATTGCCTGTAAAATTCCCAATTGGATGAATCGTCTGCGGAGAGAGGCATACGAATACAAAACAAAACCAATGCCAGGCATCAAGCCGGTAAAGATAAACCCCACATTTAGCACCCCAAACAACCCCAGCCGCTCAGGCTGTTCAATGGCTTGCTGAATCTTTTGTATAGCATTTCCCCGCACATCGACGACTGCTCGATCACCCCCAACCAGTTGGCGAATTTTCCGGAGCAGGTCATTGGAATCAGTGCCATTCTTCAAGTTCATCCAAATATCATAACCGATGACTTCATCAGGTAATTCAAAAAGTGAATCCAGGTTTACCACCAGCGTTGGACGTTTATCAGGGAATACTGTAGGGAAATACGAATAAATCCCCACCACCATTAACTCCCTTTCGTTGCGCTGATCCAGAATGTTCACCGTGGTAAGGAGAGTATCTCCAATTTTCAACCCCAATCTGTCTGCAAGGTCTTTGGGAACAAGCACCCCCATGGGTTCCAAACCGAGGGCATTCATAAGTTCCCCCAAAGGAACTTCCGCAAAATCATTGCGGTAAAATGCTACCAGTGGGAAATCCAAACGGTCAATTCCCATGAACACACATTCCTGCTCTCCGGTACCATAGGAAAACGTACCGGGATATTTTCCCACACGAGTAACATGTTGAACCCCTGGTAACTTGAAATGTTCTTCCATAGAGGTGTAACTATCCAGACTCAAGTCGGCTTCCGACACTGTAATGGTAGATGAACCGGAGGAAGAGCTGCTAAAAGATGAACTACCTTCCGAAACAGCATATTCATGGATAACCAAATCTGCCCCTTCACGATAATAAATAGAGTCATACGTCCACTGATCCAGGGTCTTGGCAGTTGAAGCCGAAAAAATTGCCAGGCTCAGAGAAATCATGATCAGCAACAGAGCATTTGAGTAATCAGAAGGACGACGAGCAATTTGCTGGATCGCCAGATAAGCCCATACCTGAGGGATATTTTCAAATATTCGAGAAAGAAAGCGTACAAAAAACGGCAACAGCCGCACAGAAATCATACACAACGCAATGACAAAGAGTGCCGGTGCAACAAAAAGCAGCAGGTCCCGGTATTGCGGATTGGTGGATGGGTCCAGAATGGGGACAAAACGTAATTGTCTGGCAAACCCGCTTTGAGAAAGATACGCATAAATTCCCGGAAGCAAGAGAAAGAGATCCAAGTAATATCGCTGCCACAAGGGCCTTTGAGAGCCCCTCCCCTGTTCCTGCTTGAGCCTTACGATACTGATCTGGCTTGCGGAAATCCCGGGAAGAAAACGGGCTATCAGGATAACCAGAATAGCAACAAAATACCACGTGAGATTGATACCCAACACGCTGAAAGAAATCTCCGAGCGGGAGGTAAACTCCAGGAATGAAACGGTTCGCCCCATCAAATTTGCCGCAATCCATCCAAGCAAAAAAGAGGGGAGCACCGCGACACCTATGAGAATCAAACTCTCAACAAGATTGAGGCTGGCAACTCTCCACCAGGATGTCCCCCGCCCACGCAAGGTAACCATTTCCTGCTCATATTGCTGAACTGCAATGGAAGCCGTCAGACTGACAAACAAAAGCGCCAGCACTGCCATTGGAGAGCCAATGGCGTAAAATAAGGTGGTCAGGGTATTCGCTCGTTCCTGATAGGCTTCCAACGCTTTTAAGGGAGAGTAGTCGATGGTCATACCGGGGACTCGACGACGAAGTTCGGAGTCCAAACGAACCAATCCTCGAGCATAATCATCTGCAAAAGCCAGATTCAGTCGTTTTTCATCCAGAACGACATACCAGGAAGCGTTAAAGACCGGACGGGAGAAGAATTCAGCCATTCGATTTTGATACGTTTCTCCGGGAATCCAGAACGAGGTAGAGAAGGCTGTTTTGGGCAATTCGAACCAGAGAGAGTCTTGCGAATCCAGGGGGACCCAGATACCTGTGATGACCACCTCCAGCGGACCGTTACGAAAACGGTCACCTACATTCAAGAACATTTCATCTGCTGTACTCTCCAAAACAGCCACTTCCACCGGTTCCCCGCTCTTCGTACTGGGAGAGGGCCAGCGCCCATCGACAATTTTCCCCATAGATGGAACATTGTCCTGCGCGATAAAAGACATCACAATCCATGGTTGATTAGAGGGAGCCAAACTGCGAGGAGGAAAGGGATTCAACCCAATCGTGGCGGTCTGAGCACGAGCAATCACTGCTCGTACAGGAATTCCAACCACACGGGGGGTATTCTTTTCAAGCCATTGGGCTGTTTCTTCTACCTTATCGACATTCAGAGTACCAGCCCCCTGCTTATCTGTGGCGTTCATGTGCAAACTGAACAGGCTTCTTCGAGTGGTCAGAGCGATTTCTTCCAACTGAACTCTTAAAACCTCACTTGCCACGCCATGCGAAAAAATCGGAACACAAACCACCATTGCCAAAACAGCGACGATCCCCAGTAAAGCGCTAAGGCTGAGCCCGAGGTTGTGGCGCAACCGTTTGAGAACCACAACCAGCATAGCGGCGAAGGACAAAAGAATATTCTTTGCTGTCCCCAGCCATGATACGGCCATGCCGGGTAAGGCACTCCACAATTGGGTAATCGCACGGAATATCCCAATGCCCAATTTCTTGAAATCGGGACGTGCTAATAGACCAAAAAACCGCTTAAGTTTGAGGAGCATTGTCTACACGCTCCTTCCTGCTACGGTCCAACAACCTGATCACCGGGTTCCAGGTCTGCAATCACTTCAACCCGGTCAAGGGACCTTAATCCAATCTGGGAGACTTCAACCCGACGGCGCTTATCTCCTTCCTGAACGATCACAAACTTTAATCCTTTGTATTCCCGAATCGCAGCAGGTGGCAGCAATAGAGCATTGTCTTTCCTCCCCAAAACGATCTTGAGAGTTACCGAACGCCCAACGCGAATCTGGTCTTGAGGTATCTCTTTTGATACCTTAAAGTACATGAAATCCCCTGTGAAACGTGAAGCGGAGGCTCCTTCTACTTTTGTACTGATGGGGAGGAAATTGGGTAAAAACTCAACAGGGTAGCCCTGAGAGTCGGTTTCGTTGAGGAATAAAAGAACTTCGGTGTTTTCGTTCATACGGCTAGCCAGATCCTTGTCATACTGCACCCGAACTACCAAATCCTTCGGATCTCCCACAATAAACGAAGTGAAAAAGGCATCTACCGATTGTCCCGGGCGAATAATGCTACGCAGAACAATGCCATCAAATGGGGAAACGATTTGCCTCTCTGAAAGCAACTTTTCCAAACGTTCTACTGCCAGCTGACTGCGCTTGACCACCTGTTCAGCATAGGTAGTAGATTGTTCTTCCAGGATTTGGAGGCGCATCTCTGCCAGTTTCAGGTTTTGCTGAGTAATTTCCAGATTGGCCTGGGCACGCTGTTTTTCCAAGCCATAGGACTGCTCAACAGCCATCTGAGCCAGTTCCACCTGTTTTTGCAAAGTGAACACCTCCACCCTGGCTTTCTCTAAATCAAAAGCAAATTGCGCTTTTTCTCTCTCGTAATTTGCCTGAGCAACCTCCAGATCGATGCGGGCTTGTTGTAATTGATTAACCAAATCATCCACCTGAAGTTCTGCCAGGATATCCCCTTGCTTGACCAGGTCACCTTGCTTGAATGCTACCCGACTGACATACCCGGAGGCTCGAAAGAAAAGTTCCTCTTGCTTTGAGGGAACAATCTCTCCAATTAATTTGCGCTCTTCCACAATAGGACCACGTTCAACAGTAAAGATTGAACGTTCATAATTCGAGACTTGTGGTACCGGAGTTGGCGTGGGTTTTCCTGAATTTTCAATTCCAGAGCAAGCGGAAAGAACTATAGAAACTGCGATAAAGATTATTGACAGGGATTTATGGGCTTGAGACATGCCAAAACCTCTTGAAAAAAGAAAATAATAGAGTCAATCTTGCAACACCTGAAGGTATACACGTGTCACTCAATTTTACTGAAAAGAAAAGGCTATCCAGAGGTAAACTGTCAAAATGCAATTGTAATCCTAAAAGCCTATCTTGCTGGATTGGAAGGAAAATTCATCTTCTCTGTCACCCTTTGATGATGAATGCATTAGAATAAATAAAAAGTCCCTCTGATTGATTCTCTGGGGAAAAAACCTCCCAGAATAATCTTGCTTTTTCCAAGGTTCAATCCCGTTTTTACCTGGAGTCACTATGCGCGCCATGCAAATTACCCGTATCACGTCGGTTCTGGATGATCCAGAACCTCTGCAATTCACCACCAATAAACCCATTCCAGCATGTCAAAAGGACGAAGTGTTGATTCGGGTTTCGGCTTGCGGAGTTTGTCACACAGAAATCGATGAAATTGAAGGCAGAACACCCCCCAGCCATTTTCCCATGACTCCCGGTCATCAAGTCGTAGGGCAGGTTGTAGAAGTTGGAGACGCAAGAAATGCTCATCTCCTCGGAAAGCGAGTCGGAGTGGCTTGGATTTATTCTTCCTGTGGATCCTGCGAATTTTGCTTGAGCGGGAGGGAAAATCTTTGCCCGGAATTCCGCGCCACCGGAAGAGACGCAAATGGGGGCTATGCCGAATACATGAACGTACTGGCAGACTATGTTCATCCAATCCCGGATCATCTTGATGATGTCTCGGCGGCTCCCTTATTATGTGCCGGCGCCGTGGGCTATCGCTCTCTCTGGCTGAGCGGAATCGCCAATCACCAGAATCTGGGATTGGTGGGGTTTGGTGCATCCGGTCACCTTGTACTCAAACTGGTTCGATTTCTCTACCCCCATACACAAGTTTTTGTATTCAGCCGAACGCCGGCTGAGCAAGACTTTGCCCGGGAATTAGGCGCAACCTGGGCAGGTGGAATAGAAGATGCTCCTACCGAACGACTTCATGCTGCCATCGACACCACGCCTGTGTGGACACCTCCAGTTCAAACTCTCAGGCATCTTCTACCTGGCGGCAGACTGGTAATGAATGCAATCCGAAAAGAGAATTCTGACCTCTCTATCTGGTCCTCTGTTCAATACGAGCGCGATCTCTGGATGGAGAAAGAGATAAAGAGCGTTGCCAACGTCACCCGTAATGATGTACGGGAATTCCTTAAACTTGCCAGCCAAATTCCCATTCTTCCCGAAGTGGAAATCTATTCTCTGGAAGAAGCCAACATGGCATTGAAAGCACTTAAACAACGTAAAATTCGAGGAGCAAAGGTTTTGAAAATTTAAAAAATCTACTTGATGGACTGCAAGATGACATTATCCTAACACTTAACAAAAAAGGAAAAGTTATGAAACAAGACCTGGTTATTTTATTCACTCACTACGGAATGGGAGATGGGCCCCAAGACCTTCAACAAACCCTGATAAGGAAATTCCTGACCCTGTGGTTTGAGTCCGGACAGATCCCTGCAAAGATGATTTTTTATACCGACGGTGTTAAGTTGGCTTGTCAGGGTTCTCCAGTACTGGACCAATTAAAAGCATTTGAAGCCCAAGGGACAGAAATTGTCCTTTGCCAGACCTGTCTGGACAGATATGGATTAATCGATCAGGTTTCTGTGGGTATTGTAGGCGGTATGGGTGATATCATCGAAGCCCTTCAAAAAGCACCAAAAGTCATCACGATTTAGGCAAAAACAACCCCTGCGCCAGGAAACGCAGGGGTTGTTTTTTTTTACAGTCCAGGCAGTCGTTTGAAGGCAGGCACTTCCATGATATGGTCCACCAGACCATATTCCATAGCCTGATGAGCATCCATATATCGGTCCCGTTCTGTATCCCTCTGAATCGTCTCCACAGTTTGTCCTGTATGCGCCGCGAGAATTTGATTGAGACGAGCCTTAAGCCTTAAGATTTCTTTGGCTTGGATTTCAATTTCTGTGGCTTGTCCCTGAGCACCTCCCAGAGGTTGATGCATGTGGATAGTAGCATTGGGCAAAGCATAGCGCATCCCTTTTGTCCCTGCAGCCAGTAAAACGGTTCCAAAGGAAGCCGTGACGCCCACCGCCAAGGTACTGATTGGATTGGGGATAATCTGCATCGCATCGTAAATAGCCAACCCGGCATACACCTGTCCCCCTGGCGAGTTAATGTACATCTGAATCGGCGCTTCGCGGTCCTCGTTGCTGAGAAACAGCAACTGCGCCACAATGTTGTTGGCTACTTTGTCATCAATCGCCGTACCCAGGTAAATAATCCGATTTCTCAACAAAAGGGCATTCAGGTCCGAGATTCCGCTGGTAACAGCGGGTGAAAACTCAGAAGCAATTCCGTTGGTGATTCTCATTGTCACTCCTTTACAGTCAGCCCCCTGCCTAACTTCATAAATCAAGATAAAATACAGTTTGATTATATTGCCGCCAGTTTCTCTGTCAAGATAAAGGTCTAGAGTTCATATCAATTTCTAATATACCCGTTAGAAAGGCAGTAGATGGGAACAGAATTTTCCGAGCGTTATCGCCCTCAATTTCACTTTACCGCCAGGAAAGGATGGCTGAATGACCCCAATGGATTGGTTTACTACGGAGGATTGTATCATCTCTTTTTTCAGCACAATCCATATGGGAACGAATGGGGAAACATGACCTGGGGGCATGCTATCAGTACAGACCTGATTCACTGGAAACAGATGGAACGTGCGCTTCTTCCCGATGAATTGGGAACCATGTTTTCAGGTTCGGCTGTGGTTGACTGGAATAATACAGCCGGATTCCAAACCGGTGAGTCCCCTGCCATTGTGTTGATTTACACCGCCGCCGGTGGAACTTCACCGGAATCGGAGGGGAAACCCTTCACCCAATGCCTGGCTTACAGCAACGATGGTGGGAAAACTTTTACCAAGTACAAGGACAATCCAGTTCTTCCAGAAATGGCTCCAGAAAACCGTGACCCCAAAGTGATCTGGTATGAACCGGATAAAAAATGGATTATGGCCTTATATCTCCAGGAAAACGATTTTGCTCTTCTTGCATCTCCCAACTTAAAAGAGTGGAGCCATTTACAAACTCTTACCTTACCGGGGTGCATCGAATGTCCGGATTTTTTTGAAATTCCCCTGGAAAATCAACCAGAAATTTCCCGTTGGGTATTTATGGCAGCAAATGGGAATTACCTGCTTGGAAAGTTTGACGGCAACCATTTTGAAGCCGAAACTCCTCTGCTCATAAGCGATTTTGGGAAGAACTATTACGCCACTCAAACCTTCAGCGACCTTCCGGATCAACGACGCATCCAAATTGCCTGGATGCGTGGAGGAATTTATCCGGACATGCCTTTCAATCAGCAAATGAGTTTTCCCTGCGAATTGAAGTTAAGAGAAACTCCTGAAGGATTGCGCCTCACCAGACATCCGGTTCAAGAGATAGAGACCCTTTGGGAACAATCCATCGAGAAAGAACCAATCTTCCTGGATCAAGATGAGCACGTTTTTCCCATTTCTCCTGCGGAATTACTCGATCTTGAAATGCAACTGGAGTCAGGGAATTCCCAAGAGATTACCATTATCGTTAATGCAATAGCCATACGCTGGAATGTCCAGGAGCATTGCCTAGAGGTACTGGATTGCTCTGCCCCACTGCCTGCTGAAATACAAACCCTGGATATAAGGATTCTGATAGATCGAACAAGCCTGGAAATTTTTGCTCTGGAAGGAACTCGTAACTTTTCCTGTTGTACTCTGGAGTGCCAGGCCCAACCTTTCATCTTGTTTAAGACAGCAGGTAAAGGCGCTGTCCTCTCAAGGTTAAAGTTTCGCAAATTAAGTTCTATATATGGCCTGCAAAAGGAGTGAAGCATGAAACTGAATCGTCATCCTAATCCTGTCCTGCTACCGGATCCTCAATCGCCCTGGGAATGTTACAACGTCTTCAATCCGGGAGTGTTGTATGCCAATGGAATGTTCCACATGGTGTACCGCGCGCAAGGATTGGACTGGGTAAGCCGACTGGGTTATGCTGTTTCAGCAGACGGAATTCACTGGAACCGCCTCAAGAATCCCATCATGGAACCCGCATCTCCCGAGGAATCGCGTGGGCTGGAAGACCCTCGCATTGTTGAAATTGAGGGTACCTATTACATGACATATACTGCTTACGGTAGCGTGTACAAAGGGAGCGGTCAACCCACTCATGCTGGGGGTGGAATTCTCCCCATGATTGCGCGCAGTCAGAACTTAATCACATGGGAGCGAATCGGTCCAATTGTCGTCGGCGAGGACAACAAGGACCATGTGCTCTTTCCAAGAAAAATCGGCGGGAAGTACGTAGCACTCCACCGCCGCTGGCCTAAAGTATGGATTGCTTACTCTGATGACCTGATTCACTGGCCATCCGATCAAATGTTCCCCATATATGGTCCTCGTCCTGAAAATCCATGGGACTCCCGGAGTGTGGGAAACAATGGTGTTCCCATTGAAACGGAACACGGATGGATTGTCCTCAATCATGCTTATGATGAAAATAAAGTGTACAAAATTGGTGTAGTGCTCCTGGATCTGGATGACCCAACCAAAGTCATCCATCGCCCCAAAGAGCCCATTTTCTGGCCCGAAGAGTTATGGGAACTAAGAGGAGACGTACCCAATGTTGTTTTCTCCTGCGCAAACCCGGTAGTCCATGATACCGTTTATGTGTTTTACGGAGGCGGAGATCATGTGATTGGCTTAGCCACGTGCGCGCTGAGTGAACTGGTGGACTACGCTCGTTTTGGATAAAATCAGAAGCCCAGCCGATTGGCTGGGCTTCGGTTTTATTCGTGTACTGCTTTTAGTAGTGTACTGCGCGGGGTAACTGTCGGGCGCTTTCTACCCATTCTGTCACCTGGGCTGGTGTAGGCATGCGGCGAACCAGTTTCTTCTCGGCATTCACTTCTTCCAGTTTCTTATACAGAGCCTCTGGATTTCGTTGAGCCAGTTCAACCACAGTATCTACACCAGCGGCTTCCAGCAAATCAGAATATTCTGAGCCAATGCCCTTTACACGATAGAGATCAGCACGATTGACCCACTTGAGAATCAAGTCTTTACTGATGCCCGTTTGTTTGGCTAAGTCCTCTCGCCCCTTTGGGGTGGAGCCGGCTTCAAGGAGTTTTTCTACCGAGGAAATTCCTGCGGCTTTTAATTTCTCGGCGTATACCTCGCCAATGCCTTCGATATCTACAAGCGCAGTCATTTTGTTCCCTCCTGAGATATTAGATAATAAAATTATACAACCTTTTCTAATCCTTAAATCGAAATAGTATGAATTTGAAATCCTTCCTGTTTCTATCCAGAATCACCCAATTTTCGCATGAGAAGTGCTTGACAAGGTTATGTAATCCTCCCATAATCGAAAATAAGATGGGAAAGGAGTAGAGAGATGGCTACGGTAAAAGAACTATTAGAAGAAAAAGGGTATGATGTCTGGACAGTATCTCCTGAAATGACCCTGCGAGAAGCGCTTAAATTGATGGCTGAAAAGCATATTGGAGCAGTGCCTGTATTGGAAAATGGACAGGTGGTAGGAATATTTTCGGAGCGCGATTTTGCCCGCCATGCTGTTGAGTTTAGCGAGTGTTTAGATCTGGAAGTCCCGGTTCGTCAATTAATGACCCATCCTGTGTATTATGTGAATCTCGAGCAGACAGTAGACGAATGTATGGCAGTAATGACTGCAAAAAAACTCCGCCATCTTCCGGTGATACAGGAAGGAAAATTAATTGGATTAATTTCGATTGGAGACGTTGTGAAGCATATTCTGGCAGATAAACAAAATACCATTGAATTGCTTGAACACTTTCTGTGGGTCAATTTGATCTAATCCCGGCACAAAACAAAAACAACTCAATATAAGAAAGTGAGTTGTTTTTGTTTTTTAATCCGGCGGGAGAGGGGCTGTTTCGGGGGTAATTTGGGTGTAAGATAATTTTATGATGTCAATTCGTTCTCGAATCTTTCTCACTACACTTATATTGAATGGGATTTTGCTTCTTGGGCTATGGGGGTTGGAAAGAGAACAAAGAATTGACTTTTATGAAATTACTAATCAGCAACAAAAACAACTTCAATCTCTCTTTTCCCATGCTATCGAACAAGAACAGCAAAATCTCCAGACACTCGTGCTGGATTTTACCTTTTGGGATGAACTGGTTAAGTTTGCAGAATATCCCGACGAAGCATGGGCCAAAAATATTCTGTTACCCTCCATGGAAGTGTTTGATGTAGACTGCCTGTGGGTATACTCTCCCCAAAATGAATTGATTTACCAGAATCAAGAGAGGGTGTGTACTTTGTATGCCCCACACCTTTTTAAGAAACCCGAAAACCTGTTTCAACATGGGGCATTTATCAAATTCACCGAATGGCAAGCCAATGCCCCTGCCATATCCGTTTACGGAGCCAGCATTCATCCCAGTGAAGATGTAGCCCACCAAACCCCTCCCCGCGGCTACTTTTTTGTGGGACGGATTTGGAACACTGAGCGACTCCAAAACCTTAATAAATTATCTAATTTAGAAGTAACGGTGAGTTCCCCCGAAAACCTTGAGAAATCAATGCCACCTTCCGAAACCGACCTTTACGCTACCTATACTCTCAAGGGCGTGGATGATGTTCCAGTCGCATACCTGGTGGGGAAATTTGTCAATCCCTACATTGGGAGATTCCTCAAATCTCAAGAGCAATATCGCATCTATTCTTTCCTGTTAAGCGTGTCTTTTCTTGCTCTAATTCTGGTTACTCTCAACATTTGGATCATCCGCCCCTTAAGACAACTGGCTACTGCGTTAAGTAATCAGGATACCAAAGCATTGAAAGCCCTTCTTGGGGATAAAAGCGAGTTCGGACAAATAGCCAATCCTTTGCACCAGTTTTTTCAGCAGAAAAACGAGGTTGAGAAAGCCCTTCAGCAACATAAGGAAATCCTTGAAAATCTTCAAAAATCCGAAGAACGTTACCGGCTGATCACCACCATCACCAGTGATTTCACTTTTTCTATTCAGGCCTTTGGAACGGAGCGGTATGTCATCGAATGGGGGTTAGAGTCATTTCAGGAAATCCTGCCGGGAATTACCTCGGAAAATTTCTTCAGTCAGATTGTCCAATTCATTGATACCCCTTCATTATCTCTTACAACAGATGAAATCTACAAATCTCTTGAAATGGGACAACAAATCACATTAGAACTGCGCATTCCTCAAGGAGAAGGAAAATATATATGGTATCGCTTGCATCTTATTCCAGAAATCGATCAAAGCAGTAAGAATTTAATCCGAATTCTTGGAAGTGCCCAAAACATTACTGGGGAGAAAACAGCACAGGAAGAGTTCATAAAAATTCTTGAACATTCCAATTCCGCTGAAATCATCGCCGATGAAGTTCAAGTTCTATATCTCAATTCACAAGCAAAATCCCTAATCGGTGAGAGGGAAAGCCCCAAGACTCTCCCCCCCCTACTAAGTCACATCCACCCGGAAGATCAAACCAAAGTTCTCTCGCTGTTTTCAAAACGAGAAGCCATTTCTTCTTCAGAATCCCCGATTCTCATACGAGTTACCCCGGCAGATACAAAAATTTGGCGCTGGGTTAATTTGACCTTCCAGCCTGTGCTATTTCAGCACAAATCGGCTACACGAATTTCACTAACCGACATTACAGAAAAAAGGAATATTGAGTTGGCGTTATCCGCACAAACACAGTACTCTACTTTTTTGTCTGAAGTCTTTAACGCTTGGATTTTGATTTTTGATGAATCGGGCAAAATTCTTGTGAGCAGTAAAAGAGACAAAGAAATATTTGGACTTTCCGACTTAACAAATCAATCTTTCACTTTGTGGAGTTTGTTCGAATTCCCTCCGGAATTCCTCACTCCCGAAACCTTTCCAGAAACGATTCGAGATCGAAAAACCTATCGTGAAGTTCCTGTGGCTTTACGGGATGCTAAACCCAAACGATGGTACCTGTGGAGCCATACTTACCTCGAACCACAAAATGGGGATCCACTGAGAATCCTTGCAGTTCTCTCAGAGATTACCGAACAGAAGAATAGAGAACTTTACGCCAAAAGTGCCCGAGAAATTGCTGCAAAGATACAATCGGAGGACACTCAGGATGAGATTTTACATATCATTCCTCAAGCCTTATTCAGAGAAATGACATTGGAGGGTGTTGCCTGGATTTTGTTCGATGAGAAAACCCAAAGCATAGAGATGCAATACCCTTATGGGGAATTACGGAAATCCATAAGCATTGAATCCAACTTCAGGCTGTTTGAGATCGTCAAAAAAGTAACGGAAGGCGACAAACCTGTAACTTATTCTGCCCTGGATGTTTTTCCGGACCTGGGACTGCCTTCTTACAATATTGTTCTTTTTCCCACGACCATTCGTCTCCACGAAAACACGTATGTTCTGGCGACTCTGGTAGAGCCCCCCATTCCATCCTCAGTGATCGAAATCATTGAATCTCTTTGTAAAATGGCGGGAGCAATTATCGAGCGAATCACGTCTCTAACACAAGCAAACCAGCGTTTGCAATACATGACTTCTCTCCATCTCATCAACACTTCCATCTCTGCCAGCCTGGATTTGAACTTGACTCTTAGGTCGCTAGTTAATCAAATCATGGGACAGTTTCAAGTAGATGCGGTTGCCGTGTTCCTGGTCAATCCTACCACCCATATGCTGGAATATGCAGCAGGGGAAGGATTCCGATCCATTGATATTGCCAGAACCCGGATGAGAATAGGAGAAGATCAAGTCGGTAAAGCAGCCCTCACCCGAAAAACAATTTGCATTTACGACAAGAATGGGATTGCACCCTTCTTTCAGAGAGCCCACCTTTTCAGGAACGAAGACTTTATTGCTTATTACGCCGTGCCTTTAATTGCTCAGGGAGAGGTAAAAGGTGTGCTGGAAACATTCCATCGTCATCCTTTTACCCCGTCTGAGGAGTGGAGACAGTTCATTGAAGCACTGGCGATGGAAACTGCCATTGCAATCAAAAATGCCGAACTATTACAAAGAATTCAAACCAGCAATCTCGAACTTGCATTATCCTACGACGCGACTCTGCTGGCATGGGCTCAGGTTGTAGAATGGCATGAAAACCAGCCCGAAGGATCAACGTTACAATTGGCAGAGGTTGCAGTACAGTTTGCCCAGTCTGTTGGGATCAATAACACTGACCTGCAACATTTTCGCCAGGGGGTTATTCTGCATGATATTGGGAAACTGATGATTCCTCGCCACGTTTTGCAAAAGCCTGGACCGTTGGATGAAACAGAATGGGAAATGATCCGTCAATCTCCCGTATTTGCCTTTAACCTGCTCTCCAAGGTTCCTTTACTGCAAGCCGCAGGAATGATCCCTTATATGCACCACGAAAGATGGGATGGAAATGGCTATCCCCTCGGAATGCGAGGGGAAGAGATTCCCTTTCCTGTCAGGGTATTTACAATAGTCAATGTGTGGGATGCTTTACGTTCCCAGCGTCCCTTCCGAAAGGCATGGCATGAGGAAAGAATCCACGAGTTTTTGAAGGAAAATATGGGCAAGATCTTCGATCCCGAACTTGTCCCTGTTTTTCTGAAGTTTTTAAGTACCTTGTCCTCAGGGAAAGTACAGGATTGACCAACAGGTTATACGGGCAATACAACCTTTCCAAATGCAATCAAGCAAAAAGCACCCAGTACACAAGTCATCATAAACAACAACAAAACAATGATAAAACGCTGAAAAGGCGTCATCCCCAAAAATTCACCCGACTTCTTTCCTGGTCTTTTTGGAGTGTCTGGTATTACAGTGGGAGATTCCTGTTCAATTTCCTCAAAGGATGAACTGGCTGAATTGCGCAAATCATCAAGCATAGGTTATTCCTCCAATGGTCGTAGTTTCACGTCTCCAGCAAAGATTGTGTGATATTGCTCTTCTACAGACAAGACTAAGGCACCATGTTCATCGACATCTTGAAACCGTCCCGTAATCTCTCCATCGGGCTTCTGAACAGTTACTTTTTCTCCAAGGAAAGCAAGGCGCTTTTTCCATTCCTCGATAAACCTTTCGGTTCTAATTTGCTTTCTCCATTCAATCAAATGGCGCAACACCGATTCCAGGAGCGATAAACGATCTACCGGCTTTCCCAGTTCGGATTCCACACAGGTTGCCGGGAACAATAACATGTTCGAGTCTGGTACAGAGCCGGTTGCAACATTGATGCCGATCCCAAGAACAACTCCATTGATATGGCTTCCCATCCATACCGTCTCGGCTAAAACCCCACACACTTTCTTCCTGGAAAGAAGAACGTCATTGGGCCATTTGATTTCAGGAGAAAGCCCCAGGTCTTCCAAAGCCACCGCTACCGCAAGCGCTCCAAGGGGAGAAAACAGGGAGAGTTTTTCAATTTCCTCCAAAGTGGGGCGAAAAATCATGCTGAAGGCTAAGGACGTGCCTGGTTGAGTAACCCACATACGTCCCAGTCTTCCCCTCCCTTTCAACTGCTTATCGGCAATAACCACCACACCTTCCGGAGCGCCGGCTTGTGCCCATGCCATAGCATCGTCATTGGTTGAATAGGTTTCCGGGAGGTATTGAATTTCACTGATAGGAAGCGCAGATAACCTTGCGCGAATAGTTTCTACATCCATGGTATATATTTTACCCGCAAAGTAATTTTTGCTAAAATTGTTCCATGGCAATCACAAAAATTCCGGGGCCAACAAATCTCACATTACTCCCCAAAATTGGTTCGATCCAATCCAAGCCTCTTGATTTTCTGCTCTGGCTTTACCAAACATATGGTCCTGTTTCACGCTTCCAGGCATTCAACACCCCGGTCATTCATCTTGCCGATCCTGAGGCTGTAAAGCACGTGTTACAGGAAAATCATCGAAATTACTCCAAAGATACCATTCAATATCATTCTTTAGCGATCATTACTGGTAATGGATTGCTGACAAACGATGGTACAGGGTGGTTACGTCAACGGCGCTTAGCACAGCCGGCCTTTGCCCGGGGGCGATTGTCTCACCTAGACCAAATTGTTATTCCATCCACTCAATCTCTGCTCACACGTTGGAGACAATTGCCTGAGGCCCACCTGATTGATGTGGATGCCGAAATGATGCGGCTGACTTTAGAAATCGTGGGAAAAGCCCTTTTTTCCATAGACCTCAGCAAAGATGCCCCACACCTGACAGAAGCCACATTAACTACCCTGGATTACATCGTCTATCGTGTAAAGACCCTTACGCTCATCCCTACCTATCTCCCCTTGCCGAGAAATCGGGCTTTTCGAAAAGCCTTGAAAACCCTGGAAGAGGCAGTTTCACAAATAATCCAACAACGCCGTAAAGACAAGGTTCTGGGTGAGGACTTACTGGGAATGTTTCTACGCGCCAGAGATGAAGAAAGTGGGGAAGGGATGAGTGATCGTCAAATCCGTGACGAGGTGATGACCATGTTGATCGCCGGCCATGAAACAGTTGCCAGCGCTTTAACATGGACCTGGTACTTACTCTCTACTCATCCTGAAATTGAAAATCGGTTGTTTGAAGAAGTACATACAGTTCTCAAAGGGAATCCCCCCAGCACAAAGGATCTGGAAAACCTCCCTTATACCGCTCAGGTATTCACTGAAGCCTTAAGATTATACCCGCCTGCCTGGTTAATTACCCGCAAAGCCATGGGAGAAGATGAGATTTTGGGTTATTCCATTCCCCCAGGAGCCGTTATTGTGATCAGTCCTTATGTTATCCATCGCTTAAAAGAGCATTGGGAAAATCCCGAAGCCTTCATTCCGGAAAGGTTTGCGAGAGACCCGGAAGGTACTTCGCATCGGTTTACGTTTATCCCCTTTGGTGCGGGCCCGCGTTTGTGTATTGGCAATCAATTTGCTCATATCGAAGCACGCTTGATCCTCGCCGGCATGACTCAGAAATTGAGATTTACACCACCGCCTAAAGCACCTGTTGTAGATGCTCTGGTAACCCTCCGTCCAAGAAATGGATTGCACATGAGCGTGGTTCATCGATCAAGCAATTCACTCAAGTAAAGCCATCCCTCAATCTTTACAAATCCTTTACACAGCAATCCTCTGAATACAGGCTATAATCCAAACAGGAGAAGGAGATATCTATGAACATTTCCTCGTTGACATCATTTTTTGTCGGAGCAGTCTGGTTCATTGTTTTTATCACCTTTGGCGTGGTTATTTTGAGAGCGTCGCGAAATCAACCTGTTCGTGGTAGTGGCCGTGTTCTGGTGGCTTTGATTTTATTTGCTGTGTTTCTTACCACCCTGAATGCCGGCCTGGTTTTCATTGAGCCGCAAGAACGAGGTGTGGTCATTTCTGCGGTTTCTCCTGAAGGTTACCGTAAAGAGCCATTGGAACCCGGATTAAGGTTTATTATCCCCTTTGCTGAACAGGTGGTGCGATATTCGATTGCTAATCAGACGTACACCATGTCCATTGCCGCACGGGAAGGACAAATCGAGGGAGATGACTCCATTGCTGCCCGAACAGAAGACGGACAGGAAATTTATGTGGATGCCTCTGTCATTTACGCCATTAATCCAACAGAGGTAGTAAAAGTTCATATTCTCTGGCAAGACCGTTATACACGTGACCTTGTCCGTCCATTAGCCCGTGGAATCATCCGCGACGCTGTCTCCCAAATGCGGGTGGACGAAGTAGTGAGTTCAAAACGGGCAGAATTGGTCAAAACCTTGAATGAAACCATGGCTGTAAAATTGGCTGAAAACGGATTAATTCTCCGGGATTTTGTTTTGAGAAACATTACTTTCTCACCAGAATATGCCGCCTCAGTCGAACAAAAACAAATTGCCGAGCAGCAAGCCCAGCAAGCCAAATTCGTTGTAGAGCAGAAAAAGCAGGAAGCGGAGCAAGCCCGCCAGGTTGCTCAGGGGCAGGCCGATGCCGCCGTGATTCGTGCTAAAGGTGAAGCCGAAGCACGTCTCATTCAAGCAGAAGCGGAGGCTAAGGCACTGGAATACATTGCCAACGTAATCAAAAGCAACCCGGATATCCTGAACTACCAGTATATTACCAAACTGGCTCCCAATGTGCAGGTCATTATGACACCTTCTAACACGCCTATCATTCTCCCTTATCCCGGCTCTCTGCAAGCGCCTGCTACCACAACCCCAACCACACCTCAGTAGCAATTTCCAGAAGATTGTATGAGAGGGCTGTTTGGTATGGAATTCCAAACAGCCCTCGAATTTTACCTTTTAGAAACCCTTTATGAGCCTTGAGGCTTAGTGAGAACCTGATATAAGCTCCCGGAAGAATCGAATACAAGCCCTATTCAAGTTTTCCAACTGCTTGGAGTAGTTTTGTTATCAGGAGCATTAATTCACCCCCCGAACCTCTCTACAATACCGGGGTGAGCCATTCTGCAGTACATACCTTCCATCGCTGTCCTGCTGAATAGGGTAATTCTTCCACAAATAAGCATGGGATGATAAGAGTTTTTGTGCACGGGCTTCGCTTAAGTTGAAGGATTGCCATGCCGGTACAGATACCGCCGACTGGGAAGCCCGACATGCAAGCCCAATCAGAAGTTCTTCCTTAGCAGATTCTGGTAAGCCTTTCTCTTGAACCAATCTGATCAACTCGGGCACAGCGTCAGCAGAAAGAATTTGCAGATATTCTCCATCCAGGTCTTCGCCCGCCAATACGCGTTGCACATTCTGGCGTGCAATCCATCCATCAATATTCCAGAAACCCACGCATAACCCAAAACCAATCACCAGGATAAACAACACAGGAGCCAACTGATGCATCCGATTCGTGATCAGCAATCCAAGGACTGCAAGGAACAATCCTCCCAACCATGGAATAAAGATATGGGTATAAGTGCGAAGTCGCGTAAACCCATATGCCTGCTCATAAAGAATTAATCGTTGCATCGCAGAAGCAAGAATCACCGATACAAGGATAATCAACAAACTGCTCAAAAAGATAAAACCACGCTGGTATGAAGAAGTATCACACCGACAAACTGCATGCAGGCTCAGAATCAACATCAGAGAGATCAAGGCGACCCATACCAATTCTCCAAAACCACGACGGGCATATTCAGCATAGGTAAATCCTGCCTCATGGATGTTCGCCTGTCCTCCAAACAAGTATTGAAATTGCAGAATCACAAAGAAAACAAACAACAAAATAACACTACTGAGGACAATACTGCTCTCCGTCCACCCCAGGAACGGTGGGAAGAGTCTTTTTTCCCGGGTGGGTTGAACCGGATAAACGGGAAAGAAAGTATGCAAAAGCACCCCACAAAAGATCACTGTGAGTACACATACGTAAAACAATCGGAAAAGAGTTTCGGGGAATTTATCCAGGCGCAGGGCTCCAAAAACCGTTTGTAATCGCTCTGCAAAGACAAGATCAGCAGAAGCCAGAAGGATAACCAAAACCCCTAAAACAGGCAAAGACAACAGAATTCCACGCAAAACAGCCCACCCCTGTCGAGGCAGTGACTTCTGACTTTCCTGAGAATGGGGCTGAGAAAAAGTCTGTTGCCTGAACGGATTAGTAACAGCCTCGAATATCAAAACAGCCACAGTTCGAATATAATCCCAAAGGTTGTAACGAAGCCAGTGACCGGTTCGTAAAGTTGCAGCCCATAGCATCAAAACCAGCAATGTCAGCAAAACCGCCACTACTTGCGTAAAAGGTTCGGCGCGCAATAAAGGTAAAAGCGCAAGTCCAAAACCTGCAACTCCAAGAAAAAGATTCTCACGAGCAGGACGCATCTTCGTCTTCCACGCCAGGTAGATTGCACTACTCATCACGAGTAACACCCAGAGGGGAAAAGAAACTCCAATGGGTTTTCCCCAAAATAAAAAATCAACCCCACACGCAATAACAAAAGCGGCAAACCAAAAGGAATAATAATTCTTCATCTCGAATACCTCCTTCAAAAATTGGCAGAGAGACCGGTGATTCTCCCTCAATTCGAATCACCACAGCCAGATAAACCTGGAGATGATGATAGGATTCTCGCCCTTTCAAACACTATCATACAGTATCAAAATCTCTCTCAATTCGGAAAAATCCACTTCTCGGGGAGCCCAAAAATCAAGTGTACCCTTGTTAATCACTTAAGAATATCAGGGATACTGCGCGAACTTCCCATGAAAGGTCCACCCCGAGAGAGAAAATACGTGGGATTTCGTATTGACATTGAAAACTTGTTCTATTATAATGTTCATAGCACAAATGAACGATAAATTGTGCTCAGGAGGCAAACATGATGATGGCACGAAAAAGTGAAGGTTTGGGGGAGCGTCCGAAAAAGATCCTGGATTTCCTTATAAAGTATCAAGAAAAACATGGATATCCCCCATCCATTCGGGAGATTGGTAACCATATCAATGTAGATTCAACCTCGCTGGTTGATTACTACTTGAATCAATTACAAGAAGCGGGCTTCATTGAACGCGGCGGACGGATCTCCAGAAGCATTCGAGTATTACGGACTCTGGATGGACAGGTTCCTTTCATGCAAACACTTAATACTGTCAAAACTGCAATGGAGCGCGCTACACATGAATTGCTCAGCATCCCGGTTATCGGACGGATTGGTGCAAGTTACCCCATTCCCATGCCCGAATCCGACGTGCCTTACTTTGACTCCATGAGCACCGTTGAAGTAGCCCAAAGCCTGCTTCCCAAGGAGAAACTTTCCGATTTATTTGCCCTGGAAGTAGAAGGGGACTCCATGATTGATGCCATGGTAAATGATGGTGATATTGTGATTCTAAAGCGCGCAGAAGTTGCCAACAACGGGGATATGGTTGCCGTCTGGCTCACCCGTGACAACGAGACCACGTTGAAATATTACTACAACGAAAGAAATGGCTTTGTGCGCTTACAACCCGCCAATCGCACCATGCAACCCATCATTCGCCCTGAAAAAGAAGTACAGGTACGTGGGAAGGTAGTGCTTGTGCTTCGTCAGTACGCATCTCATTAAGTTTTCTGTGAAAAAAATCAAAAAGCCCGGTTACCCGGGCTTTTTAAGTCATCTCTGAGAAACTTAGGCGATCTCAACCACTGCGCCAGCGGCTTCGAGTTTGCTCTTGGCATCGTTAGCGGCTTCTTTACCAACACCGGAGAGGACTTTGGCGCCAGCGGTTTCAGCCATTGTCTTGGCTTCAACCAGACCCAGGTTGGTCAGTTGGCGGATAACCTTAATGACCTCAATCTTCTTGGGACCAGCATCCTTGAGGACCACATCAAATTCAGTCTTTTCCTCAACGGGCTCAGCGGGCGCAGCAGCACCACCAGCCACAGGCATAGCAGCAACAGCAGCCACCGGAGCAGCAGCGGAAACGCCCCATTTCTCCTCAAGCATCTTGACCAGTTCAGCGGCTTCCAGAACAGAAAGCGCGCTCAGTTCTTCTACGAGTTTGTTCAAGTCAGCCATTGTTTAGCACTCCTCTTTCAATATGGTTTATTTTCAAAAAACTAAATTGGTAGAACTTAAGCCGAAGCGGTTTGACCCTTTTCGGAATACGCTTTGATGACGCCTGCAATCGAGCGGCCAGGTTCGGCAATGGTGCGAACCAGTTTGGATGCCGGCGCCAGCAGTACACCCAACAATTGAGCTCGCAACACAGGCAACGGCGGCATATCGGCCAGGGCTTTGACCTGAACGGCATTGATGGAGACCTTTCCCAGGAAACCGCCTTTGACAGCGAACACCTCAGATTTAGCCGCTTCGTTGACAACCTTTGCCAGTGCAGGTGGATCATTGAAAGCAAAGCCAACCATGGTGGTTTTTTCCAGCATCTTCCCATAATCCACACCGGCTTCGGAAAGGACTTTTCCGAAGAGCGTGTTTTTAACCACGTGGATCTCACCACCAGCCTCACGCACTTTGGCGCGCAGGGTATCCATGTCCTTCTGGTTCATCTTGGTGTATTCCAGCAGGAACATTGCCTGGCTTTTTGCCACCCACTCCTGGTATTGTTGCATGATGGCAGATTTTTGTTCTCTCGTGAATGCCAAAGTGTATTCACCTCCTTCCGTTTTTAGATTTTAAAACTCAAAGCGTCTTTGCCACATTCCCTTGAGGCAAAGACGCTTTTCACTCCTCATAAAAAGGAGGCGATCCTGCGATCTAAACGTCTTCACCTCGGCGGGATATTAAGCCTTTCGGCACCTGCTTTCAGCGGTGAAGTAATTCGTTCACCAAACGGACTGTATTATACTCTGTTTCCTACTTGACCGTCAAGGACAGTGCCACATTCGGGTCAATGCGGACACCAGGTCCCATGGTAGGGGTGATAGTTACTCGGCGAATATACACACCTTTTGCTGCCGCCGGCCGGGCTTTGCGAATGGCTTCCATCAACGCAGAAAGGTTCTCATACAATTTTTCCACGTCAAAAGAAACCTTTCCAATGGGAACGTGCAGGTTTGCACTCTTATCCAAACGGAATTCCACACGCCCGGCTTTGGATTCTTTGATAACCCGAGGCAGGTCTTCGGCGGGAACAACTGTTCCGGCTTTCGGGTTTGGCATTAAACCGCGAGGACCAAGGATACGTCCCAAACGCCCGACCTTCCCCATCATATCCGGGGTAGCAATAGCGACGTCAAAATCGGTCCAGCCACCCTGAATTTTCTGAATCCACTCATCAGTATCCGCTACATAGTCGGCACCTGCCTGTTGGGCTAATGTAGCGCCATCCCCCTGTGCGAAGACCAGAACCCGCACAGTTTTTCCCAAACCATGCGGAAGCACTACCACATCACGCACCTGCTGATCCGCCTGACGGGGATCCAATCCCGTGCGCATGTGTACTTCCACCGTCGCGTCAAAATTGGCATAGGAAATCTCCTTAATGAGTTCCAACGCCTGTTTCGGCTCATAGACCCGGTTGGGGTCAATTTTTGCCAGTGCCTGCAAGTATTTTTTTCCGTGTTTTGCCATTTTTACCTCCGTGGTGATAACGGGAGACGAAAAGTCATCCCTCCCACTAATCAACGACGATGATGCCCATGTTGCGGGCAGTTCCTTCAATCTGCTTCATAGCACCTTCGATGTCAATCGCATTCAGATCTTTCATCTTGATCTCAGCGATCTCACGAATCTGCGCACGGGTCACCTTGCCCACTTTATCACGATTGGGGGCAGAAGACCCCTTCTCAATGCCAGCAGCCTTCTTCAAGAGTTCAGAAGCCGGTGGCGATTTGAGAATGAAGGTGAAGGAACCATCGGTATAAACGGTAATCTCTGCAGGAATCAACTCACCAGCACGATTGGAAGTACGAGCATTGTACTCCTTACAAAACGCCATGATATTGATTCCATGACCAGCCAGTGCTGGGCCGACCGGAGGTGCAGGCGTAGCCTTCCCACCTCTCAATTGAAGACGAACGATTGCTTTAAGTTTCTTTGCCACAGTATCAACTCCTTTGTGGTGTTAGCGGGCGAATTAAGGGATCGCCCTTCCACTCATCAGGCTTAACGCCCGATATTTTACTACGCTTTTTCAACCTGTAAGAAGTCCAATTCAACGGGCGTTTCACGGCCAAAGAAATTGACCATCACACGAACTTTATTGCGCTCCATATCAATTTCCGAGACCGTGCCACGGAAATCATTGAAAGGACCATCTACGATACGAACACGTTCCCCAACTTTGAAGGTAACTTTGACCCGAGGGGCTTCAGCCTCCATGCGTTTTAGAATCTGCGCTACCTCTTCAGGACGGAGAGGAGTGGGTTGATCCATTCCGACAAAACCGGTTACGCCAGGGGTATTTCGTACCACATACCAGGATTCCTCAGTCATAATCATATTGACCAGAACATATCCTGGAAAAACGTGGCGTTCAACCGTTCTGCGTTTTCCATCCTTGACTTCTATTTCTTCCTGAGTAGGAATGACGACATCAAAAATTTTGTCCTTCATCCCCATTGTTTCAATGCGCTGTTCAAGGTTATGGCGCACTTTGTTTTCGTACCCTGAATAACAATGCACCACATACCAGGCACGCTCGGGCGTCTCGGTTTCTCCTTCTTTGGAGACCGGCTCCTCCGGTTTTGCAGAAACGGATGCTTTCCGAGGAGTCCTGGGTTCTCCGCTTCGACTCTTGCGCCGACGCGGCTTCTCCTCATCCAAAAAATCCGCTTCAAAATTTTGATCTTTCGGTTCTTCCATTTCTTCTAACCGTTTATCCCCATTTTGAGACACTAGAGGCTAATTAACAAAGCAATAAGCCGCGAGAAAACCCAATCCAACAGCCCGAGGGCCAGGCTGGTAACACCCACGACAATAAGGACAATAACCGTCAACCGGCGGGCTTCCGGAAGGGTGGGCCAGGTGACCTTTCGCAGTTCCCCAATGGTTTCACGCCACCAGGTAGCCAGACGACCAGGCCGAGCCGATTGTTTTTTCTCTGCGGCGCGGGGCGTTTCAACCTTCGGTTTTTGCTCTTTTCGCACAACAGAGGCTGTCTTCGGCGAGGCTACCTCTTTCACTTTTTCCTGCTGTTTGGTTTTCAACGTTTTCTCAGCCACAGTATCTCCTTGTCTTTACGGCTAAAACGCCGCCTCACCATTCGCGCTTCCTTGCGGCGAGGTCGGCGTCGCCATGTTGAAGGCAGGCCAGGCAGGACTCGAACCCACAACCCCCTGTTTTGGAGACAGGTGCTCTACCTAATTGAGCTACTGGCCTTTATGAACCGGCTGGCGGGGAACCAGCCGGTTCCTTTTCATCTTACTTAGTCTCGCGATGCAAAGTGTGCTTCCGGCAACGCGGACAATACTTTTTGAGTTCCAGACGCCCGGGATCGTTGCGGCGGTTCTTCTGAGAGGTATAGTTGCGCTCCTTACAATCCACGCACGCAAAGGTAATCACAGGGCGAATATCTTTCTTTTTCGATGCCATATGCTCCTACAGCCTCCCGGCTGCTCCTTCCATATCTTACTCGAGGATCTTGGTGATGACGCCCGCGCCGACCGTCAAACCGCCTTCGCGGATCGCGAACTTCGAGCCCTGCTCCAACGCCACCGGCACGATCAGTTCCACTTCCAGGTTCACATTGTCGCCCGGCATCACCATCTCTACACCTTCCGGCAACTTGATCGTCCCCGTCACATCCATCGTCCGAATGTAGAACTGCGGCCGATATCCGTTGAAGAACGCCTTGTGCCGTCCTCCCTCTTCTTTCTTCAGCACGTACACTTCGCTCATGAAGCGCGTGTGCGGCGTAATGCTTCCAGGTTTCGCAATCACCATCCCGCGTTCCACATCCGT
This sequence comes from Anaerolinea thermophila UNI-1, assembly GCF_000199675.1. Classification (GTDB taxonomy): domain Bacteria; phylum Chloroflexota; class Anaerolineae; order Anaerolineales; family Anaerolineaceae; genus Anaerolinea; species Anaerolinea thermophila. The sequence goes on from NC_014960.1 coordinate 2,137,072, forward strand.
CCGCTCCACACCGCGCAGTAACAAACCAACATTGTCACCCGCGATGCCTTCGTCCAGCGTCTTGTGGAACATCTCTACCCCCGTCACCACCGACGACATGCTCTTCTCGCGCAAGCCCACAATCTCCACCGGCTCGCCTACCTTGATCCGTCCGCGCTCAATGCGCCCCGTCACCACCGTCCCGCGCCCCTTGATCGAGAACACGTCTTCCACCGGCATCATGAACGGCTGATCCACCGGCCGCGGCGGCTCAGGAATGTATTCATCCACCACCCGCAGCAGTTCCTTGATACACGCATACTCCGGCGCGTTCGGATCCTTCGACGGGCATTCCAGCGCCTTCAGCGCGCTCCCCCGCACTATCGGCGTCGTGTCCCCAGGGAACCCGTACCCGTTCAGCATCTCCCGCAACTCCATCTCCACCAACTCCAGGAGTTCCGGGTCGTCCATCATGTCCACTTTGTTCAAGAACACCACAATGCTCGGCACTTCCACCTGTCGCGCCAGCAACACGTGCTCCCGCGTCTGCGGCATCGGACCATCCGGCGCCGCTACCACCAGGATCGCCCCATCAACCTGCGCCGCACCCGTGATCATGTTCTTAATATAGTCACGGTGCCCAGGCATGTCCACGTGCGCATAGTGCCGCTTCTCCGTCTCGTATTCCACATGCGCAATGTTGATCGTGATCCCACGCGCTTTCTCTTCCGGCGCGTTGTCAATCTGATCGTATGCCTTGAATTCCGCTTTCCCCAGCAGGTTGCAGTACTTCGTGATCGCCGCCGTCAGCGTCGTCTTCCCGTGGTCAATGTGTCCCATCGTCCCTACGTTCAGATGCGGCTTCGTCCGTTCAAATTTCTGCTTCGCCATGTTTCTCCATCTCCTTCAAAAATTCCATTGCAACATGTACATACGGCTGAAAGAGCCCCCAATGGGATTCGAACCCATGACCTTGCCCTTACCAAGGGCACGCTCTACCACCTGAGCTATGAGGGCTTGCCGATATGCACCCTTTCGGGTTGATTTTTCCGGCTTTTCAGCCGAAGTGGGCAGTGAAGGATTCGAACCTCCGAAGGGGTGTCCCCAACTGATTTACAGTCAGTCGCCTTTGGCCACTTGGCTAACTGCCCATACTCTTTGAACCCGTTGCGGGCTCGAAAGCGAGGCGATTTTTCAATCACCTCACTTGCCAACCTGCAACTGGAGCCGACGACGGGAATCGAACCCGTAACCTACCACTTACAAGGCGGTTGCTCTGCCGATTGAGCTACGTCGGCGCTGAATTGTTAATGATCCGTAAAGCGAGCAGATTATACCAGAGGTGTTTCGGAAAGACAAGATTTTTGCTGGAATGTAGTTTGTGTGCTCTCTGTTATTTCTGCCTGCGGGAGTGGAGTTTATCAAAACTCGTTTGAACCGTCAAGGAAAATTTCAGACGTTTTCTCGTTCCATACTTTTACACAGGATGTCCAACCTGAGCCTCTTTCTAGGTTATAATAATTTTGAAATCTTGGAGGTTTCATGGAGATTTTCTGGTACGGACATTCTTGTTTTCGCCTTGTTGAACGAGGATTGGCTTCCATTGTCACCGACCCATTTGACCATCGAGTGGTTGGGTACGAACCGCTAAAGTTGCGTGCCGATGTAGTAACTATCAGCCACGACTCCCCTTCCCACAACTACCTTGATGGGGTAAAAGGTGTTTCTCACGTAATTACCGGACCGGGAGAATACGAAATCGGCGGAGTTTTTATTACCGGAGTGCAGACCAATCATCGAAATGGGAAAGAAGACACTCCTCGCAATACGCTTTATGTTTTTGATTACGATGGAATCAACGTGGCTCACCTGGGCGATCTTAACCATGTTCCTTCCCAGACAGAAGTGGAGAACCTGGGAACGGTACACATTGCACTGGTGCCGGTTGGAGATGGTTCCAGTCTAAATGCCGCCAAAGCCGCAGAAGTGATCAGTTTACTGGAGCCAAACATTGTGATTCCAATGCACTATCACACTCCGTCATGCAACCTTAAGTTGGATCCCTTGAATAAATTCCTCAAGGAGATGGGCCTTTCGGAAATTGAAACCCTGCCCTCTCTGAAAATTTCTGGCACAGCCGGCTTACCCGAAGAAACGCGCGTGATCGTTCTGGATTACCAACACTGATCAACCTGAAGGAGTGCTCCAATGGCATACAAACTGATCATGACCTGGGATATTATCCCCGAACGAGAACAGGAATACTTTGAGTTTGTCGTTCGTGAATTTATCCCCGGTGTCCAGAGATTAGGGTTTGAGTTGACGGATGCCTGGGCAACCATCTATGGAGCACGACCTCAGATTCTGGTTGGGGCAATGTTGCCCACACTGGCAAAGGTAAACAAGGTATTGCAATCTGAAGAGTGGAAACGTCTTAATTCTCAATTATTGGATTTTGTGCAAAACTATGAGCAAAAGGTGGTAGAGGCTCACGGCGGTTTCCAGTTTTAACCATGTTCACCCAAATTTCCCGGCAATTGCTGGACTGGTACCAAATTCACGCCAGGAATCTTCCATGGCGTAAAGAAGAGTCAGCGCCCTACGCAGTGCTCGTCTCCGAAATCATGCTCCAACAAACCAGGGTGGAGACGGTTATTCCGTATTACCAGCGCTGGATGGAACGCTTTCCAACCCTGGAATCTCTTGCCCAGGCTTCTTTAGAAGAGGTGTTGCGTTACTGGGAGGGATTAGGGTACTACTCGAGAGCCAAAAATTTACATCGCACCGCTCAAATTCTGGTGCAAACCTATCGCGGGGAATTTCCCCAACATGTGGAACACTTAAGAAAACTTCCCGGTATCGGCGACTATACTGCCGCGGCAATTGCCTCAATTGCCTTTGGGCAGAAAGTGGCTGCGATCGACGGAAATGTCCGCCGGGTACTTTCGCGGTTATTCTTAATCTCCGAGCCTTTGTCCTTACCAGAAACTCAAAAAAAACTGAAAAGCCTGGCAGTACAATGTCTTCCTGCTGAACAAGTGGGCGATTACAATCAAGCGCTTATGGATTTAGGGGCTTTGATATGCCTTCCCCGTTCCCCAAAATGCTTGCAATGTCCATTGTCTGTTTTGTGCCGGGCTTACCAAAACAACCAACAAAATGACATCCCTGTAAAAGCGAAGAAAAAATCTCTTCCTTCGGTAATCGTGACCGCTGCGATTATTCGAAAGGGAGATACCGTCCTTCTCGCCAAACGTCCCTTAGGGAGTTTATTAGGAGGGTTGTGGGAATTCCCTGGTGGAAAAGTAGAACATGACGAAAGATTACCCGAGTGCCTGAAGCGGGAAATCCTCGAAGAATTGGGGGTAAGGATTGAAGTCGGTAATCATTTTGGTACCTATCATCATGCTTACACGCACTTTAAAGTTACCTTACATGCATTTGAAGCCATCATACAGGATTCGCAAATCCCCCATCCAATTGAAGCGGAAGAAATTCGCTGGATCCCCATTCCCTCTCTCGATAAGTTTCCTATGGGAAAAATTGACCGCTTGATCGCTCGTGAACTTGTGGAGCGAAAAGATGGACACGGAAAGTTCATGGTTTGAAGCGCGTTTACGCATGGTGAAAGAACAAATCGAACAACGGGGTATTCGCGACCCACGTGTCCTACAAGCCATGCGAGAAGTGCCACGGCATCTTTTTGTTCCAGAAGAAGAGCAACCCTATGCATATGAAGACTGCCCTCTACCTATCGGGTTTGGGCAGACCATTTCTCAACCCTACATGGTAGCGATTATGACAGCACTCCTGGAATTAAGAGGGGACGAGAAAGTTCTGGAAGTAGGCACCGGCTCTGGATACCAAGCCGCCATTCTCAGCCGGATAGCACGCGAGGTGCATACCATCGAACGCCATCAGGCGCTTGCCCAAAAAGCAGGAGAACGCTTGCAGGCGTTAGGCTATACAAATGTCAAAGTGCATGTAGGGGATGGCTCACTGGGAATACCTGAAGAAGCGCCTTTTCAAGGAATTATTGTGACAGCAGCAGCACCGAAAGTTCCCACACCTTTGCTGGAACAACTATCAATGAACGCTTATCTTGTCATTCCCGTTGGCGGGCCTGGCGGGCAGGAATTAATGCGCTGGCAGAAGACACCTGCAGGGTTTGAACCGAAGGAACTTTTCCCAGTAGCATTCGTGCCTTTGCGAGGCAAAGAAGGCTGGAAAGAAGATCAATGGTACTCCCGATAAAAAAGGACTGTCCGCTTCGTTCGGGACAGTCCTGTGGATTTTACAGGGACCTTGAAACGGTTACGTAAACCATGGGACGACGTCGAGTTTCACTGTATAGATACTCTCTCACCGTCTCTTCAACTACACGGCGCACATTCCCATTAGCCCGGGATGCAGATTGAATGATCTTGCGGCGCATTTCCGCAAACAATTCATTGGCATCTCTTGGGAGGAGAAAACCTCTGGTCACGATTTCGGGATCATATACCACAGCATTGAATTCTTTGGACATGGTCAAATGCACCATCACCACCCCATCCCGGGATAATGCTTCGCGCTCACGCATTAATTCAGGGTCAACATCGCCTACCCCGGCACTATCCACAAATACATGAGAGACTGGAACTTGCTCATCGCTCAAGCGCATTTCGCCATTTTCGAATTCCAGCACCATACCATTCTGGATAACCTGAATGTTTTCTGCCGGAATTCCAACTTCTCGCGCCAGCCTGGCATGCTGTACCAGATGACGTAATTCGCCATGAATGGGAACGAAGTACTTCGGGCGGGTCAACTGCAAAAGCAATTTCATCTCTTCTTGACTCGCATGCCCAGACACATGAACCGGTGCAATGGCTTCATAAATCACAGAAGCCCCACGGGCAATCAAACGGTTGACCACCCGATAAACGTTTTCTTCGTTCCCTGGAATGGGATGGGAGGACAACACTACGGTATCGCCTTTCTGAATATCAAAAAGACGATTTGTCCCAAGTGAAAGCCTCCCCAGAATAGAAGTGGGCTCTCCCTGAGAACCTGTGCACATAATAGTGACCTGATGAGGAGGCAGGGAGAGAATTTGATCTACAGGGATAACCAGATCATCGGGGAAGTTTAAGTATCCCAATTTACGCGCCATTTTCATGTTATCGAGCATGCTCGCGCCTACGAAAGCGATCTTTCTTCCATGGCGCAGAGCAGCATTGGCGGCTTGTTGCATGCGAGAGATCAGAGAAGCAAAGGAGGCAATGATAATTCGCCCTTTGGCTTCGCTGAACACCTGATCAAAAGCAGCGTCAATGGTTTTCTCAGATGGTGTCCAACCAGGTCGTTCGGCATTGGTTGAATCGGCCAGCAGGGCAAGCACTCCCCGCTTGGAAAATTCTGCCAGCTTTGCATAATCCGTGGATTTTCCATCCACGGGAGTATGATCAAACTTATAGTCTCCCGAATGGACGATTAAGCCAGCCGGCGTTAGAATGCCCAACCCAACCCCATCAGGAATAGAATGGCAAACATGGTAAAACTCTACCTGGAAGGGCCCAATCTGTACGGTTTCACCGGCTTGCACGGTTCGCAAATCTGCCTTACTACCATGCCCATTTCTACCCAGTTTTACTTCCAACAATCCTCGTGTCAGTGGAGTGGCATAAATTGGGGCATTGACCTGGTCTAGAAGATGATGAATAGCGCCAATATGGTCTTCATGCCCATGAGTAATCACAATCCCCTTGACTTTGGTATGGTTTTGGGCAAGGTAGGTCATATCAGGAATGATGTAATCAATCCCGAGCATATCATTTTCAGGGAACATCAACCCTGCATCTACTACCAGTATTTCATTATCGTATTCGTACACCATCAAATTGCGGCCTACTTCCCCCAGGCCGCCCAGAGGAATTACCCGAAGTATTCCATTGCTCATAAAAACTTACCCTCAATGTCTTAATAAAATCGCCCCGGCTTTTCAGCCAGGGCGTAAACGTCCTGAAATGTCTAAAACCTGCGTTTCAGAGCACCGGTTGCCCGGCTTACTAACGCAGGAATTATACCATAACTTAATTTTTCACAAGGATTAAGCCATGACCGTAGCACGTCCGTATAAGCGTTCGCGGATGGCAAAAATTTTTCTTCGCAGACGGTCATCGCGTTCAATCATGTCTGCTACCTTTTCACAGGCATACATGACCGTAGTATGATCCCGCCCTCCCAGGGCTTCTCCAATTTGTGGCAAGGAAGCATTGGCTTCTTCTCGCATAAGATACATGGCAACCTGACGGGGTAAAGCCACCTCCCGAGAGCGGCTTCTTCCTACCAGTTCATCGAGAGAAATGCCAAACTCGCTGGCCACTACCTCTAACACCTGAGAAGAGTCCAGATGCGTCCGGTTAGGTAGCATATCCGCCAGGGCAGTATGAACGAGTTGAGGGGATAACGGCATTCCAGACAGATCTGAGAAAGCCAAAACCCGGGTAAGGGCTCCCTCCAATTCACGAATGTTGGACTGTACCAAACGGGCAATACTCTCTAGAATAGGATAAGGCACCTCTTTGTTGTTGCGTTCCGCCTTGGAGCGTAAAATGGCTATCCTGGTTTCCAAATCAGGGGGTTGAATATCCACGGTCAGTCCCCATTCAAAACGCGAACGAAGGCGTTCTTCAAGGGTCACCAGAGCTTTGGGAGATCGGTCTGAAGAAATGACGATTTGCTTATCCTGCCCATGAAGGGTATTAAAAGTGTGGAAGAATTCTTCCTGGGTTGATTCCTTTCCCGCAATGAATTGGATGTCGTCAATTAAAAGCACATCCATGTTTCTATATCGCTCGCGAAACGCCTGTGTAGTGTGAGAACGAATCGCGTTAATCAAATCATTGGTAAACTCTTCGGAAGAAACATAGAGGACCTGCAAGCCCCTGGATTGCGCTGCGTTTCCAATCGCATGCAACAGGTGTGTCTTTCCCAACCCTACCCCTCCGTAGAGGAAGAGGGGATTGTAGGCTTTGGCAGGGCTTTCGGCTACGGCCATACAAGCGGCATGCGCCATGCGGTTGCTGGCACCCACGATAAAGTTGTCAAAGGTATATCGCGAATTAATTGTGCTGGTGCCACTTCTCAAAAAAGCCTGCTGATGACTTTCTTCTGGTACTTCCTCTTCTGGCATGTCCACTTCATCACGATGCCACACGATGAACTTAACTGCCGGGGTCGCGCCCATCAATCCTTCCAGAATGCGCTGAACCGTTGCTGTCAGCCGGCTTTCCAGCCAATCTCTCGCGTAAGCATTGGGAACACCGATGATAAAATCGCTTCCCTCAACAGAAATTAATTGTGCATCTTTCACCCACGTTTCAAACGATGCCTTGTTCATCTCCATTTGCAGTTGTCCGAGAGTGGCTTGCCATGCTTGCTGTGGGTTCATGAGACACACCTCCAGTGATTTTATGTGCAATGACAACACAGGGGCAGATAAACCCGCTGCATTCCTCAAACGCAGCGGGAAAAACTCCCTCAATATATCCTCATTGCACAGATTTGGGACGATACCAGCAACCCCTTGTCGTCGATAAAAATTTTATCAAAATGCCCGGTCAGGAGCAAGTCAAAAAGCCTACGGGCGATTAAAAAAATACTGATTTTTAAGTTTATAGTTCTTAAGAAATCTCATAAAAAAATTTTAAGCCAGCCTTCCCCAACTATTAGAAGAAACTCCAACATATGCAATTCTGAAAACGCTTACAACCCCATATATTTGGGTTGCTATATTATTTGCACAACCGGTCGCTATATATTGTTATATAAATCCACATAATCATTTGAAAGAAATAGGGATTTTTGGACTTCTTTCCAAGCGTGTTGCGAGAGGTAAACTATACGCTATCCATCATCAATCGAGCAGCCTTTCGACAAATCTCAACCGCAAAGTTGGTGCCACGATCCCAGGGATAGACCTGACTCATACTGGCAAAGAATAACCCTTTCAAGGGGGTTTGAATGGAGGGAATATTCCGGGAATGATTCAGATATGGCACCGGCTGAGCATAAGAGGTACGCCAAAGCCACACTTTATTAATCCACTCCGGCTTGAAATCGGGGTTGAACTTTGGAAACACCCGAATGAAGCGGCTTAACAGTTCTTCCTCACTCAACCGGAAGTATTCATGGTCGGGGTCAAGATAATCCCCACAATAAACAATGTGATCTCCCCCAAAAAATTTAGGATCGAGGTAATTTGTGTGTTCGACCAAAGCCAGGAAAGGATAGCCGGCAGATTTTGGAATATTAAACCAGTAGTACCCCTGCCTGGACAATTGATGTTTGAGAGAGAGCACCAGGACTACCGCTCCCATACTTTTGAGGCGCAGAAGTCCCTTGAGATAATCCTCTGGTAACTCCGGTGCCATACGAGCAAGTTGTGCCGGCGAAGAGGTGACCAAACATTGATCAAACTCTTCTTCTGAAGTTGTGGTTATTTTTAGAAGTCGCTCTCTACCTTTAGTGATTTGAGTTACAGGTGTATTAAGCCGAATTGATACCCCTAAGGAACGTAAATGATCCGCCAGACGATCTGCAAAAACCTGAAAACCGCCTCGAAAAGTCCCCAGTCGAGTTGTCCGCGCTTTCAATCGCGCCCACATCCACGCCATATTGACTTCAGTGTAATGGGGCCCGAATTTTCCTTCCAGTAAAGGCTGGAACAATGTCTGATATAACCTTTCTCCGTACCACTGCCTCATCCAGTCATGGGCCCTGAAATTCTCGAGACTCTGCCATTGAGCCAGATAACGAAGATAAAACGTTACCAGCCCAAAGCGGAGGATGCCCCAAGGAAACTGAAAACCAGGGAAACGAAGCGCAGCAAGAGGGCTGTCCAAAGGGTAAAACTCGCCTTGATGATAGGCAACCGTTTTGGGGCGCCTGAACATCACATCCTCTTGCCAACCTAATTCCTTAATCAGCCCTAAGATTGCCCGGTCACTTTGAAACCAGTGGTGATAAAAGCGCTCAACACTCCAGCTCCAATGAGGTTCTTTGAAGCCGGATGCCAATCCTCCAACAACCTCTGAGGCTTCAAAAATGACAACCTTATGTCCGGCTTTGACCAGGTCAAAAGCTGCCGCCATTCCACCAAGCCCAGCACCAATGACCGCAATTTTCATATTTCTTCTGCCTCTATCACTTTTTTGTTGGTATGTTGAATGTCTTTTCCCCACCGAAGTGGCTGTTTGAGGTAGTAATAAACTCCCAACAACGTAATTGGGAACCAGAGCGCACCGTGAAGAACCAGGGTGTAGCCGGCGGCCACTTCTGGTAAAACACCGTAGGCTACCAGCACAGCAATTCCAGGAGTATCAAATGTTCCAACGTAACCTGGCGCACTGGGCAAAGTTGTAGCAAGATTAACGATTCCATTCATGAGCATCAGGGCAAAGAATGATACCTCAAACGGAAAAGCATGCATGACAAACCAGTATTTTGCCGTTTCAAAAAGCCAAATAATAACTGTAGTGGCAAAAATCATTAAGGCTTCAAGCGGGGAACGCAAGGCTTCCAACCCTGAAAGGAACTTAAGTGCAACCGAAAGCACCTTGTCTCGAAATTTTTCCGGAAGCCATTTGCTGAGCAATCTCAAAAAACTTTCTGTTTGTTTCGGGAACATGGCACATAGCAGAAAAACAATCAAGGCGCTAAAAAATACAGCCGAACCACCAATTGCAATCGTACGGATATCTAAATTTGCCCCTAATCCGGCATTATGGGTCAGTCGGGTTAATTCGGCAAGGTTTAAGAATACAAAAGCCAACATTACCACCCCATCATAAATTCGCTCGATAAGAATGGTAGCCAGGGACGCAGAGATTGGAATACCCGACCGCTCTTTTAAGATAACCGCACGAAGGATTTCTCCTGCTCGGGCTGGATAGATGTTATTCCCCATGTATCCAATTGCAACAATTGGAAACATGGTGGTTGTTGGTATTTTTTTCAATGGGCGAAGCAGGTAATGCCAACGCCATGCCCTAACCCATACCCCTAGAAAATAAACCGTTATACCGGGAACAAGCCACCAGTATTTTGCGTATTTTATGGTTTCCCAGAGTTCCGTTAATTTTAAGTTTGCCAGCGCTAAATACAAAAAAAAGGCGCTGATTCCAACGCCAAGCCAAAACTGCCAGCGCTTCATTATACACTCACTAATGAAATGATCATGGAAAGAATAATAATCAAGGAGAGTCCAAGCAGAATAATCTGATTTCTCCTCCGAATGGATTGCTCATGTTGAACACGGTTTTTGCCTTGCTTTTGCTTCATCTGCAGACTCCTTTCCAGGGCAATTTTAAACCTTTCCCATTCAGAGGTCAAATTTAAGGTTGAGGCACAATTCATTCGAATAAAACTCAGCAAGAAATTCTAATCCGCTTTTTATTGCATAAATAGAATTTATGTTCTATAATAAATTGGGTGATCCATAATGATCAATGTAGCGGAGATTCAGGTTGGGACAAGATCTCTTGGACCCGGTTGGAGAACTGTCATTTGGGTTCAAGGGTGTCCTTTCCATTGCCCTGGATGTTATTCCCCAGATTGGATACCAGATAAGCCCGCACAATTCTACACTCCCGAAGATTTATTCTCGAAGGCAATTTCAGACCATCGGATTGAAGGGATAACTATTTCAGGCGGTGAGCCTTTCAACCAGAGTCAGGAATTGGAAAAATTCCTGCATATCGTCCGAGAGCGTACCTCATTAAATGTAATTTGTTTTAGCGGTTTTACTTTTCGACAACTAATCCAGCACCCTTCAAAGTCAGTCCATGCCATGCTCCATTTGATTGATGTTTTAATCGACGGGGCATACATTCGGGAGAAAAGCACAGATCTGGGGTTACGAGGATCAACAAATCAGAAAATTTATCACCTGACACCGGCTCTGATTCATCATGACTTCATCAGTGCTCCACGAGTGAATGAAATCCACATTTCAAATAACAAAATTCTGGCAGTGGGTATTCCAACCAGTGGCATCGAGTCTTTTATGATTGGGGAACCACCATGGCTTATTCAATCGGAGGTAAGAAATCATGAGCGGACATAAAAGGACGACCGTGACAATAAGCCAGGAAGAATATCGCCGGCTGTACGAGGCTGAGATGCTATTAAGAGGGATGGATACCAAGCCTTTTGAAACAAACCATCAGCCCTCTCCAGAAACCTTAGCCTTTTTATCTCAACAGGTAAATTCAACGATTCAAAGGCAGGAAAATTTTCTTCGACTGGGTCAGGAATTACAAACAGAATTCTCTCATCTGGAGACCCAAACAGCATTTTACCTGAGAGAGATACAGGGGCAAATCCTGGAAATGCTTAATCAAGACCGAGAAAATTTTATAAATTTGGTTGATCAAATTCAAAACAATTTAAACTACATTGAAGAAAAAACCATTCGTGAGCATGAAGCAACCCAACAAAGGCTTGCGGAGTTAGAATTTCAATCCCAACAAACCTTCCAAAGAGAAAAATATACTTCCGAATTAGCCCATGAATGGTTGAATGATTGTGTTCAAATATACAACTTTATTCTGGAAAATTATCCAGAGAGCATTCCACATCTGGAAGAGTTGAGAGACATCTCATCTCAATTAGGTATTGCCCTCCAAAATTTTGAATCAGGATTGTACGAAGCCGCACTAACTACCGGTCAGAACCTTTATATCTTTTTATCATCTCTACGAGTCCAATTAGAAAAAGAAGGGTTAGAAAAGAGAAAAATCCTTGCAGAAATTTTGGAGGAACTTCGCGCCATCAAGAAGGAAATTGTTGAAAACCGTGAAATTAAGCCCTTAGACCTTCAGGGAAACTTTCTTGACACGCTAATCTCTGTAGATGAATGGACGGATAATTCCCTATCTAATCTGGAGGAAACCATTTCCTCGATAATTATTCAGTTCGAGGAACAAGGACTGGAACACCCAATAGAATACCTTCGGAATTTTAAAGCGAACCAAATTCCCTTGATACAAAATGAATTCTTAGAAGCAATCCATCAGGCTAGACTTAGTGCCTTGAATGCTCACTTGAATTACCTGATTGCTCACGATGTTTTACTTGCCCTTATTGAGCAAGGATACAAACCCGTGGAAGGGCATTATAAGCCAGGAGAAAAGGATATTTACATCGCTAAAGCGGAAGACCCGTTAGGAAATGTCGTTGAAATACAAGTTCAAACCAGTTCTCCAGAAAAAATTGAGCATCATTTGCATATTATTTCCACTTATAACCAGACCCAATCCCTGCACGAATTACGTCAGCGTGCCAGAGAAATTCAAAGAAGTCTGAAACGGATTGGTTGGGTTGCTCACGAGTCCATTGAGATCCCTTCATCTGCTCAAAGAATTACCCAACAGCCCCAAAAAGTATCTCTTAATTCCAATGGAAATGCTCGATGATGGACAGAATTAGACTAAAGGTTTTGGAAAAACTGGAACATAAATTCCTGATTCTTTATGGTTTTGGGATTTCGGACTCCTTCCTAACCGAAGATTTAGAAGAAGTCCCTTTAGAATTTGCACTTCTTAAAACACTGAAAGGTTTAGGTTTTAGACGAGTCCTGTTTCTCAATCCTCAAAACCCACTGCAGTTTCTGGATGAAGAATCAAAACAACTCTCCAAGCATATCATTTGGGAGAAAAGGAGTGAGGTACTACAAAGCAAATGGATTTCTGAAATTCAGACAGGTCCTTTTGGGAATCTCCATTTTTACCAAAGGGTTAGTGGAAGTTCCCTGGAAAATGGTGAACCAATGGGGGATTTACATGGATTACGTCTGGTAGATTATATCCTGCAGGAACACTCGCCTTTCAGGACCGCAGTGATTATCGATCAGGCAGACGTGTTTCTCACCCATTTCGAAGACCAGCGTTCTATGGCAAGTATTATCGGACGATGGTTGAGATTGCCTTCTTATAATCAAAGCCAAATTTATTTTGTATTTGCTTCGCCAGACTTGCAAGACCTTGCAAACCGGATAGAACTATTACCCCTTCCCGAACTCTCTTTGTTCTTTGGGAATAACCCCCAAAAAAATTTGTCCACTCATCCATTTTTATTTATTGAAGGTCCTGAATTAGACGAATGTTACCGTTTACTCCAATTTGCTAGAACAAATTTGTCCGTAGAAATTCCTGAAGAAGAATTCGAAACTCTAGCCGAATGGATCATGCTGGAAAACCAACCATTAAAAACCTGGTTATTCCGATTTTCTCAAATTTCCAATTTCTCGGTAACAACGGGCAAACAAACAGGTTGGTTTCAAGCCTTCCATCAGGACTCCCGAAGTATTGAAGAAAAATTGAGTGAACTTGTAGGGCTGGTTGAAATCAAAACGCGGATAAAGGAACTTTCTGGTTGGGTAAAGGAAAAAAAGAAAAATGGGAGACCCATCGATCATAACTTCCATATGATTTTTATCGGAAACCCCGGTACAGGGAAGACAACCATCGCCCGCCTTATGGGAGAGATATTGAAAGATATTGGAGTTCTTCGGAAGGGGCATCTTGTTGAGGTCAAAGCCAGCGATTTAATTGCAGAATATGTTGGAGGGACTGCTATAAAGACAAACTCTGTCATTGATAAAGCAATGGGAGGAGTTCTCTTTATTGATGAAGCCTATTCTCTCAGTGCCAAAGATAGGGGTGGATTTGGACAGGAAGCATTAGAAACCTTATTGATTCGCATGGAGAATGAGCGGAATAACTTTATTGTCATTATGGCGGGGTACCCTCAGCAGATGAATGAACTACTGGAGTCCAATCCGGGATTAAGCAGGCGCTTTCCAACAGAAAACCGATTTTATTTTTCTGATTTTTCAGAAGAAGAATTATGGGATATCCTGAAAAATTTGTTCAACAGCAAAGGCCTTCAATATTCTGCAGAAATGGAAACTGTCTTGAAGGAAATCTTACACCAAATGGTAATTCAAAAAAATGAGCACTTTGGAAATGCCGGGGAAATTCGCAACATGGTGGAAGCAATGGAACGAAAATGTCTGGCAAGATATCATTATTCAAACTTAAGGGGAGATTACTATCTTACTTATGAAGATATTCCTCAAGAATATCTAAGTTTTCTTAATCCAGTCCGGGAAGGTGAATCTATCGATATTTTCAGAGAATTGGATCAATTGAAAGGGTTAGTACAGGTCAAGAATTACATCAGACAATTATTTTTCAGAATTGAATTTGAAAAACTCCAAGCATCAAATAAAGGGATTCCCAAACCCCAGATTAAGATACCACATCTTGTATTTATCGGTAATCCCGGGACGGGCAAAACCAGTGTGGCAAGATTAATTGCCAGATATTTTCACCAAATTGGTTTCCTAAGAAGAGGACAATTGGTTGAAGTCACCGCTGCCGATTTGATTGCCGGATATGTAGGGCAATCTACAGAAAAATCCATGAAAGTTATAAAATCATCCTTGGGAGGAGTTTTATTTATTGATGAAGCCTACAGCCTGATTCGGGGTTCAAATAAAGAGCATTATGGTCAGGAAGTCATTGATTTACTGGTTAAGGCAATGGATAAATACGAAGGGCAATGGTGTATTATCCTTGCAGGTTATCCTGAGGAAATGTTTCAATTTTTACACAGCAATCCGGGTCTCAAATCACGTTTTGAAGATCCCATTTTCTTTGAAGATCTTTCTCCAGAACAACTTGCAGAAGTGATAAGTGAACTGGCGGAGAGAGATGGGTTAACCATCACTGACGAAGTTATGACTTTAATATTGGAGGAACTTGAAAGAAGAAAAAAAGTTCATGGTAAGGCATTTGGAAATGCACGAGAAGCGAAAAAAATTTATGAACTGATGAAAAACCGCCTGGTAGAGAGGGTTATTTCGTCTAAACAAAGGTATGAAAATTGGAATGTATTTTTACCTGAAGATGTCCTGTTCAACGTGCCAGATGCAACCAGTTATGATAGCGAGATTTTTTACAATATTCCCCGAAAAATCAAATTAATATAATTCTGCAATGACGCGATGCATTTGCGTAATTTTTATCTGGTACCAGTCTCTTCTCTGAATCTCTCTTCTAAAGTCATATGTTCGAATTAATTCCTCGAAAATAGTGATGGCCTCCATCAAAAATTTCAAACCTTTTTCCCGCTCTTGCGGAATCCTGGCATATAATAATCCCATCATCCATTTTACAACCGCCCAGGGATGCGTGTATGGCGCAAACGCGGCACAGGCTTTTTCCAGGAAATTAATCGCTCTTCTTAATTCTCCCATTTGCTGGATTGCAACAGCAAGTTTAACCCAAATCTCCCCCGTTTCCTGCGGATCAAGATTAGACCTCCCAATAGACATCAACAATCTGGAAACCTCATAGGCTTCCGGGAATCTTCTCTGAATAATTTGTTCTCTTAGCCTGTCAACATAATGCTTGGCGACCTCATTTATCTTTGAAGGCTCGAATAGATTTAACCAATATTCAGCCTCTTCCACTGTACCCGCCATATCAATATTCATTTCTTCCAGGCAGTGTACATACCAGTTTACTCCATCAGCATCTCCCAATTGACTACGCTGAGCCTGACACTCTACAAATGTCCTTCTGGCAAGAAACCAATGAGAATATGCATTCGCGTTTTCCAGTAAACCCCACTCAATCATTCCCAATAACCACAACGCCACACCGTGCTGATGTGAACCTGGTCTAAACAGCTCAGTGGCTCTAACGGCTTCAGCATATGCATTTCTTAAATCCTGATCTGCGAAGAAATACCGGGCTATCCCAAGGCGAATTTCTGCCGAATGTAATGGTCTGGGTGTGTTGGCGGCCGCCCTTTTCAATTCCTCCAGAGCATCCATCTTGGCAGTATTCGACAATCGGTTATCACTTAATTGAAAAAAATTCAGGATGTCCCTGTTAGACAAATGGGTGGGAGTGAATCGATTCAACCATCCAAAAACTTCATCAAAAGTTAAGAGCATTTTTATTCTCCTAAAATATCCTCAAAAAAGGAGGTTTTTTGGTCCTGGTTATTTCCAGGCTTTTGCCTGGAATTCACCCAATTCTCAATGATTTCTGCAGTTTTCAAAACCAGCAATTTTCGAATTGTCTCTGCCGGTTCTTGACCCCAATTTACATCCTTTAATGCCTCAGTGAGAGCAATTACCATCTCAGCATGAGCCTCCGCCCTCCCCATTTCCAAAAACATTTGACGCTTTGCCTCGCCATAAGCCCGCTGAACCTGAGCATTTCCTAACCAATCTGCCGCCCAATAATCCGTTCTCTGTTCATCTACCGCGGGATCAATTTCAAAATGGCCTATATCCACCCAGACCAACTCTGCCCCATTATTTCTCAAAGAATTCTTAGTTGGACCATGCAGGAGTGAGTAACGAATCTCCCTGCGGGGATCAATACCCGCTTCCCTGGGTGCCGTCAGATAATCAATATCGTGTTCACTGATGAAATCGGTGATTCCGCCCACCACGGCTCGGCCCACCACTGTTTTCCAACTATCGGGTCCCGAATCCGTCACCGGCAGGTTATAGGCTGAATTCCATAACGCCCTCTCATCGAATGGGTAAGGATCGTCAATGGTACGTTTTTTTGGACGCCCATATTGAAGTTCCGGGAACAAGCGGTATCGAAATTGAATATCCCTGATCGTAAGCCGAATGCCGTCCCGCGAAATCGCAGGGATATCGGAACGGGAATCTTGCTGTTCATCCAGGTTGACTATTTGTCCAATGGTTTCGAATGGACGCAAATAATAACTTTCACGAATTGAAATCGTGGAGGGGCGCCTCAATTCCTTAAACATGACTGCATTACCCGGCTGAATAATGACATGCCCAGGTCCACCAATCACATCAATTAAGTTCACCTCATTTTTTTCAAGTTTCTTTTCCCCACCATCCACGATAATCCGCGGAACAAACAGGGCAAACAGGGAAGAAATCACATAACGAACACCCTGACGCAGTCGGGGAAGAGCGTAAATATCTCTCACATACGAACCAGCCGCTAATGTCACAAATACTAAAACTGAGAGTGCAGTAATCATGTAGCGCGCTGTATGCGGATTGAGGGCTATTCGGAAAAACTCAACCAGAGGGGCATTCCAGAAATTTTGAACCATTTCCTTCAACTCTGGTTCAAAAAACATTCCTGCAAAGAACAGAAACACAATTATCAACAGGAACAGGGCAAAAATCCTTAACAACCCCGATATGCGGTGCTGAACTTGATAACTCCGCTGTGGACGGGTTTGGTTCATCTGCTGCCCTCCCGATCCCTTTCTCCACCGATTTTCCCCTGTAAGAGCCGTAAAATCTCCAGCGTATGAGGAGGAAGCAATTGGCGGGTTTTGGGATCTGACGCTGAGGTTTCCAGAGAACGCAGTAAGCGCACAGCAATCACTTCATCGGGTAAATCCCCCGATTCAAAAATTTCCTTGAGGTGTGTGGCCAGATCTACCTGCGCTTTTGCGCGCGCTCTTCCCAGAATACGCATGGCTTCAAATTCCAGACTGGCAGTCCGAATAGCAGTATCTCTTTGCCAGGGAGCACGCCACGACTCCAGGCGATGATGGTAAATGGCTTCGTTGACCGGATTGATATCCCCAAAGTTACTGCTGATGACCTTAATTCCGCGATCCCTGAGCAGTTTGGGATTCATCAGGGGGAAAACCTCACTCACCACAATTTCCGAAACGTGATACACCCGCCTTTTTTGGAAGGGCTCTCCGTTCTTGAGAAAGACCATACGATAAGAAAGCAAACCATTGTTTCTGACCGTATTGCGAAGTCTGGTGCGGTAATTGGCTACTCCCGGGGTCCTACCCTGTAATTGATACAGTTCATCAAACCTCACCTGCGAAAGAATCTCGCGGAAAACACTTGCCGCAAAACGCGCCGGCAACTCCGTCCAGGGCAACACCCGATCCTCTGAACGGGCTTGGGCAAAAACCGCTGCGAAAACCCTCTCCCGGTCAAATTCTGGCTGGTTGGAAACCGGTGGCAGGGGAGTGTAGGGTTTATAATCTCTCTCACCTAATCCATGCGAGACATGATGGATTTCTCTGCGATCATTTCTTTCCAGTTCATCCTCAATGGAACCTACACGAAGATAATCGTGATTTACCCGCTCAAAACGAATCACCCGCAGATGATCGGCGTCGCGCTCTCTTCCTTCGTAAGTCACTTCTACAATATCAGGAGGTTGTCCTATCGTAAACAGACAATTGACATTCGCATAAACTTCAATACCATCCCGCGTATATGCAGTGACCCCACGAATCACCCGAAACTGCCGCCGAAGGTCCACTGTCCCGCGAATCCGTTCACGCTTTCGCATAAAAACGATTCCAGGGCCAAACACCCGAGGAGATTGAGGGCGATCTGCCAATCCCAAAAGGACCTGCACCCGATGGAAGAAATCTTCAAGCGCTCTTCCAATCCCCGGCGGTGGAACTGTTTCTTCTAACACCACAGCCGAATTAAAGTCCACCACAATGACTCCAGGTCCACTCCGAACATCCTCGCGGGTGCTAATTACCTTCCCATCTTTTACAAACACAGCCGGCCCATGTAATCGCACAATATATAACAACAAACGCCAAATAGTGCGCCACACTTCTTTGGCATTTTGGACAGGCAAGATGGCTTGCGAGGAAACCATCCACATGTAGAGCAAACCAATCAGGAAAAAGCCCAAGAAGTTATAAAGGATAATTCCAAAAGAATTCCGAACTCTAGCATCTTGTAATTTTTCCCAATCCCGCAGGACTTCAAAGAAGGTTTTCAACTCATTCTGAAAACTTAAGACAAAAACAAGGACCAAAAATCCCACCAAACCAATGGTGAACAAAACCCTGCTTTTCTTGTTTGGTTCGCCCAGATACATCGGGGGGTCCTTTTCGTGTGAGAAATAAAATCCCTCTTGGTTAAATCAGTATAGTCTTGATAAATTCTCTTTGTCAAGCAATGCTACCGTATAGAAAACGATTAAAAGAAAAAGGCACTCTTTGTAGAGTGCCTTGTAAAAACCTCCATCATAGCGTTGTTATTTTGTTCCCCTCCAGAACCCCTCAATCACTTCCACCGTATCAGCCAAACGTTCAAAATGAGGTAAACCTTTAGACGGTACCATCCGGACTGCCTGCCAGAAGGGATTTTTCAGCAACACATCGGGTAAACGTTCAAAGGAAGTATACAGATCGCGGTCATAGAGTACCAGAACTGGGGTTTTAAGCCGTTCGTATACCTGAGTGCGCACTTGAGGAGTAAATAACTTTCCCGTAATAAAGTAAAGCGGAGCATGTTCTGCCCCTGGCTGATGGGCACTGGCATAGGCATACTCAATAAATCCAGAAGGGACATGACCAACAAAAGATTTCTTAAGGAAAAATTCAATACTGGTACGAGTGGCTAACAAATCAAACAACGGTCGTGCCCACAAAGGGAGCGTTAATAACGCATGAGCAAAATGCCCAATTGGAAATCCCCCAAAAGCGAAATCCATGCCTGGAAGCAAATTTTTTCCCAATCCTGTTGGAGAAATCAAAGTTAAGGAGTTAAACCATTCGGGATAGGAAAGCGCTGCGCGGCTGACAAATTCACCGCTGAGTGAAAGCGCAATAACGTCTACGGGCTGTTTCACTTGGGATGAGAGGAAATCCACAATGGTATCCTCATACAACTGGGGCGTGTAAATCCGGTCAGAGCGCTCTGAAAAACCAAAACCGGGAAGATCTATGGCATATACAGGACGCTGTCCACGAAAATACAAAAACAATGGGGAAACCTCATAAGCACTCGCTGCAGCATTAATACTGTGAATCAACACGACAGGACGCCCCGTGCCGGACAGATCAAAGTAATAATTCACCCTTCCCGCCAATTTGGTAAAGAAGGATTCTCTATTCGCGGGAATCGCCTCAGGTAAAGGTACACGGTGGTTAATGCCAAAATGGCTGTATAAAATCCACCCGCCAGCAGCAATGGCTGCCCAACCTGCAAAAGATAACCCCTTCCCTGCATCCCGCGGTTTCTGGTTCCGTAACACCATTCTCCACCTCTCTGGAAAACACTTTTATGAAATTATAACGTGAAACGATAAGGATTTTCCGGCTAAATCCTTCTAGAAAATTTTTGAAGCCTCTTAGTCGTGATGGTAAAAAAACAGGAAAAGGTTACAAACTACTCTACCACGCAAGTATTCAAATCAAGTCCCCACTGTTTTAATGTCTCAAATGCTGGAACTTTTCTAAATGCCCGCTCTGTAGCCCATGAAAGAATATCCGCATTTCTGGCAGCAGTAGTACACAAACGCTCAGGGGTAGGAAAAATGGAAACCCTTGCCAGATCAAGACGGTCTGCATCCCAACAGGTTTGAACAGTCACATCTTCATGAATAAGACCATCGGAATGATAACGAATGGCTCGAACAAGCAAATCCATTCCCTCCTCGTCAAGATGGAAGTACTTGCCATTTAATTTTTGAATCCACTTTGCGCTTTCCAAACCATGCTGACGATCGATTCCCTCATTCGTTCTACACACATCATGGGACAGGGCAAATAAGGCTACAACATCCAGACGAGCCCCTGTGCTTTGGGCTAATCGCATTCCATTCTCATATACCCTTGCCCAATCATGAGACAGGGACCATGAATAGAGTACATTCCTAGAGAGAATCGTTTTAATGCCTGATCAATGAGGGAGGGAGAAATTACCCAATCAAATCGAAAGGAAGAATCACCAAATTGCGTCTGCATACAAATGAGTATACAGGAAAAACAAACCGATGTTACACTATATGCGCCTGAAACTTAAACTTTTTCCCTGTATTTGGAGTGCATTGGTGAACAAATTTTTCTACGTGATCTTTTCCTCTATGGTATGCCTTGTTCTCTTCTTTTTAATCACCACAAATATTCAGGCATTGCTCTGTTGCAATCATGGTTGAAATGTGGTAAACATACGGTATGACCACACGAGAAAGCAGATACGTCCGAGTGGCGAGGATCGCCTACCGGCTTGCCAAACAAGCATTACCGATGTATTCACATGCCAAGAGTCCCCATCACTTCACGTTGCCGCAGTTGGGGGCCTGTGTTTTGTTGATGTTCTACCTGAATCTCAGCTATCGCGACATGGAAGAATGGCTGCTGGCAAGCGATGCGGTTGGTAAGGAGCTGGAATTACCGCGTGTTCCCGATCATACGACCCTGCAACGTACCTACGCCAAGATACGCAAAGCGGATTGGATGCGCATGAACGAGACCTTGCTCGAGGAAATCGGACGGCCTGAAGAAGAAGGGGTGGCTGCCGATAGTACCGGCTTCTCACCCGGCCCGGCCAGTTCTTACTACCAAAGCCGTTCGGGAAAAGCCTATCGCCACTGGGCGAAGGGCGTTTATGCCGTTGGAATTGTCTCGCAATTCATCCTTGCGATGCAATCCGGCTGGGGTCCAGGTAGCGATGCCCCTTATCTGGGCTATCTGCGCCGCAAAGCCAGGCGGTTTGCCAAACGTCGGGCTTGGGTCTTGCTGGCCGATTCAGGGTTCGATGGTCGGACTGTCCGGCCTCAAGACTTGATTCCACCCGTTCGGCGAGGTGGAAATTTGCTGGCCCCTGAACGACGAGCAAGAAGCGAGCTTGTCTCTGCGGCTCGCCTGGATGGTCTCTATGGTCAACGCTGGAAGACCGAAACCGTGAATTCGGTCATCAAGCGCAAATTCGGGCAAGCCATCCGCTCGCGGAAACGCAGCCTGCAAAACCGAGAACCGATTATCAAAGGACTGGTCTACAACATACACCGCTAGGTGTATCTCTTCCTAACCTATCTTTGCAACAGAGCATTCAGGCATCGTTTCTTTTACAGCAGGAAACCCCCTATTATCCTCCGGAACAGACCGGGCAAGCACCTACAGAATCCTATCCCTATCCTCCAAACGGTTCCCTTTCCCCTACCCCCTCAGGAGAAATCTCCCCCACACCAAGTCGCACGGTCATAACCCCCACTCCTGTTGCTTCATTAAGGACACCTACTCCTTTGATTGAAACACCTCAAACGCAACCCACGTTCGTCAATCGTTATGCTACCGAAATGGCGGAACTGGCGCTGTCGCGCATTCTCCCAAACGCCACGGAAGAGTTCCCCTCAAGGACACCATGGATCACTTCTTCTCCCAAAGCCAATGCAGTGACTTCGGAGCCTGCCAGAGAAAAGGCTTTCAACCTTTCAAGGTTTGGGTTAGGGGTGTCCATCTCTTTGATACTGGTTTTGGGGTTCTTTCTCGTTTTTCGATTACTCCAAAGTGGTGAATTCCGTAGCGAACGTTGAAGATTCGATTCATGCCTCTTGCTATCGGGTTAGGTGGGCTTTATAATCAGCGCAAACAGGATAAACACCTTGCGGAGGAAGATGGACTCTTTTCGCACTGAACTATTACCCGAAGAACAACCGGCAGAGCCAAAGAAAAATCCGGTTCTGAATTTCCTGTGGGAAATTGTTCAAACTGTAGTCATGGCAATGATCCTGTACTTTTTGGTCGACATGATGATTGGAAGAGTACAGGTTGAGAATATCAGCATGGAACCTACACTGCAACCCGGAGAAAGGCTGATTGTTAACAAACTGGCATACCGTCTGGGTTCTATCAAGAGAGGGGATGTGATTGTTTTTCATTATCCCCGCAATCCTAACAGCGATTACATCAAACGAGTGATTGGTTTGCCCGGAGAAACAGTGCGAATTGCTGATGGCACGGTTTATATCAACAATGAACCTCTCCAGGAAGATTATATTGCCGCACCTGCCACCTACTTTGGGGAATGGACCGTGCCTGAAGGGCAGGTTTTTGTGCTGGGTGATAACCGTAATCAGTCTTTTGACTCACACTCGTGGGGCTTTGTTCCCAAAGAGATGATTGTAGGAAAAGCCATTCTGATTTACTGGCCTCCAAGCGCGATTCGTGTTTTGAATCAAACGCCATTAGTCAATGCAGCAGGACAACCATAGGAGAAAGAAAATGAAAGAAATCCTTACCCTCTTGGATGAATTCGAGCGAGTCCTCCCTCCTCTGGTACTCCCTGAGGAATTAAGCAGCAATAAACCCTTCTCATCATGGATTGATCACACGCTTTTAAAACCCGAAGCAACACCGCAACAAATCGAGCATCTGTGTGAGGAAGCCAAGCAATACCAGTTCGCTTCGGTTTGCGTCAATCCTGTTTATGTCTCCCAGGTAGCCCGGGCTCTCCAGGGGACCCCCGTGAAAGTGTGTACAGTGATTGGGTTCCCCTTAGGGGCTACCCCAACACGGGTAAAAGTTTTTGAAACCCGCACCTGTCTGGAAATGGGCGCTCAGGAAATTGACATGGTCTTACCCATCGGGCATCTACGGGCAGGAGAATTTGAGTACGTTCTGGAAGATATTTACAGTGTGGTAGAAGCCGCGCATGCTCAGGATGCACTGGTCAAGGTCATCCTTGAAACCGCTTTACTGGACCATCGACAGAAGATTGCCGGTTGTCTCCTCAGCCAGAAAGCCGGCGCAGATTTCGTCAAAACCAGCACAGGTTTTGGCCCCGGAGGTGCTACCGTTGAGGATATTGAACTGATGCGCAGAGTGGTTGGTCCGAATACCGGCGTTAAAGCCTCTGGTGGGGTACGTAATTTAGATATTGCCCGCGCTATGCTCCATGCCGGGGCAAATCGTTTAGGCACCAGTTCTGGAGTTATAATAATGAAAGAACTGGAAGAGGCAAAATCGAAAAAATGAGACGCTCTTTGGAACGCTATACCATACCCTGCACACAATGCCAGGCAGGACAAATGCACCAGCATTTCATCACCTACTTTACCTGGTTGGGCGATGAATTAATTACTGTGCCGGATTTTCCTGCATGGATTTGCGATGTGTGCGGGCATCGTGAGTATGACCCGGCGGCACTCAACCAGTTAAGCCTGATTCTCAGTCCCAATGCAGGGCGGCCGGTTTCTCGCTCGCGCGGCATTCCTCAGCGAAAAACAGATAAAAAAGGACAACGTCCAAGCCGCCCCTAGTTGAACACTTTTGAAGTGCCCATCCGAATGGGGAGTGGATAAAATTCTGGATTAGAATAGAGATATGCCAACCTGTCCAAAATGCCAACAAACAGAACGACAGAATAAAGCCGGGAGAACCGAGTCAGGCGCTCAGCGCTACAAGTGTATGCGCTGTGGGCACAAATACACACCTGAACCGAAACCGCGCGGATACCCGGAAGAGATGCGCAAGCAAGCCTTGCAGATGTATGTAGATGGGATGAACTTGCGACGGATCGCCCGTCATTTGGGGGTTCATCACCGCACCGTGTCGTTGTGGATCCAAGCCTACGCCGCACGAATTTCTGAAGTGCCCCTGCCTGAAGAGGTTAAGGAAGTGGAAATGGACGAACTGTTCACCTTTATCGGGCATAAAAAAACCGGATCTACATCATCACCCTTGTAGATCGGCACACGCGCTGTTATTTAGCCTGGAAAGTGGTCTGGGAACGCACAGACAGCGCCATCCAAGAGATGGTAGATGAGGCTCCCAAAGCAAAACAATACTTCAGTGATGCCTTTGACGCCTATAACCGGCTATGGTACCATGGCGGGCGATACGCAGTCTCGGAAGGGAAGAGAGAAACCTACTCTGTGGAAGGGGATAATGCGGAACTACGTCACTACCTGGCTCGTTTAGCACGCTCCTCCCGCTGTTTCTCACGCTGTCGGTTTGCCTTAGAATGCGCCTTGCGTTTATTTGCGTATTGCTTCAATTCTCGCCAATTATATAGACAACGTTATCCAGCATATCCTGCTCATGTCATGGAGTTCATTCCCCCAGTATTTTAGCCACTCCCTCCGAATGGATGGGCACTTTTTTATAGAAAATTGCATTAAAATAAACTTCAGTCTGGGTATCCCAGAGAATTCTTTTTTCGTTGAGGAATCCATGCGCAAGAAATTCGTAGCCGGTAACTGGAAAATGAATAAAACAGCCGAAGAAGCGCGTCTTCTGCTAAACGAATTGATCCCTGCTCTGGAACCTTTTTCTCATGTAGAGCGCGCTGTTTGCCCTCCCTTCCCGTACCTGATGATGGTCCGCCACATGTTAGAGGGAACAAATATCGGGATGGGAGCACAGAACATGCACTGGGAAGCCTCCGGTGCCTTCACTGGAGAAGTCTCTCCCAAAATGGTTGCCGAGTTCTGCCAATATGTCATTCTGGGACACTCCGAACGCCGTACGTATTTTGGCGAAACTGATGAGACTGTGAATCGGAAGGTCAAGTCGGCACTTTCCACCGGATTAACGCCCATTGTATGTGTGGGAGAAACTCTTGCAGAAAATGAGGCAGGAAAAACTGCCGAGGTGGTTTGGCGTCAAATTACCGAAGGGTTGAAAGATCTCTTGCCGGAAGAAGGGCTGAAACTGGTCATTGCCTACGAACCGGTTTGGGCAATTGGGACAGGGCGAGCCGCAACAGCAGAAGTTGCTCAGTCAGTACACGCGAACGTCGTTCGTCCGGCTTTGGCTCATCTGTTCGGGCAAGAAGTAGCCGGGCAGATTCGCATTCAATACGGCGGGTCGGTGACCGCCAAGAACGCTCCCGAGTTATTCGCCATGCCCGATATTGATGGCGCTCTGGTAGGCGGTGCCAGTCTGAAAGCCGGCGAATTTGCGGCAATTGTTCAGGCTGCAGCAGAAGCCAAGGCATAAAGAGCCATTTTCTTCAGGGAATGGATGGGTTTTCTTTTTGGGGCGGTCTGGTATGGTTGTTTGGCCTGACCGTCCCTTTACTTTATCTCCAGCGCCAGTTGCATCGTGAGATCCAACTGACCTTCTTTTTGATCACCCGCCACCCAACAGTGACCATGGGCATTTTTGCCTTGTTATTTCTTCCGGGGGTGCTTGTACATGAGGTGAGCCATCTGCTTATGGCATGGATTTTGCGGGTGCCTACCGGGAGACTATCCCTTTTGCCTCGATTTTTACCCAACGGCAAAGTCCAACTGGGAGCAGTGGAGACTGCCCCGGCAGACATTTTTCGGGACGCCCTAATTGGCGCAGCCCCTTTGATAACCGGAGGCGCTCTTGTTGCCTATTTGGGTGCCAGTCGGCTTGGATTGCTCCCGCTTTTTGAGGCAATCCGCTCCCACAACAACGATTTGTTCTGGTCCCTTCTGAAGCATCTTCCTGAATTACCGGATTTCTGGTTGTGGTTTTACCTGACTTTCACCATCAGCACCACCATGTTTCCTTCAGAAGCAGACCGGCGAACTTGGCTTCCTGTACTGGGCATCGGAGCAAGTTTAGGGATGCTGGCATGGCTTTCAGGAGCCGGAGGATGGCTCTCGGGGACATTTGCCCCTCTGCTCGCACAGGTCATTCAGGTTGGAATTAGCATTTCTGCCATCAGCCTCGTTCTGCATCTGGCATTGTGGTTCCCTTTTCGCCTTTTACGAGCGGTTTTTCAGGGAAAAGCCAGAATTACTGGATAATGGCAAAAAACAACTCGTTTCCAAAAGCAAGCACCAGCCGACGATTCGGGGTAACCACAAAGGCTGTGGGGGATTCCTTTGGGAAGGTTACCTGAGGAGGCTCTACATTTCGAAATTGCTGTTGGAAATTCAACTTGCGCTGACTGAATTGATACACTGCATTTTCACTGGCATCCAGAATGTAAATAAATGGCTCAGGTAACTGTGTAGCCTGCATGCGAACAAATTGCACTTCCTCGAAACGCTCCACTTCGCCAGACCTGCCGGGGCGGTTATCCCCGTATTCTGCTACATGATTACACTCCACTTCAAACCCGGAATGTGAGCAAATGGACATTCGCCCATCCTGATGAAGCAAATAGAGATGTTCCACATCGGCAACCAGATCGACAACCTCATTCAATGGAGGTGTGTCGTTACCAAAATACAGACTTGGATCGTCATCGGGACTGAACCCGGTTGTCGGGGAAGCACGATACACATACACCATGTTGGACATGGGATCAAGCACATACAGGGTCCGGTTGTTCATGGTGATGTGCTGAATTTTGCCCCATCCCATGCCCGGCGCCCTTAAGACCATTAAGTCCATTGTGGAAGCCCCCGGAGAACAGAACACCAGATTACCAGCGGAATCAATTCCCATGACCGTAGCATTTGAATTTGCCAGTTGTGGAGCAGGAGCAATATCCACCAGGGGGTTAATAATCCTGCCGCCCGCCATACCAGGTCCGCACACAAAATTCAAATCCAATTCGTAGTCATTTCCAGAGCGAATGAGCCGAAATACCCGGCCACTGGTCTGATCAAGCGCATAAACGTCATTCAGATAGGCAACCATCCGGCTGATGTGAACTTCTGGAGGCAAACCATCCCTAAGCGCGGGGCGGAAGGTCAGGCGTTTCACACCATTCAACTGATCCAACCCGTTCTGAGCGGTGGTGAAAACATTGCGCCCCTCTTCTGAATTTTTGAACGTGCCCGATTTTTCCCACCATTCAAGGGATTCCAGATATTTCTGGCGCTTCAAAGCCGGATCCGACTCGCTCTCTGCCTGAGCAACAAACTGTCGGGCAGTCGCCAGATAGGCACGATTCTGCTCATTTTTCCCCCGCTCCAGATAGACTGTGGCGCCTACGACTGCCATGAGAAGGGGGACCAGCAAGGCAATTGCCAGCATGACTCCCGGCGAAAGGTTGATTTCCACACCAGCGGGATGAGGCAAGACCCGCTGCCCAAATTTTCTCAATACCTGACGAACTGTTCCCCAACCTTTTTCCAGACGGTGTAAAAATGCCGCGAAAGCCTTGAGCACCGGTTGCCAATCCATGGCAAACGTGCTCTGTTTTTGTTTCCCGGGCTTCACCGGGCGAGCAGACGTCCCAGGCTTTTCTTCCGCCCCTTTTTCAAGATTGTTTTTTTCCGGAACCCTGCTTTCTTCACTTTCCTTCTGTTCAAGACGCGGGGAATGCCCGGAAACTCCTTCCCAGCGTTTTCCACTCAGCGAAATGGCTTGGGGAACTATGACTGGTTCCGTACTCAGCGACGTTTCCCGTTCAGGCGCTTTGGTCTCCAAGTCCGGTTTCACGGGTGTCTGTCGCACCACTGAAGGAAGATGCCAGTGAATTTCCCCTTTTCCAGACGTAAAACGCACCAGCCCACAGGAAAAGTCCACCAGGTCGCCCTGCAAACGCTGACGAATACCTTCCTCCCCAAGCGCATGGATGCCCATCAGAGCCTCAGGTTGCCAGTACGGCTCAGGTGCCAGGATGAGAAGGTCTTTCTCACGAATTTCCTCACGGAAGAAACGCAAAGAAGGAATTTTGGCTTGCCCCAGGGGACGTCCCGCAGCATCGTACCAGTGCTGGACGCCTTCTTTCCGCACCAGAAAAGCCTGAGCCGTTCCACTCACCACGAAATACAGGCTGCTCCCGCGCACCACCATTGCCAGCAAACTTCCGGTTTGCTGAGCAGAGGGCAGAGATTGTTTCAAATTTCTCGACAGCAGGAAATCATTCAATCGTTCTACCAGAGACCTTAAGGCCGAGGTCACCGTGCCTTCATAACGGTAATACCCCGCACTCAACCGCTCCAGAAGTTCTCGCTGTTGATGAGCAGGAAGCGGAATGGTAGAGAACAAACCCAAACGTTCGTTTGCGCGCAAACGAACAGGCTTGACCGGCATAGTGGCATAGAAATTAGGCAATTCCGCCTGCCAGATACCAGCAGATTGGTTCAAAGGGAGAAAATGCAGGTCAAACAAGGCTCACCTTCCGTGAGGATGATTATACATAAGATTGTCTGGATTTTGTTACAAAACTGTGACATTCAAATTACAGTTTTCAAGATTCTATTGACAGCCTTCTCGCCGTCCTTTATGTTAAAAGTGTGTGAGAATCTATCTCTTTGAAAAACAGTGCAAGGAACTTGCCATGTTAAATCCAGACAGTAAAAAAACACCTTCTCCCTCCAAACGCCGGGGACAGTCCTTCGTTGAATTGGCTTTGATCCTTCCCATTCTGCTGGTCATGTTGTTAGGGCTGGTGGAAGTGGCTATCTTTGTGGGACGCTATCTGGATGTGCTGGACTTAACCCGCGAAGCCGCACGCTTTGCATCGGTGAAAGACCCGTTTTTTATTGACATGCCCGGATATTGGGACTGTTCTGGCAATCAATTCTTCTTCTACTTTCACACGGCCTGTATCTTCTCTCCCCCCAGCGATCAGGAAACTGAAGGCGGTATATGCTGGGACCGCCGATTTGACCATGATAATGATCCGAGCACTGAGATTCATGACCCGTTTTGTAATGGGCTGAACCCATTCATTACCCTGGACTTGACTACCGATGATGTAGTTATCAGTGTTTACACTGTGGATGGAAATAACACAGTCAGCCGATCTCACCCGGGGTCCAACCCGGATCCCCGTTTTGCAGGGGATTCTGTTCTGGATGAAAATGGCAACATTACGTATTTTTGGGCTCTGTCCAATCACGACTGGGACACCGCCCACAATAACAACTGGCAAAAAGACTGCCAGGGCAATGTGGTGAGGCAACGTCCGCATTACACCACTGCCAGCGTCCAGCAAATCATTAACTCCAGCAGCGTGTTGAACGCACAAGGTACACCGGTGCCGGCACCGGGGACTAAGGGATATGTGGCTGTGGAACTGTTTTACTGCTACAAACAGGCGCTGAACGTGCCGCTGTTCAACGTCATTGTTCCCAATCCGGTGATGATTCACGCCTATACCATCATGCCCTTGCCGGCAGCACAACCCACACCAACGCCTATCCCTTCCAATCCGTGAGGAGGTTTACATGGCTCAACGACAACACGGTCAGGTTTTAGTTATCTTCGCCGTTGCACTGGTAGCATTATTGCTGTTTGTAGGATTGGCAGTGGACTCCGGCGTGCTGTACGTCACCTACGGGCAGTTAAAACGCGCTTCGGATGCCGCGGCAGTGGCTGCTGCAAACAACTTCAAACGCGGACAGACTGAACTGGAAATGAAAGCCGCAGCCATGGAGATTTACCGCCTTCACAACGTGGATACTTCGACCCTGGACTTAAACGTGCAAATTTGCGACGATGACGGCGACGGCTTCACCGACGGCACCTACAAATCGGGGAGCGACGTGCTTTTTGACGCGGGTTTACTGGATAGCGACGAACAAAAAGTAGCCAATTTCTTTGAAAAAATCTGCCCGCGCACCGATCCAACGGTTAGCGCGGGACAACAAACCGCCTCCCCGCGCAAACTGGTGTATGTTTCTGCTACCCAGCGAGCAAATTTCTACTTCCTCTCTTTACTGGGAATTACCCACGCCAACCTGCGCACCTATTCTGTCGGTGAAGCCGCTTCGGTGGATCTGGTGATCGTGATTGACACTTCCGAATCCATGGCATCAGAGTGTCAGAGTTATGATGCCAGCGGCGTATGTGCCTTTTTCAAATCTCCCGGGTACAACAATACTACTCTCGACGATTACGACCCTTACGCTCCGGGAAATTGCAACACCATTCCAACCACTTACGCGGGCATTACCGTGCAGAACTCCTGCTACCCGCTGGTGCAGGCAGAAGTTTCTGCCATTTCCCTGGTACGCACCCTGTACGAAGGCTACGACAACGTGGGGCTGGTGACCTATGACTCGGTTGCCGTGGACCGCATGGGCGGCCTGGTTAATATGATTAACCGCGTGGCAATTGAAAATGCCATTGCCAGTGTCAAGGTGCACGACGATGCCCCCTATGGTAGGCTCTGGCCTACCTGGAGAGTGCCCGGGCGTTTCAACCCCATCAACCCGGAAGACCGGGATGGTGATGGACTGGATGTTGACACTCCAGCAAGAGTGGGTTACACCTGTTTGCTGGATGCCGACCGCTGGGATGAATCGATCGACCCCTACGGCTGGGGTGGCGTGCCCTGCGACGATGACAATCTTTTCGATGCTTTCAACTGGGTAGATGAGAATACCGATGGCGATAACAATCCGGACTCCAATCCAGAATTTTCCATTGCCGACCACAATTTTGCCAGCAACTGGCTGGCATCCCGCGATCCGGATGGCGCTGGCCCGCTTACTGCAACTCTATCGGTAACCTCAACCTGCAACGGCTGTGGTATCCGAACAGCCTCCAACCTGTTGCGCCAATTTGGACGCCCGGGTTCGGTGTGGGTGATGGTCTATCTGACTGACGGTGTTGCCAACATGAGCGATACCCCCAGAACCGACAACAGCATTCCCTCCGGATACCCCAACGGCTTCTGCCAGGGCTCGCTCAACCCGGGCAACCCCGGTTTCTGGCCTCCTCTCTGTGTGGATCGCAACATTTCGCCGCGCTACTGCATTGATACCAATTCCAACACCTGTCCGCCAGGGTCAATCCACGTCAATATTCCCGATCCGCGATACTCGGCCGCCGATTACGCCCGCGACATGGCAGATGCCGCCGCCCTGACTGTTAACCAGAGCAGTAATCCTTTGGACTCGCGTTACAATCCCACTGAACCTATCGGTAATGATATTGCCATCTATACCATTGGGTTAGGTGCGGTAACTCCGGATAATCCTCCTGCATGGCTGGATACCGGCGAAAAAATTCTGCGCTACATGGCGGCAGTCGGCGATGACGGGGACCGGGTCACCGATCCGTGCGCAAGTGTGGGGCCAAAGCGTTCCTGCGGCAACTACTACTATGCTCCCAGCGGGGATGCGCTGCGCGCCATCTTTGACGACATCGCCAGCCGTATTTACACGAGAATTTCTCACTAAAAGAAGGTGAGGTGGGTTATGAGAATCCTGAAAAATGTAAGAGAACTGCTCTCTGCCACACGCCAGCGAATACGTCCTTCAGCCCCGGCGCAAGGGTTGCTGGAATTTGCCCTGGCTCTGCCGGTGTTGTTGTTGCTGGTCTTCGGCGTCATTGAGTTTGGGCGCATCATGCAAGCCTGGCTGGCACTGGAAAACGGTGCACGCTTTGGCATTCGCTTTGCCATTACCGGCGATTACAACCCGGACTACTGCGATGATGCCATTGCTGCACTGACCCAACCGGGAGCCATTTTTGCCAGTGTAGGACGTACCCAACTGGAAAATCTGGATCGTGCCGATGGACGCATTGACTGTATGGTACCGGACAAAATCAACGGCAATCCAGTTGCACGCTGGGATGAATACACCAGCGCCCTCCAGGACTGGGCGCGCTTACCCTCCATTCGTGACGCCGCGCTGGCAGGGGCAACAGGCATTGCCTGGGAAAATGGCCCGGCTGTCTCCGGAGATTATCTGGCATACCTGACTTTTCCTCAGTCCACCTTCAGCCAGAACTATCGTGGAAACCCTGCCGCTCCAGGTTACCTGAATGTGATGATTTGCTCCAGCCGTGATAGTGGTTTCTTCATGGAAGGCCCACCGCAAGATCCGCACTATTACGATAACGTGGTCAGCAATGACCATCTGTTCCCGATGGTCTGTGTGGATAACCGTGGAGCAAACAAACGCTACATTGACGACGCAGGTGGTCCGGGTGATCGGGTACGCATTATCCTCACCTATCGTCACACGTTGATTACCCCCTTCCTGAGCTCCTGGTGGCCTACGTTGCGGTTGAATTCCAGCCGCGAAGGTCTGGTGGAGAAATTCCGCACCTCCCGCGTTACCGGTTTGACCGGGGGAATCGCCATGGCGCCCACCCGCACCCCCACGCCAACGACCCCGCCAACCTTCACACCAACACCAACACCGGTCCACTGCGAGAACACCGGTACCATCTTGCTGGAGAGGTTCAATGGCATTAATGGAAACACTGTTGCCGATCTCACCGCCAGCACGAATTACCCGGCTTTCCCGGATGAACGCACTTACCCAACCTCCTTCCGCCTGACACCCAATACCGGCGACAACTACGGCACACGCTTCCGTGGATATATCTGCCCGCCTTACTCGGGTGAATACACCTTCTACATTGCCAGCGACGACGCCAGCCGTTTACTGCTCAGCCCGGATATGGACGCCTCGCGTGCCGTGCAGATTGCTTACCTGAACACTTACACGTCTCAGGATAACTGGACGGTCAACGATACCCGCCGTTCAGCACGCATCTGGCTGCAAGCCGGCACCTTCTACTACATTGAAGCCCTGCACAAAGAAGGCACGGGAAGCGATCACCTTTCGGTAGCCTGGTCCGGTCCGGGCATTGGTACAGAGCCAACACTAATCGACGGACAATATCTGGCACCGGCAGAACCTGAGGTGGTTACCCCGGTGCTGTGCGAAGGCGAGAAAGGCGTATTGCGGGAAGACTGGACTGGCGTCAGCGGGACCAGTGTAAGCAACCTGACCTCCCTGCCCGACTACCCCGCCTATCCTAATGATTACGGGTATCTGTCAACTTTCAACTACTCTCGCAACGCAGATAACTACGGCTCACGGTTGCAGGCTTACCTGTGCGCGCCTTACACCGGAGAATATACCTTCTGGCTGGCAAGCGACGACAACGGCGTGCTGAACATGAGCCCGGACGAGAACCCTGCCAACAAAATCACCATTGCCAGCGTACCCGGATGGACAAACGCTGGCGAATACAACAAGTATGCCGAGCAACAGTCCATTACCCTTAACCTGACCGCCGGGCAAAAGTACTACATGGAAGCCATTTTCAAGGAAGGCGGTGGCGGCGACCATGTCTCTGTTGCCTGGCAGGGTCCCTACATCCCGGTACAGGAATTGATTCCGCAAAAATACCTCCTGCCGCTTACTCCTCAGCCCACACGTACGCCTACCGCCACGCCAACGCCGGTTTGCACCGTGCTGACCTTCAACAGCCCGGATCAACTGTACCTGCATGATGAGACTTCTACGTACTACATGAATGCTTTCATGCAGAACAACAGCCCCATCTACCCGGTAACCATTGACCGTATTGCCGGTTCGTGGATAGAAAACTGGCACACCATTGCCAGCGAAACCCGCCCGACAAAGAAACTCACCCTGTATGAGTGGAAAGGCGCTTCCAGCACGACTACCATCTACACCATCCCCTCCGGCGGGCTGGCACTGGCAAGCGTACCCACCAATTGGGATCACACCTTCACCACCCCCTACACCATCCCGGTGAGCACCAGCGGCAATCTGCGCTTGAGGGTAGACAGCAAGTGGAAGAAAGCCTCCTTCACCAGTCCGCAATTGCCTACAGCCGAGTTTAACTACTATCACGGAGACGATTTCCGCTGGACGGTATATTACCGTGTGGGCAATCTCTCCTGCCAGGCAACCCTGACAGGCGTAACCGGTCCAACTGTGACCGCTCAAACCGTGACTGGCACCGGCAGAAAATTCTCGGTACGGGCAAATGTGACGGTTGCCAGCGGGCGTTCGGTCAACCGCGTGTACTTCACGGTGTTTAACTCTGCCGGACAGATGGTGCACTACTATGACACCAATGCTTCCCCATACTGTTTGTTTGGCAGAAGCGGAAGCAACTGCGTCCTCAAGGACCCCTATGTGGATAAGTGGAACGCTGGCACACCCAGCAACACCAGCGACGATATTCTGATCACCAACGACACCTACACCATCAGCATCATCGCCGAAGATAGCGGTGTGACCATCAACGGCACAAAGGTGGGGGTGTATTCCACGCGCATTACTTACACCCTGAATTTGCAAGGTGCCACTCCAACCGTCACCTTCACGCCTACCCGCACCAATACACCACGCCCCACCAACACGCCCACTAATACGGCTACCCGTACCAACACACCACCGCCATCCTTCACGCCCACCAAGACCACCGTACCACCACCGACCAATACGCCAACGCGAACCCCCAGTCCCACACCGGGTCCCTCCTACACACCTACGCGAACCAGAACACCCACACCCTCGCCGACCAAATGTCTGACCCCGCCTGACCTGGGTGGTTGTGGATAGTCTCCGAACCTGGATAGAGAACAAGTGCGCCTCCTCAAAGGCGCACTTGTTGCTTAAGAAACTCTTCTAACGGAAAGACTGGCTATAATAAAAGTACCATGAAGCCTTCTGCGCGAGTCTGGCTGATTCTGGGATTGATTTTGAGCGCCGTTACATTTACAGCGCTCAGTGTGACGCTTTACCTTCGCCCCGCAGATCTTTTCTCCCAACGGCTGGTATGGGCTTTAATTGGGTTGGGCTTTTCCCTTTTGCTCATGAGTGTGCTGGCAGTAGAACTGCTGAGACGAAAACCTGCTGAACTGCAAACCTTTCCACCCGTCTGGCGCATTTTCCTTCTGATTTACGTGCTGACCCCTGTTGTGCTTGTGTTTCCGGTGTGGATTGTAGCCATCGGGTTGGGGATCTCCCAAACCCTGCCGACGTTTTTCTCTCCCCAGCAAATTCTTGCTCTCCCTGCACCATGGGTCTGGATTATTCAGGGTAGTCTTTTATTCCTCTTCATGCTTCCCCAAATCCTCCCTGTTCGCCAGTGGTTTTCCCCCATTTCTCAGCCACTTCTTACCCTTGGGGCTTCCTTTTTGCTGGGGTGGATGCTAGCACTCATGAGTCTGTTTGGTTATCACCTCAGCGCTCGCCTGCTGGGGGTCAATCCTGGTGTCATTCCTGCTCCAGAGACCATACAAAAATGGGTGGCGGGTTTCCTGGGGGTGCTTATCCTGCCCATTTCCGAACAATTGTTTTTTAGGAAGTATTTTTTTCAGGCATTAACTCTCAGGCTCTCTCCCATCCAAGCCGGTGGGGCATCCGCATTGCTCTTTGCCCTCGTACAGGGAAGGCCTCTTTTATTCCTCCCTGCTTTAATCTTTTCCCTCCTGCTTCAATGGCTAACCCGTTCCTCCAGTGACCCGCGCATGGCACTCCTTACCCATGCGTTTGCCAATGTGTTCCTGATGATCCTTAACTGGAACCTGATCTTATGAACAGCACATCAAAGGGAATCCGCTGGTTTATTCTGTTCTATTTATTCCTCTACGCATTGTGGATTTTCTTTCCTGCCGGGCATCCTTCTGAAAGAGCGCTGGGTGGAGGGCTGGCATTATGGTTCAGCGGAACCGTCGCAACGGTCACGGCGTTATATACCCGTCACCATCTTCCTTCGGGGTCAAACCGCCGACTGTGGACATGGATCAGTGTAGGGCTGGGTTTATGGTGGACGGGTGATTTTTTCCTGATCATTTCCTCGACGCGCTCACCACTGTTTTCCTCCCTGCGTGAAATTGTTTTTACCGTGGGTGCGGGGCTGATCCTGGCAGGCATCCTGCAATCGCCACGCAAAACGCTCCCTTCAGTCAGCAAACTGCGCTTGTGGATGGATGTTACGATTAATGCCAGTGCCGTGGTCATTCTCTCCTGGCTCATCCTCCTGAAACCGGTGATGCAGGTACTCACTGTCACTGGTACGGGAAGTTTTGCCATTCTTTATCCCAGCATGGATCTCGTCCTGTTACTGGTTTTAATCCTCATCTTTCAAACCAGCGAAGTTGAGTCTATTTCCCAATCTCTGGGGTGGATTGGAGCAGGGCTACTGGCATACACAATGAGCGATCTGGCTTACGTATATCTGGCTAATT
The DNA here is from genome assembly GCF_000199675.1 of Anaerolinea thermophila UNI-1. Classification (GTDB taxonomy): domain Bacteria; phylum Chloroflexota; class Anaerolineae; order Anaerolineales; family Anaerolineaceae; genus Anaerolinea; species Anaerolinea thermophila. Next base: position 2,173,691 of record NC_014960.1, read on the forward strand.
CAAACGCCTATATACCGGGGAGCCCGGTCGATCTGGGATGGACTTTGGGGGATGGTTTCTTTATCTTATCCTCATGGGTGCAGATGCAAACGAAACCGGATGAGATTCCGCGTTTTCCCCGTGTGCTTCGCTTCCTTATTCAACGGATCAGGAACTACCTTCCGCTGGTTAATGTGATTGTGCTGGGATGGTACACCTTACTTCTCTGGCAATTCAGTGGGAAATCCGAACCTCTGGGCTTGTGGGGAACTGTATTCCTGGGACTGGTGCTTATTGCTCGCCAGGGAATTATGACTGGAGAAGTGGAGTATCAGCAGTACGCTAATCTGGTCAATCACATTGCCGAGCCTACTTTTATCTGCAACGCCACAGGGCATCTGCGTTTAGCAAACCCGGCTTTTTTAGAATTGATTGGGGTAGATTCACCTGAAAAAATCACCGGGCTTCCCCTGCAACAAATCTTTCGCCCCTCTGCGGGGGTCACCTTATGGATTAAGGAAGGCTTATCATCTGGATGGACGGGAGAAGTGGAAGTCCAACGGTTGAGCAATGGTTTATCCCTTCCAGTCATGTTAGCCCTTCGGCCATTGGTTCCAGGGAAAACCATTGCCGGAACCGCTCACGATTTAAGCCAGATAAAACAACAACAAATTGCCCTGCAAAAAGCCTACGAAGAAATTGCCCATGCTCACGCGGAACTTTCCCGAATGAATGCGGAACTGGAACAGCGTGTAGCAGAAAAAACCGCCAGCCTGAGCGAAGCCTATCAACAACTGGAACGCCAGAATATCGCCTTGAAAAACCTTGACCGGTTGAAGTCCGACTTCGTCTCTCTGGTTTCCCATGAATTACGTGCGCCTTTGACCAATATCAGTGGAGGCATCGAGTTGCTTTTACTGCGCTCAAAACGCCTGCCGCGTGACGCCACGCAAACCCTGCAACTGGTGCAATCTGAAATTCTGAGGTTGACCCGTTTTGTGGAATCCATCCTCGATTTAAGTGCCCTGGATGCGGGGAAAATGCCTTTATTCCTTGCACCAATCTCTGTGCATTCCGTCATTGAGGTTGTTAAGAGGCAGTTCTCCCACACCCCCAATGCCGGCCGAATTCGCTGGGAGATTCCCGACAAATTCCCTGATTTGCTGGCAGATGAGCAAGCCCTGACCAGTGTATTGTTCCACCTTCTGGACAACGCCATGAAATACGCTCCAGAAGGGGAAATTGTGGTGAAGGCATGGAGCAAGGAAGATAAAGGCTTTCTGGAAATCCGTGACCATGGGCAGGGAATCCCGGAGGAAGATTTACCGCTTTTGTTCACTCAATTCTTTCGCTCCAGAATGAGCGATTCCCAAACGATTTACGGTCATGGACTTGGTTTGTACATGGTTCAGCGCCTCCTGGAGGCAATGAATGGTACAATTATGGTCAGAAATCTACCTGAGGGGGGAGCCTGTTTTACCTGCTCTCTGCCGATTGTGCAGATGGAAGCGGGGGAGGACCATGAAGCCGAAAGTCTTGATCGTGGATGATGACCCGACACTGCTTCGCTTCTTGCAGGACTTCCTGCGTGCTGAGGCATTTGAAGTCCTTGCAGCAAATAACGGACATGAAGCATTGAAATTAGCCTATCAGGAACATCCCGACCTTGTCGTATTGGATGTAATGATGCCTGGAATGGATGGATGGGAAGTTTGCTCGCGTTTGCATGAACTTTCTGACATCCCCATCATCTTACTAACGGCAAAGACCTCTGAACAGGATAAATTACGCGGCTTTCAACTTGGGGTAGATGATTATCTGACAAAACCTTTCAGTTTTGCTGAACTGGCAGCACGCATCCGAGCCATTCTTGCCCGTGCTCAACGTTCCCTGCCTGCCCAGCGGAAAAATCAGATTACCTTTGGGGAATTTATTATGGATTTAGACAAACGCGAATTATGGCGCGGCAGAGAACAAATGATTCCGCTAACCCCTACCGAGTTTCGCCTCCTGGAATACCTGGCACGAAACAAAGGACGAGCCGTTTCCGAACAGGAACTGAGCGAACAGGTATGGGGAGTTTATCTCTCTTCCGACCGTTCCGCAGTTCGCCGATATATCTGGCTGTTACGGCAAAAAATTGAAAGTGATCCCACACATCCGCGCTGGATTCGAACGGTGCGCGGTTACGGTTACCGTCTGGGAACCGGCACCGATATTCTTCCTTCTCCTGAATCCTAAGTTTCACATCCTGGTAGAGAGCATCATGAACCTTGAATTTGATTGTCATTCCAGTTTCTCTCCCCAACTTATTCGTGAGTGGTCTGAACTACTTCCCAAAAGCACCTGCCATGTTCCATTTTTAGACCCGGATTACCTTGCCATCTGGTGGGAAACCCGTGGCGGAGGTGAATGGCAGGAGGAGTGTCAACTGGTACTGATTACCGCACGGTATCAAGGACAACTGGTAGGTATTGCCCCCCTCTTCTATACCCCTGACTTTCGGGGATGTCCTCGATTAATGTTGCTGGGGAGTGTAGAAGTCTCGGATTATCTGGATTTCGTTGTCTTACCTGAGTACCTTGCGGACTTTTGTGAGCAACTGCTCCCCTTTGTGCGTCAACTCTCCCTACCCCAATGGGAAATGCTCGATTTATACAATCTCTTTGAAACATCTCCGACTCTTCAAGCCCTGACCCAAACAGCACAAAGGATGGGAGGAAGCACCCAAACGGAGAGGGCTTATCGCTGTCCACAAATCTTACTCCCCGGAGACTGGGAGCAATATCTTGCTACCCTGGACAAGAAACAACGCCATGAAGTTCGCAGGAAAATTCGACGTCTGGAAGCCTCGGGTTTCAATACACGCTGGTATCGGGTAGAGGATGGAAAACATCTGGAAGAAGAAATAAATGCTTTTATACAACTAATGGAGTTTGACGAAGCCAAAAAGCGATTTCTAACTCCTCCGATGCGTCAGTTCATGAAACAGGTTATTCGCTGGGCACATCAGAAAGGGATTTTACATCTGGCTTTTTTGGAAATTGATGGCATCAAAGCAGCAGCATACCTGGCATTTGATATGCTGAACCGTCTGTGGATTTACAATTCCGGCATCAACCCGGGGTTTTGGGATTTCTCACCGGGATGGGTGCTGGTCGCCTACCAACTTCAGTGGGCAAATGAACATCACCGCGAGGCATTTGATTTCATGAGAGGGGATGAAGAGTACAAGTATCGGTTTGGCGCTGTGGACCGCTTTCTGGACCGACTCATTATCACGTTACCCAATAATTAAGCATCATCCCCCGTCAGGAAGTTCCTGGCGGGGGATTTGCTCTTACTCTTGAGAGTTTTCCTTGTCTAATTCCTGAAGCAGGGCTTCATCCTGCTTCAGATTCCGGGTTCTGACCGCAAGACTGACCAGATAAATCAGCATGATGCCAAAAATGACACCATACCCTAAAAGCATATATGAAAGGGTATTGGCTGGACCTTCCATGAAAACCTCCATCTCTTCCTAACGCATCCATTTCAAACGTAATTGCTCAACCCGCTGGGCTAACTCTCCCAGACGAATACGGTGCCACAACAGACTGATGAATAAAATCGAAAAGGCTATCAGGCTAACCATAAAAGTTTGCGCCATTGGCGGTGTCATGGAGAAGGACCCCGTCACCGTGGGATCTGCCCCCCCAATAACTACCGGATGAATGGTACGATAAATTCGGATGGAGAAAAATGTCAATGGAACGCTGATGAAGCCCACAATGGCATACACCGCACCAAACCGTGCACGTTTTTCAGGGTCATCAATACCCTGGCGGAGCAAAAGGTAAGCGGCATAGACGAGTTCCATAATTGTGGCAGTGGTCAAACGCGGATCCCATGTCCACCAGGTGTTCCAAATGGGTCGTGCCCAGATAGAGCCTGTAATGATATTAATCAGCATGAAAACCAGACCAATCTCAATCGCGCCTACCCCCACAAGGTCCCAATGAGATTTGCGGGTAATCAGGTATGCTATCCCGGCTATAACCGCCACCAGGAACCCCAACATTCCCACCCATCCCGTGGCAACGTGGAAATAAAAGACCTTTTGAACAGGTCCCATCACTCGTTCAATAGGAGCATAGAGGAAGACCATACCCGTTGCTATCAGCATGGCTAAGAGAGCCAGAACATCTGTAAAGACCAACAAACGAGGTTGTGTTTTCATGTTATTCCTCCACAATGGAATCGAATACCATAAAGGCAATTGCGGTGAAAACCACGTCATACGTAACCAGCAAATTCAACCAGGGTTGAATTTCTTCAAAAGGTAAGGCTTGCAAAAAGCCTGCCGAGGCTTTAACAGCAGCAACCAGCACCGGGATAACCACCGGGAAAAGTAAAATAGGCAAGAGCATATCGCGAGTGCGCGTTTGCACCGCCATGGTAGCCAGCAAGGTCCCTATCGCAGTATATCCTTCCGCCCCAAGGAGAATGACGAGAAGCAAACCCGGCCGGGCAACCAAATTAACATTGTAGAAAATGCTATACACTGGCAAGACAATCGCAGCAACCACAAGCATAAAGATCATGTTTGCCGCAGTTTTTCCAAAGTAAATCGCTGCACGATCCACTGGAGCCAGCAGTAACCCATCCAGACATCCGCGATCTTTTTCGATAGCCAGGGAGCGATTCAACCCTAAAGTACCGGCAAAAATGAAAGTGACCCAAAGCACACCTGAGGTAATACTGGCACGGGTTGCAGGTTCAAGATCGAGGGCAAAGTTAAAAATAAAAATGACCAAAAGCGCAAAAACCAGCATGGCAGAAAGCAATTCCCGACTGCGCATTTCAGCAGCAAGGTCTTTCCAGAGCACTGCCAGCATAGCCCGAAGGAAACCTTTCATTCTACCCCCCTTTGAACCTGCCCATTTCCGAGCGCATGGCGGTAAAATGCCAGCAGTCCATCCTGAGGTATATCCTGTTTTAAGGCAGACGCACAAATAATGCCTCGAGAGAGCACATCAAAACGCGAGGACAAATCCTCTACACGCGCCAAGTCATGTGAAGTCATCACGATGGTACGACCACGACTTGACTCCTCTCTTAAGATGGCATCTAACATTTCGCAAGCATCCTGATCCAGCCCGGTATGAGGTTCATCCAGGAGAAGCACGTCCGGGTCATGCAAAATGGCTCGTCCTATGGCTAATCTTTGTTGCATTCCTCTGGAGAAGGTTCTGACCAGATCTTTGGCGCGTTTTTCCAAGCCCACCTGCCGAAGCACCTCCCGAATACGCTCCTCCAGCGGATTTACCCCGTACATCTTTCCAAAAAATCGAAGATTTTCCTCAGCCGTCAAATCGCCATATAACAGAGGTAGATGGGAAACCACTCCCAATCTCCGGCGAACTGCTGCAGCTTCTCTGGGTAAGAGATACCCGGCTACACGAACAACCCCCATACTTGGGCTTGACAGCGACGCCAGAATACGAAGAAAAGTGGTTTTGCCGGCACCGTTTGGACCCAAAAGCGCCACAAACTCCCCGGGCAAAACAGAAAAATTCAACCCCCGCAACACCACTTTGGGACCAAAACGTTTGACCAAACCCTGCACTTCAATCAATGCACGGTTTTCCATGAACTTCACTCTTTCTTTATACCCCGGACGGCTTCCAGGCGATGCTTCAACTCCGTGCGGCGTTTCTGGTAAACCTTCTCGGGTAACTTTCCTGCCTGATACAAATCATCCAGCGCAATGATGGCATCCAGCAGTGCATCCTCGGTTTCGCCGGTTGGGATCTCGGGAACATCCTGCTGTGCTCGCCGACGTTGACGGATCAACCAGTAACCGCTCCCGATCAGCGCCAACCCGAACATCACAGCCCCAACCACAATAGAAACCCATCCGGAAGCATTTCCAGTGTTTCCTCCAGGTTTTCCAGAGAGTTGAATATCCAGTGCAGAACCGGCTTGCAGGTTGCCTGCGGTAAACATTTCAAAGGTCATATCCTGAACATTGCGTTGCCCCATCGGCATCAGTTGCTTGCTTTGAAGTTTCACACCCGATTGAGGTAGCAGGACTACCGCGGCGGTGACATCAAAGGGCATGGTAAGGTTAATGCTGGTTTTGCGTTCATAAGGCAGTTCATAGGAAAACAAAACCTGATATGAACCCTGCCCTGGCGCAATGGGAGTCAAATCGCCAAAACCGCCATCCAGCATTACATACCTCTCACCAATTTTTCCCTGATCAAATTGTAAATTAGCCGCTCCTTCTGGTAAGGGGAAACGCAGAGCGGGCTGATCAGGGGATGCTGGCACCACTACTTTGTCCCCCGTATTCGAGAAGATATACAGTTCGGCGACCTGTACTTTTCCAGGAATGGAAAAATCAAAGAAAATGTGCAAACGTTCAACTTTTACGAGGCTGACATCAGAAGTCGTCTCATACACAGTTATTGGCAAAACCAGTTCAGTTCCTTGAGCATCTATTCCATGGAAAACTTCAGAATTAAACGTAGCACCTCCAAAAGTGGCTTGTGCAATGTAAATTTGTTGGGCTTCATAGGGAACATCTTCAAAACGGTAAGTTCCATCCGTGCCAGTAGTTGTTGAACGCTCAAGTGTCATTTCCATGCCACTATATACATATAACGTCACCGGAACATCGGCTACGGCTTCACCTCTGGAATTCTTTACCATCCCTTTTATGACAACTTTTGAGAGAGGCTGATCGGCAACCGCTTCAGAAGAGGGTTGACTCTCGGGTGTAGACCGGGAAATTTCTTCCTGAGGAACCATTGTGAAGGACAGGGTACGCAGATACATGGCTACCCCAAGCAGGTCCTCATTGCTCAACCCAGCCACAGGAGGCATAGTCCCTTTTCCATTCCTCATTACCTCTACAAGTTCCTGGAGAGAACGATTCGACAATAATTCTTGACGAGAAAGGTTTGTTTCTGCCCCCATGCCCTTTCCATCTTCTCCATGACATTCAGCGCACTGAGTCGCAAAGAGGGATTTACCCTGCTCCACCGCGCTGGATGAAATGCTCATTGACAGGACATAGGCCACCACATCCCATCGCTGACGATCGCTCAACGACTCGGAAAAGCCGGGCATAAAGCGATCCAATCGCCCGGAAGTCACCACCGCGTACCAATCTGCGGGACGAGCATTTTGAGCAACTTCAAGACTCCCGATGGGAGGCGGTGGGTTGGGCAAGTTCATGGCTTGAGGTCCATCCCCCACGCCTTTTTCGCCATGACAGGGCAGACATTTCTCCTCATAAATAACCTTCCCCTGGGCAGGATCAGGAGGAACGAGAGGGAATAACGACGAAGGCTCGGCGACCGATTGCGCTACCGGACGTGGAGCCTGGGGAGTGTAATTCGGCGGTGGCGTGACATCTGCCGCCAAAGACCATCCACTACAACCTGTAAGAAGAAAGAGCAACAGCCATACCAGCAATGAAAATTGACGGAACAGTCTCCGCATTTTATTTCTCCTCACCCAACATAACCAGAGCATTGCCGCAACGAGGACAGAAACGATCGGACTTCTGAACCGGGTTTCCACACTTCGAGCAAAAACCGGAAGACCGCTCCTGGCGTTGCTTCCGTCGCAGACGAATCAACTCCTCAATATCATCCGAAGATTGTTCAACCTGGACAGCCCCTGGAACCTCTTTTTCAACAGACACTCCGTGAAAGCCAATTTCCTGCTCAAGTTTTTCCAGAGCCTGCAGAACTTCAGCGGCTTGCTTAAGTAAAGCAGCGCGCATGAGCGGATAATCTTCTTGAGGAATTTTGCCAAGAGCGTTGTCAAAATCCAGTTCCTGCAACGCCTGAGCAAGTCGCTCTTTTTCCGCCAGTAAAGCAGAATACTGGTGCTCTACGGGGTTATTCACCAGGGGTACCCGGCTTTTCTTCTCAACCACAAAAAAAGGCCGGGCAATAAAAGCCCCTACGATTACTGTAACCGCAAGGATAATCAACAATGAACCAGCATCCATCAGTCCTTGTCTCCTGTTATTGCGATAAGAGTGGCTCAATTACATCAATAATTTCGCGAGTAGAATCGAACGGACCAATTTTGATATATGCCAGTTTTCCACTCGCATCAATAATATAAGTTTCTGGCACCCCCCGAATACGGAACATTTGGGAAACCGCTGTTCTGAGGTCCGGACCGTTCGGATAAGTAATACCAAACTTTTTTAGATACTCTCTGGACTTGTACTCTGTATCTACATAGGCTAAGCCCAGAAAAACCCCGAGTCCTTGTAGTACTGATAGGCCTCTTCCAACTCACGGGCTTCCTGTTCACAGGGTTTACACCATGAAGCCCAAAAGTTAAGCACAATTACTTTTCCGGCAAAATCTGTACTTCGCAGGGTTTGTCCATCAAAGGTGGTCATTTGAAACTCTGGCACTTTTTGTCCAATAGAGATAGGACCACTCATCGAACGTTTTAAACCCCACCCAATTAAGCCCAGGAAAGCCAACAGCACAATCAGTGATAAAACAATAATCCAGGTAGGCAGTCTTCGCCCTTCAGGAACGGTGGACTCGCTCATCCTTTCCTCCTAATCCCCTTGTTTTTTCAATGCTTCTTCAATGCGCTTTAACTCTTCTTCGGAAATTTCTAAAGCAGAAGATGAGCTACTCATCGCGGCGACAGGCTTACGCATCGAACGCAGGATACGCACAGTAATCACCACCGCAATCAGGAAAATCACCACCGGTAAGATATAAACCAGCCAGTTAAGTCCCCGACGCGGGGGTTCCGCCAGCACCCGGTCGCCATAATGAAGGACAAAATACTCCTTAATCTGTTCCTCTGTCATGCCTTCAATGAGTTTCTGGCGAATCAATTCACGCCACTCACTGCAAGCCTGTGTAGGACATACATCCAGAGGAACATTTTCACACACCGGACAATACAACTGCTTGGCAATCCGGTTCACCTCATCATCTGAAGGGGTCGGGACAGGCGACTGAGCATACCCAATCTGGCTAAGAACGGCCAGAAAAACCAGTCCAAAGAATATCCAAAGGTGCGCTCTCTTCATGCTCATCTCACCTCAACAAACCAGCCTTGTTTTTCCAGCACAATCTTGCTACACTGAATCACAACCATGGCACTCCATTCTTTCTTTTATCGGTTGTTTTATGTCATCGCATTTTTCACATTTCTCTTGCTCCCCGTTTCTCCGGGAGCAATAACCCGCAATATTCCTGTTCAGGATTTACCTCTTTGTACGGTTTCACCGGAAGTTTCACAAATCCTCTCACTTACCAGCAAGGAAAACTGGAGCAGGTGGATTCGTCAACTTTCGGGGAGCGAAGCAGTTCAAATTCGGGGAGAGAATTACCGCATCACCACACGTTATTCTTCAGCACTGTTTTCGGGCAACATTCACGCCCAAGCGTATGAGTATATCCGCCAGTGGCTACTGCTGTGGTACCCCAAAGAGTGGATTGCAGAACAATCTTTCCAGTTCAGTGGCGAGACATGGAAGAACCTTATCTTAACTATTCCGGGGTCTGCTCACCCCGAAGAATTTCTTCTGGCTACCGCTCACCTGGACAGTATCTCCCCTGATCCCCTCCGCCTTGCTCCCGGAGCAGAGGACAATGCCAGTGGTGTGGCAACTCTGCTGGAAATGGCACGCATTTTTCGGCATTATCGCTTTGACCGAACCATTCGGCTCATCTGGTTCACAGGCGAAGAACAGGGCTTGATCGGAAGCAAAGCATATGTAAGAGATTACGGTACTTCTGGCGTGGCTGGGGTTTTGAACTTTGACATGTTCGGGTACGATCAGGATGGCGATGGCTGTTTTGAAATTCACACGGGCACCCTTCCACAATCCAAGCCACTGGGGAAGTGCATGGTATCGCTCATCTCTGCCTACAATTTGAATCTCAAAACCGATCTGATAGACGGTTACAACATGACCTTCTCAGACCATGCATCCTTCTGGGAGACAGACATTCCTGCAATCGAAGTCCTGGAGAACCATTTTTACAACGCTCCCACTTCAGGCTGTGCAGGAAAGCGGGATCAAAATCCCAATTACCACACCATTCACGATACCATAGAAGAGATCAACCTCCCCGTTGGTTTTGCGATTGCGCAGGCGGGGATAGCCACGATTGCCAGTTTAGCGGGAGTGGAAAGTCCATGCTTTCAACAAATCCCACAGCTTCAGGTGCGGGTTCTGCAAGGGCTTCCTCATCTTGAATGGACAGAAGTTGAACATGCCAGTCACTATCGCTTGCTACATGCCCATCCTGGCTGTTATTCAACCGGCAATATGATTACCGAAACCCCTCTGCTTCACTGGGAAGGTTCTGAAGAGGTGTTTCCACTTGCCGGTTACATGGTAGAAGCCATTTCACCAGAAGGATGCACATCTTTTCCCTCGCACTGTGTCTGGGCTTCTTCAGCCTTCCAGCAAAAGAATCCGGTTCCCACAAAGAGATAAATTGTTAAGGTGCTTACAATCCTGAAAAGACGAGGAACTCTTTCCTCAGGAGGCTCTTCCATGAACAGGCAGCGCTGAGGAAGCTACTATTCGCTGTGGTTCAAGGTCACGATCGGGCCAGGCAGCAATCAATGTTCCCAAAATCAACACAAAAGAACCAAACCACATCCAGTTGACCAACGGGTTGTGGAATACCTTGAAAGTGGCGCCCTGCGAAGAAATGGGTTGCCAGTCCACAAGCAAAACATACAGGTCATCCTCCATCGTACTCCGTGTCCCTGGAATGGTCATCGGCTGATTGGCATCCCAGTAATAATCCCGTCGGGGGTGCAATTCGCCAAGATACCGACCACCGCGATAAACATCAACTGTAGCACGCGCAACGTTTCTTCCATCGGGCAAATCAAACTCATCCAGTTGTCTGAAGGTCACCGTGTAACCTGCCAGTTGAACCGACTCCCCCGCTCGCAGGGTTGCCTGAGTCTCAGACTGGAACATTTCAATTCCAATCACCCCTAACGCCATAAGGACAATTCCCAGATGAATGGTATATCCTCCATATCGGCGGCGATTCTTCTGGGCTAACCGCCACAACGAAGTCCACAAGGATTCGCCAGTGCGTTTTGCGCGGGCAAGCACTGCCCGCCCATACTCGTAGAGGGTCACGCTGGAGGTAAAAACCACCAACCAGAACCCCAGGATTGCCCAGCCATTTCTGACCCCTAAAAAGAGTACCAGAGGAATGGCTAGCAGGGAAACCAAGGCAGGCTTCCAGAGGGCTTTTCCTAACGTCTTGACGGTAGAATGTCCCCATGCGGATAAAGGTGCAATTCCCATCAGAAGCAATAACCCTGCAAATAGGGGCCCGGTTGCCCGTTCATAGAAGGGAGGGCCTACCGTAACTTTCTGACCGGTTAACAATTCTGAGACCAGAGGGAAAATGACTCCAGAGAAACACACAATCAGAATGCCAATAAACAGTAAGTTATTTAACAGGAAAAGCGACTCTCTGGAGAGTAGCGAATATAACACACCTTCATCAGCCAGATCTGCCCATCGGTATAGAAGAAGGGACAAAGAAATGACAAAGGTCACACCAATAAAAGCGAAGAACATTGGGCCAATGGCACTTTGGGCAAATGCATGAACAGAGGAAAGAACTCCCGAGCGCGTCAGGAATGTACCAAAAATCACCAGTGCATAGGTGACAATAATTAAAATCATATTCCAGCGCTTAAACATGCCGCGCTTTTCCTGTATCATTACCGAATGGAGAAATGCCGTGCCTGTCAGCCAGGGCATAAAGGCAGCAATTTCTACCGGATCCCATCCCCAGTATCCTCCCCAGCCCAGAACATCATATGCCCAGCGCCCGCCTAAAACCAATCCTAAAGAAAGGAATAACCACGCTACCAGCGTCCATCGGCGGGTAATGCGAATCCAGCGGTCATCTGTACGCCCTGTGACCAGTGCAGCAATTGCAAAGGCATACGGTACCACAAAAGAGACGAATCCCAAATACAACATGGGAGGATGAATGATCATTCCGGGATGACGCAAAAGCGGGTTAAGCCCACGACCATCCTGTGGAATCAGGGGGATGGCACCCTGCGGTTGAAAGACGGCTTCCACCTCTCCTGTAGCAGTGCCCCAAAAGCGATTGAAGGGGTTCTCAAAGAAAATGGAGAGGCTCAGGAAGAACGCCAGAGTCACCAATCCCGTCAAAATCACCCAGGGGAGAAACTCTCGATCCCGATCCCATTGGCGCAAGGTAACCGCAGTGGTAAATGCCGCAAGCAACCAGGACCAGAAGATTAATGAACCCGCTTGCCCTCCCCATAATGCAGTCACTTTCAGATACAGGGGCATTGAACGACTGGTTACACCATACACGAAACTGTATTCATACCGGTTGGTCAATAACAGGATGAGCAGGGAAACCACTACCACAGAAATAAGAGGAAAAGTTAACAGCATTGCCAGACGCGCGCTTTCAACCCAGGCAAAGGATTTTTTTCGCAACCCCACGATGCTGGCAATAATCCCATACAGCGAAACCAGAAAAACAAGCACCAGAAAACCCAGACCGATATTCGCAACCATCTTATTTGCTCTCCTGATAGACACAAATTTTGGCGAGAACCTTCTCACCAAAATTTGTTAGGATAATAGAAAGAACCTCATACATCCACAGGGATTAGTTCCCATTACGAGAGTTTTCAGCCTGCCCGGGCAAAGCCTCCTCGTATCGAGTGGGACACTTCAGCAGTAACTCTTCAGCGTAGAAAACCCCATCTTCTCCCAAACGTCCAGTCATAATAGCCTGGGCTTCATTGGTCAGCAAATCGGGTTTCACGCCAAGATAGACGACTTTCAAGCGAGGGCGATTGGGATCAAGCACGGCCGCATGAAGCACAGCCGCCATTCCACCCTGCGCATCCACTTCTTTCTGAGAACCAGGGGTATGAGCCACCACAAACTCCAGGCGCAAGGTTTGGGGGTCATACTGAATCGATTCCCCAATCACTGCCCCAGAAACCCTCAACTCACGTCCAACCACAGAAGCCCCCCGCTGTTGAACTTCCTCCACCGTCATAAAGTACTGCGCATTGGCTGTTGCTGAAGACACAATCAGATAAACTACCGCTGCAATAATCAACAAACCACCCACAATAAACTTCCATTTGTTTGTGGAAGATCTTTGAAGACTCATACTCTGTTCTACTTGGGGTTGATGCGCCAGATCCATGAAGTTCCTCCTGATGAAAACCTTTCCTATACTTTCTAATTCTGTCACAAAAGGATTAATAAAAAGTGAGAAAGCATGCCTCGCTTGCTCTGTGAATTATTTCACAGGCACAGGCGAGTATACCATAAATTGGATAGCATTTATCACTTTACAGAGGGTGAGGTTTGTCCTTATTTTTGGTTTTCAGAGGTTTTAAAGAGCCGACTTGCATTTCAACCGGGATATACCGCTGACTTAGAAGTTGAATCAAGACTCTCACCCGTTCTTTGCCCGACAATCGTACATCAAAAATGGCTTCATATCCGGCAAATGGGCCCTCTTGAATCAGCACCGGTTCGCCCGGCTTCAGGGTTTCCAGAAGTTCTCCCCCAGCCCGATTGACTTCATCCACACGCCTTCGGATAGCCTCTATCAAATTATCAGGCACAGAAGCGGGCTCATTGGAGAAGGAAACAACGCCGCGAGCGAAGGGTATCCAGCGGATTACAGATAAGCCCACTTCATCCAAATCTACATGAACAAACAGGTAGCCAGGAAAATACGGACGAATCTTTCTTGCCCGTGGATTGACAGGATTAACCCGGATTTGAGGATAAAAAACCTCAATTCCACGACTCTGGAATTGTTCACATAAAGCCTGTTCTTTATTGGGTTTACTCTGGATGGCGTACCACTTCTTTGACATGATCGATTCTTATCGAAACAGTAACTTAAGTTCTTCTATAGACTCAACAATCTCAACCTGCCCAACCCATTCGTTCTTCTCGTTGAGTTTTTTCCAACCATTCTCCATAGGAAAAACTTTCACTGTTTCAGGAAAGCGGACAATAATTTTCACCAGCAAGGAATGGATGCCTGGTTGTTTCTGAAGACGTAATGAATATAGGTTTCCGTCATTACTGGATTGTATCACCGAGGAAGGTAACTCCCATATCAATGAGAATTCTGCACTGGAAGCCACCGGGACCAGAATCATGCCGGAAAACTCTGTCCATGCAGTATCCTCTGAATGAACTATCACCTCCCCCAAATAAGGCTCTTGGATAAGCAGTTGTTCAGCCGAAATCGCCGGCACCTGCGAAGATATAAGTTGACTTTCCGCAGGGGTGAGGATACGCCAGTAATTCCAGTAACATCTTTGTCTCAGAGATTCGTAAGTATCCCCATATTCAGCATGATGCTGACAGGGAATCCCTGGCAGGGCATGGTTCTGGTAATGCACCTGAAGCCTGGCTACAGGACGCTCAGGGTTACTCAAATCAACGGTATAGACTAACGAACGATCCACAAGAGCATCGGCTTTGTTGAATCCCATATTGGTGTCCACCAGCATCAAAAAATCACCCTTTCCCGGGTGCACACCGGCATCTAAACCAAGCGATCGAAGCACCTGTTGAACATTCCCATCATTCAGGAAAATCATGAAATGCCCGGATTGAACATTTTTCAGAAGAACCTGCGCCACTTTCAACCAGGTGCTGGCATCACTTGATTCGCTGAGTTTGCGTTGAATGGCTTTGGCGAGCAACCCCATAAACTCTTTGCGTTTTCCCCACCAGACATCATCGGTTGTTCCAGAATCCGGCGCCCATGCTTCCACCATCCACTGCATCACATTGTGAGAGTCTACCTTTTCCTGAGACGGAGGTAATTGGACGGGGCCTAAAGCCTCCAGCAAATTCACGATAAAAACCTGGTCAAAGGCAACTACCCCATCCATCTTCTCCCCCGTTGATAGCGCATAAAGTTCCAGAGCCTTTTGAGCAGTGGTGGGAAAATCCGGCGACCAGTTGGCATCACGAGGCACCCAGTAACCGGCTTTCATGTAATATGCCATGGGCTCAGGCGGAGAGGGATAGACCACATTCGGATTGTCTACCGCGTAAGAATCGGCAATATCAAAATCTACAATCTTTCCACCTCTCAATTCCAGTACGCCAATGCCAGAAATAAACCCTCCCGTTGCGCGTAATTCTTCGTTGTTTTGAGCCAGGATTAAAAATCGGCGCGGTTGCTCACCACCCAAAATGGATGGAAGCACGGGAAACATTTGCCCTCCGTATTCTGCCATTGAAAGCAAAGCCTCATTTTGCATCCAGATGGTTCGCCATCTTTCCGGAAACCATTCAGGGTGAATATTTTTACGAATTATAGAGGCTTCCACAAACCATCCGTTTGCTTCTCTGGCTGAGGTGTTTTTTTCCAAAAGAGAATTAGCCAGTTGAGCAAGCCATGCCGGGGAAGGTACCTGTCCATCCAGAGATTTCAAGGCTGGGGCTATCTCCTGAAGCATTTCATCGGCGCCTCGAGAAAGTGCCACGCCATACAATATCAGAGGCTCAATCTGAGAAAGAGGTTTTCCCCATCCTGGAATCCATGTCAGGGCATCCGCCACCGGAAATACAGGCAACATCCCCCAGTAAATCCCCTCCATGTGATTGCGAGCCTGATGAACAAGAGAAGGAGCCTCGTGAAGAAAATCCGAGGGATTAAGTTGTTTGGCTTGACGCATGAGTTGGTAAAGCCCGGCCGCATGCCAGAGCAAGATAGAGATCCAAACAACGAGCAGGAAGAGGATACTCGCAAAAAGCCAGAAACGCAAAGACTTTCGGTTTGCGCATGAGGATTTTTGAATCGAATCCGAAACGTTCGAAGACGATGATTTATTGCTATAATGAATTATCACTGTCCACCACCCAGGAGCAAACATGGGGACAAAGTTAAGGCGCACCTTACTGCCAGGGGGTATTCTCGCCTGTCTTTTACTTTCTCTACTATATCATTCTACTTACGCCTGCGTGATAATGCAAACGGTTCCCACAGCCGCTCCCTCGGTCACACCCTCTGCAGTCAACCCTGTAGCCTCACCAACCCCACCCCTTCCCACTCAGGCAAGAAATACCCCAACACGAATAAGCTCCACTTTGTCCTCCAATACTCCCACAATACAAGAGAGCAGAGCCACCCAGGTGCAACCGTCTGCATCCTCCCCATCTCCGATTCCTCCCACAAGTGAAGGTGCTAAAGCAAACGATATCCAAACGCCCATCCCGTCAAACACTTCGCCCGCACCACCTGAAACCCCTGGTATGGTTTCTGCAACTGAATGGTTGAAGTCTTTGTATTTACTCATTTGCGGACTCAGTGTAATCGGAGGTGGAGTTGTGATTGCGATCATCATCACTCGCCAGAGAAAGACTCAATCCAATCAGAAATAAAATTGTACTTAAACGGGGGACACACTATGAAAAAGCCAACTCTTTTTTCCACCCTTGTCATTTGTATCTTCCTTGTCTTATCAGGGACAGTTCAGGCGGTGCCTGCTCAAGCGCAAACAAGCACCACATTGTATTTACCTCTGATTCGCCGTGCGGCTACCACATCCTGCCGTTTTGGTATTGCAGCCATTCCTGAGAACGCGGGGTATGCCGTTTCACTTGCACAATTCAAAGTAGGCGGATTTGTGGATTGGAACAACAATCCCGGCCGCGTTCTTCCCGGGGATGTAACTTACCTCCGAGTCATCAGCGTAAGCGATCCGTTCGATGACGTCCAAGTTGCCAATTATGCAGCAAACCTTGCCAGAGCCTACCCGGGCAGTTACTGGCAAATTGGCAATGAACCGGATACAACGTACCAGGGACATGGAATCTACCAGGACAATGTCACTGCCAGTCAATATGGACATCGCTACTATGTCATTGCCACAGCAATTCGGCAGGCTGATCCTACCGCCAAACTGGGGTTTGGCAGTGTTGTTCAACCCACTGCAGTACGTTTCCGCTATCTGGAAATGGCTCTTGCCAGACTCATTCAGGACAGTGGAAATGCTTCTACAGCATACGGGTTGATTGATTTTCTCAGCATTCACGCATTCATCCTGAACGAGGATGAAGACCACAATGATGACGGAATCATCGATAATAAATGGGGCACAGGCGTTCCCAAAGATTACAATGATCCTTATTTGTACTGTATCACCACCAATCCAGATGGAACATGCAAGACCAAAATCCTCCCGGAAGCCCTTACCCCGGCACAAACCTACGACATTAACCGCTTCAAGTCCCGCATTCAAAATATGCGTCAATGGATGTACAATAATAATCTAAGAAATAAACCATTGTGGATCACAGAATATGGAAGCCTTCTGCCTCCCATCACCAGGCCAGAAGACAATTTGACCACTTTACCCGACTCTGTGACGGCACAATACATGGTGAACACTTTCGATTATTTACGCACAGCCACCAGTACAACCACCGGCCTCCCGGCAGATGGGAATCGTCTGGTGCAACGCTGGTTCTGGTATAGTCTCAATGAACATCGCTACTGGTTCGGAGGTTCTCTATACGACCCTGATACTTCTCCCCCACAACTCACTTTGATCGGGCAAACGTTTATAAACTACATGGCTCCATTGATGCCAGAGGAAGGATGTTTGCCCTGATCGGAAAGGATTTTTCTATGTCTTCAGGGAAAAAATTCATTGTGTTGGTGTTGTCTGCTCTTGTGCTTGCTCTGGCATGGATGGGAGGTACATGGACAACAACCCAAGGCGCCACCCAGGGACAAAGCACTCTGCCTACCATCACCCCTACGCGTGAGCCCCCCGATACCCCTACTCCCACGCGAGTAGGAGCCCCACCCCCCACATTCCCCATTCCTCTCATCTTCATTGTTTCGGTGGTTCCGGGGGAAAGTGTCACCATCCGGACTGCGAACTTCCCCCCAAATACCGATTTTGATGTGCTGATGAATTACTACGGCACACTGGGAATCGGAGGCGAAAAAGTTGCCACTGTCAACTCGGGTTCTGGGGGAGTGCTCACCTGGACTTTTAATATCCCTTCTTTCCTGAAAGATGCGGCAAGAATCGCCATTCGCCTGCAAAGCCAGAGGGGGTACTATTCTTACAACTGGTTCTGGAATAAACCAACCAGTGGCACCGGACAGGCTCCCTCAAAACCGTTTGTGATTCCCACATTCAAGATTATTGCTGTCGAACGGGATAAAACGGTGACTATTCAAACTGCCAACTTCCCTGCCAACGATACCTTTGACGTGTTGATGAATTATTATGGCACTCTGGGTATTGGCGGAATCAAGGTCGATCAGGTCAATTCGGGCAGCGGAGGAACCCTGACTTTCACCTTCAATATTCCAGAAGCCATGCGCGGGCAAACCAAAATTGCTATTCGGCTCCAATCACCAACTTCCGGGTATTATGCCTATAACTGGTTCTGGAATAATTCCACTTCGGAAGCCTCTATCCCGCCCAGTACCCCGCCCGCTGAGAGTCCTGTTCCATCTCTTCCCCCTGGGGTTATCCCGACTTTTAGAATTCAAAGCGTGGTACGGGATACCAGCGTTACCATCGTAACCAGCAATTTTCCTCAAAACGATACTTTTGATGTGCTCATGAATAACTACGGGACATTGGGTATCAACGAGGTTAAAGTGGAGACTATTTCCAGTGGCTCAGGCGGCACGTTGACTTTGACATTCACCATCCCAGAGAGCATGCGAGGGAAGAGTCGCATCGCCATCCGTTTGCAATCTTCCAAGTCCGGCTATTACGCATATAACTGGTTCTGGAACAACACCTACCCATAAGCCGGTATGGTATTTCTGAGCAAAAACGGCGGGTGTCCGCCGTTTTTTGCTTAATAAGCCCCTTTTCCCAGAATCACTGCCGGCAAGGTACGAGCCAGAATGACCATGTCTTTCAACAGAGAATATTTTTCGATATACTCCAACTCTAATTCTAAACGTGAGGATATATCCAGGTCCGCCCTGCCAGCCACCTGCATGGGACCGGTCATGCCCGGCTTGACAATCAAACGCTGACGTTCCCGATCGGTATAGCGGGCAACAACCGACAATTCTTCAGGACGCGGACCTACCAGACTCATCTCCCCTTTCAAGACATTCCAGAATTGAGGCAGTTCATCCAGACTCCACCGGCGTAAAAAGCGCCCAACACGGGTCACACGGGGGTCATTGGACAGTTTGAAAGCCAATCCGCCATTCGGGCAAAGCGGTTCCAAATTCTGCCTGTATTGCTCTGCGCCTACCACCATCGTGCGCAATTTCACCATACGGAAGGGTTTGCCATTTTCTCCTGCCCGCCATTGGATAAAAAACACCGGGCCAGGGCTATCCAACTTAATGGCCAGCGCACTGAGCAAAATTACAGGGAGAGAAATCACTCCACCAATGCTTGCGCCAAACAGGTCCATTGCCCGCTTGACAAAGCGCTCTACAGCGCTCAAACCCTTCCTGCGAACCGCGCGAGGCTTGCTGAAGATTCCCCAAACAATGCCGGCTAACTGTGCAAATGCTCGGGTGGGTATCAGAACAACACTATAGGGAACCAGATATGGATCTTTCTTAACCAGAAACATCAGAAAAGGTAAGGCTGTCAACCAGAAAACCACACCAAAACCTGCCATGCCCCAGAGCAATCTCGGGAATACATGGGTTAATGGAGCGCAAAGAAAGATCAGCCCCAACAGGAAAATTTGCCAGCGCTGAGATGGAAGAGTGTGAGAGTCATGAAATGTCTTCTCCGGGAGCCAGTTAAGCATTACTGCTTTCCAGTACCCAATCCAGAATTTCCTTTGAAAGTATTCCTGAATGTTTTTATCGTGACTATGCGAAACTATAGCATTTGGTTCAAAGACCAAACGATACCCTTTACGCGCCAAACGGAAAGAAAATTCCTGATCTTCTACAGAAGGAACCGGGAAGACCGGATCAAATCCCCCATTCTGTAGAAATACATCCTTACGGTAAGCAGCAGAATAGGTGTCAATAAAATCGATTTGTTCCAGCGGTTTCATTCTTTCATATTTGTATTCATACTCAATCTGAACAAATCGCGCCACGGGTTTGGCACTGCTTGTGGAATAAATCCCTTTTACACCAATTACATCCCCATCATTAAAACGACTCAAAAGGGTTTCTAACCACCTTGCATGGGGAACACAATCTGCATCTGTAAAAACCAGGATCTCCCCACGGGCTTCGCAAGCCCCGCGATTCCTGGCAGCCGCAGGTCCTGCGTTGGTTTGACGGATAACCCTAACCCCAGCAAAAGTACAGGCAATCTCTGCAGTCTGATCGCTGGAACCATCATCCACGACAATAACCTCATAGTCCTTGAGAAAAGTCAAATTTGTCTGATGGAGCACTGCCTCCAAACAGGCAGTCAGGGTATCGGCAGCGTCCTTGGCTGGAATGATGACACTGGCTTTCATGGTTTTTTCCATCGTCCCCAGAAAAGGATCAGAGCCGAGACAACTAAGGGAAACACTGTGACAATACCGTGTAACAAAATGGCGAAAGATAGACTTGGAGCCAATGGAATTTGAAACAGGGACATTCCTAAAACCACTGCTCCATGGAATGGACCCACATTTCCCGGAATCAAGGCAGGGATTAATGACACGTAAACAAACACAAGAATTACCCCAGCGATTTTGACGTTCACGGGCAAAGCCAGAGCCTGCAGGGTAAAAAGATTGGTGAGAATCATGCTTCCCCAAATGAGCATACTGAGGAAAACCGATAGAAATACCAGAAACAGGTGTCGTTTGGTGAGATTTAAACGCTGTTGCAACCTTCCAATTTCAGGTCCCAAAACCTCCCTGAACGGCTGGGGAATGAATGAGATGCTTTGAAGATTGAAAAAACGAATTGCCCAGACCACACCTCCAAGGATCAAGAGAACTAACCCTGCAAGAAACCAGGAATAAACTGGCGGAAACTTTATCCATTCAGAAACCCACGGGGCAAGTACAAGGGTCAGAAGAGAAAGAAATAACAAATCTTCCCACTTCTCCAAAAGGATGCTGAAGGCACCGGGAAGCATTAATCTTTTATCCTTCACCCCTAACCAGGAAAGCCGTAGGACTTCCCCTCCACGAAACGGCATGACGATATTGACCGCTTGTCCAACGAAAAAAGGAGCAATCAAGTCTTGAGAGGCTACCATATCGCGCTCTCCCCCAACCAGGCGCAGCAAAACACCCCAGCGTAAAATTTTCATCCCCAGGGTGAAGAAAAAACTTAAGACCGATAAAGTTCCCCATTTCCAATCTACTGAAGCCAGAATATGAAAAACTGGTTTCCAATCAATCTCCCAAAAACAGAAATACACTACCAGAATAAACGTCCCTCCCTTCGCAATAAGGGGAAAACATCGTTTTAAAGAGCAGGAATGTTCAGTTACCCTGACACTCATAGGCTATTATTATTGAAGGGTGTAAATCTACTTTCGTCTGGCAAATAGCCCGGTCAGAATTCAGTGCCAGCAATTTTTCGCCCCATTCTCCCCCTGAATCTGTAGATGGATAATGCAAATCAGGATATGCCTTCTGGAGAGATTGACGATACCAGGCGAAAGGGGTCAGAGGCAACACCACAATTCGCACATCCGGTCGTTGTTTCAACCCGAAATGGTAATACCAGAGAGGAAAAGTATCCTGATCTCGAATCGTGACGATGACAGCATTCGAGGGCAATGACTGGAGGGTACGCTCGGCAAAGTCTGCAGCATCGCCTTTGTATCGCACATCGACCTCACGAAGAGTTGCAGGGATACACCACACCACCCAGAACAGGAAAAGGGATATCAACACCCAACCCACTGGAAATGTTTTCCACTTCCAATTCTTAATTTCCATCAGTCCAATTCCCGTCGCCATGCTCAAAGCCATCCAGGCAGGAATCAGGTAAACCTGCGAATCTTCTGCAGCATAGCCAAGCGAAAAAGAAGCGAAAGCAAGAAAAATCCAGAGCAAAATTTTTCCCACACGGGTAGGATACGCAATAAGCACCCCCCCAAGCGCCAGCAACACCCCCAACACGCTGAAATCTTTCAACCACAAATCCGCAAAAGCAGACAAGCGAGACAGGAATTGTTCCCCGTCGACATTGAACAGCATTCCCTGGTAAATCTTTCCAGTGACCAGCCATAAAAATCCTTGCCAGTCACTGGCTCCCCCCCAATTGACAGGGGGGTATGCCTGCGCTCGTAGAGGCAATATCCCGTAAATAAGAAGCCCTGACCCAAAGCATATCGCTTGAAGGAACACGAATCTCCAGGAAGTACGTCTTCCGTAACCTATTCCAGCCCAGAGAACCAGAGGCAACAACCAAACAATAGACAAATGATTACCGACACCCAATCCAGCCATGCCGCCGAGCAAACACAGCGTTTTTATGGAAAGCAAGGTTTCCCCCATCAGAGCGCTGATCCACCACACCCATATCATCACCACCAGCGCATGGAGTCCATGAACTTCTACGATCAGTGCCTGAGACCAGACCAGTCTCGTGGAAAGCCAGAGAAAAGCAGAAAACACTCCAACTGCCCCTGCCCAGGGTTTCGCCTTGAAAACAACTTTCTCTACCCAAAGGGCAAGGAGACCAGCGGCCATCGCCATACACAGCGCAGAAAGCAAAGCCCCCCTCCAGTATGGCGTGTGAACTGGAAAACTTTGAAAAACCGCTCCGAGAACAAGATAAAGCGGGTACCCCGACGGATGAGGAACACCCTGTGTGAGAATGGCTGCAAGGAAATCCCCCCCATCTGCTCCCTGATTTTGCCATGTGATGCGTTCGGGTAAAAGAGGAAGGTAAAAGATACCCCCAACCAGAGTAGCAATGAGAAAGGGAGAGAGGAATCGCTTCATTGAAGAATATCGTACCATGAGATGAAAACAACGGGGTGACGCTCAATCACCCCGTTCGTCAACTCCAAAGAAGGTTATTTGTTTTTTGGGGGCTTCCACCCCAGGGTGAAATATCCCCATTCCAGGGTGGAGCAGGAAATACGTCCGTACTTGCCCACTTCGGGTTCAAAAGACACGTCTTCACAGGATTGCCATTCCTTCTTGTTCGGATTGAACCAGAAGAACCCAAAACGCTCCGGCATTTTGTCATGAACCCAGCGCTCATACCAGGTTAATTCAAAGTAAACCTTCTTGGGACGGCATGACTGCGAATCATCCACAACCCCCTTCACATACTGTCGAACCTCCAGAGCTTCCCGCCAGTAATTTAACTGGGAACGTTGGGGTAAATAACGCACAGGGATTTTGCAAACGAGTTCCACAGCCTCATCACAAGCGGTGCCAGGCGGGTTAATCACCCCACCCCAAATGTCTTTATTCCTTGTCTCGGGGAAGCGTAAGAGAGACAATTCCACCTCAACCTCTTTGCTGAGCGGTGCTTTTACACAGTAAAGTGGAGCACCCTTGCTCTTAGGAGTGGGTACAGGTTCCTCTGGTGGTGGGACAACCGTCGTAGGTGCCATCGTCGGAACCGTCTGGGCACTGGATAGGTCAGGGGTGGCTAAGCCTAAGAAAATGCTTACCAAAACGAAAATGGCTAAAAACGCAAAGGTTTTCTTCCAGAACATATAGCCCCCTTGCATCAAAAATTACTGAAATGATTATAGCATGTTCATAAAGAATATTTCATTACAAAATAGATAAAAATCTCATGGTAACAAACGGAAATGCGCTTCCAGACGTGGTAGATTTACGTCAACGCATTCCACCTTGACAGGTTGATTCTTCACCAATCCATGAGAAGAGGGCAATGTAGTTTCCCATGCCAGTTCAGGAATCAAAACCACCACCCCGGAAGGGCGCAAATCCACTACCTGTGCCATTCCACTCCAATGAGGATTCTGGAGCAAATACACCAGCGTCCAGTGCTTTTCGGAGAGAATTTCTGCCTGGCGGAGAGAGGGTAAGAGAACCTCCACTTCTCCAATTCGCTCCAGAATGTCCTGCTCGCTAAGCAGTTTCTCTCCACGGAGAAAACTCCGTATCTGTTGATGCACTACCAAATCCAGATAACGCCTTAACGGGCTGGTCCCCTGAACGTAGAACTTTAATCCCAGGCCGGCGTGCTCTGCTGGTGCCGATCGATATTGACTTCGTTTCATCCAGCGTCGCATCGCATACATATCTGCCAGAGTGTCACCCGATACCCGCTGCTCAGGTGCTTCCTGGATGGTAAAAGGAACGGGCACATTTCTTTCTATACACCACTGAGCAATCGCAGTTCCAGCCAGAAGCATTGCTTCTTCTACCATCCGACGACTTCGTAAGGATAGGACCGGTTGAATTTCTACTTTCTGATGTTCATCAACTTTCACCCTGACCTCAGGTAAATCCAGTTCAACAGCCCCATGTCTCAAGCGGGCTTCTCTATGAAACCCAAGCCATTTTTCAATCTCTGAAAACAGGGGGGCATCCATCAAAACCTCTGCATTCTGATAAGTCAACCGTGACACTCGAACCCGAGAAGGTACTATCTCAACATTCTGAATTTCTCCACTTGGGGATAAACAAATTCCAATGGACAGTGCAGGGGAGATTTCCTGCTTCCCCAAACCGAATTTTGAGATGGCATCTTCGGAAAGCATATGCACGGTGCCTTCGGGAAGGTGAAGTGACTCACCCCGTGCTCGCGCTTCCCGATCGGCTTGTGTGTCTGGAAGAATTAATGCCGCAGGGTCAGCAATATGAACCCAAATTCTTCCTTCATCGAAACTAATCGCATCATCAGGAACTTCGCTTCCTGCATCGTCGATAGCAAAGGAAAGGAGATGCGTCAGATCTTTCCGAGGCTCTTCTGGAAGCCCCGGCAAAGGGTAAACGGGCACCTGAAGAGGAACTTGAAACCGACGGGGATACGGATTGTAAGTTTCTTTCCAGTAACCCACTTCCAGTAAAAGTTGATGAGCATTTTCGGGCGTTTCTGCCCGCTTTAAATCCTGTAAGGCTCTTGAACGTTTCATCAGCCCGCAGGCAAATTGTTCAATCTCTTTGAGATAACGAACATCCTGTTCAACGTAGAGTTTCTGATTTATTCGAAATAGAAAGGCTTGCCATTCCTCTTCGGCTTTTTGCCGAGCCCTTTCTTGCTCTTCCTTTTCTTTCACCTCTTTTTCCGAGAGAACTTGAATTGCCTCAGGGGTTCCCTTGAAAAACTTTCCCTCCATGACGTTCTTCCAGACTTCCCATGCCGTTTGAGGAGTGTATGCACCAAACGCTAACTCGGATAATTCTGCCAGGGTAGTGGTCATTCCAGTCAGAATCTGCCAGGCACCTTGAAGGTCCCCAGAGGCAGGTTTTTGTAATTCTTTGAAGTCCTGAAGGGGACCGGGATGCAACACCACAACATCCTTTGGGCGCACACGCTGAACTTCCCCACTGGCTAATTCAATCTCCCAGCGCTCACCCACCCGGATGACTCTGGCAGGTTCTTGCCGAAATACAACCAAGGCGCCTATTTGGACAGAATGCATAAACACCTCATCTTATGAGAATGGGATAACAAGTATCATGAGTTTTGTGAATCATGTAAAATACACTTAACCCATGGACGAATTTGATCCCACCTTGCCGCTCAACCAAATCCTTCAGGGAGATTGTCGGCAAATTCTACCCTCTCTCCCCGATCAAAGCATCGATTTAATCTTTGCCGATCCACCTTACAACCTGCAATTACAGCAGGATTTATATCGTCCCGATCGCTCAAGGGTAGATGCAGTCAATGATTCCTGGGATCAGTTTACCAGTTTTGCCGAATACGACGAATTCTCACGCTCATGGCTGACAGAATGTCGGCGAGTGCTCAAGGATGATGGAGCGATTTGGGTCATTGGAACTTACCATAACATCTTCCGCCTTGGCACTATTTTACAGGATTTGGGTTTCTGGATTTTAAATGATGTGGTTTGGATTAAGTCCAATCCCATGCCAAACTTTCGTGGCGTGCGTTTCACCAATGCTCATGAAACCCTGATCTGGGCTGTGAAGTCCAGACGTGCCAATTACACTTTTAATCACCATGCCATGAAAGCCCTCAATGAAGACCTGCAAATGAGGTCCGATTGGTACATTCCCATCTGTTCAGGTACGGAGCGAATCCGCATCCATGGCAAAAAAGTGCATTCCACCCAGAAACCTGAAGCCCTTTTGTATCGCATTATCCTAGCAACTACTCGGCCCGGAGACGTGATTCTCGACCCTTTTTTTGGCACCGGCACGACCGGCGCTGTGGCACGTCGTCTGGGCAGGAACTGGATTGGAATTGAAAAAGAACCTCGATATATCGAACTGGCAAGACAGAGGATTGAACAAATCGAGCCATACCCCCAGCAAGCACTTGCTTTACCTGTTCGGTCACGAAAAAGCCGATTGCCATTTGGAAGACTGGTCGAACAAAACCTGGTCCAACCCGGACAAATTCTCTTTTTCGACCGCAACCCTGAGATTCGCGCCGTGGTATTATCCGATGGGCATCTTTCTGTAAACGGATGGAAGGGCTCCATCCACATGACCGCGGAAAAAATTTGTGGTCACCCAACCAATGGCTGGGAACGATGGTTCTTCCTCGATGAACAAGGAATCTTCCAACCAATCTCAATCTTAAGGCAAAAATACCTTTCCAATGTGTCCATCGAAAATGATATGCAAGGATAAAACCAATGCCTTTAGATGTTTCTCGAATCCAAGCCATTTGCTTTGATATTGACGGCACCCTGAGTGACACTGATGACGAATGGGCAGAAAGGGTGCTTAAAGGTATATCTTTCCTGAAAGGCTGGGTTGGTGAGCAACGCCTGCGAAATCTGGCTCGATGGGTTGTCATGGAAATTGAGTCTCCAGGAAACTTGCTCTACAATCTTCTGGATCGACTTCATCTGGATGATGAAGCCTCAAGGTTATTTAATTTTTTCGTACGAAAATTCCATCCGCGTCCTTCCCGTTTCAGGTTAATTTCCGGGATGGACAAAACCTTACAGACGCTTGCTCAGTACTATCCGCTTGCAATTGTCAGTGCCAGAGATGAAGAGGCTACTCTTGCTTTTCTCCAACAGTTTGACCTGACCTCTCTTTTTCAAGTCATCGTCTCTGCCCATACATGCAAATTCACCAAACCCTTTCCAGACCCTATTCTCTGGGCGGCAGAAAAGTTGAATGTTCCACCTTCTGCCTGTTTGATGGTTGGAGATACTACAGTAGATATTCATGCCGGCAAAAAAGCCGGTGCACAAACCGTAGGAGTATTGTGCGGATTCGGCACACACAAGGAACTGGTTTGCGCAGGAGCAGACTTAATCCTGGAAACAACTTCAGAGTTAGCAGAAATTCTGCTTAAAGAGAAAAATTCCATGCCAAATTGATTACAAAATCTCTATACAAATTGAAGGGTTGGGAAGAATACCATAGAATAGAAGAATGAAGGATTAGTAAAGTTGCTGGGGGAATATGAACGATTTAGACAAAACACGAGAACAATTGGTCACCGAGCTCATCAAAGCCCGCGAGCATATCTCCCGTCTGCAACGACAATTAATTGATTACCAGAGCCGTGATATTGCCTATCCCGAGATGATGGTACAGAGTATTCCGGATGGGATACTATTATTTGACAAAGAAGGTTATCTGGCAGAAGCAAAACCTTCTCAAGACCCGCTACTCGGCACTTTATTTCCGATAGAGCATTTGATTGGTCATCAGTATTCCGACTTTTTCCCCGACGATCTTACAGAAAAATTTACCGAAACAGTCAGCCGAGCAAGAAAAGCCCCACAGTTGCTGCAGTCCTTTCTCTATGAAGCACAGTCCCCTGATGGATTAAGGGTGAGGGTGGAATTTTGGGTAAAAGTTTTTCCCGGTGGCAGCATTGCGTGCTCTTTCCGCCCGTCTGCTCTGGAACACCCCCAAGAGAAACAGGAGAATGTTCGGGAATCTGCACTGTTTCGTAACCTTCTTGACATTACAAGACAACTTTTGAATCAGCCTGATCCTTCACGTTTCTGGCAAGTCTTTACAGAATTGATTCACCAGCACCTAGGGCTATACCTGACCAGGATGTACCTTTACCAGGCTGAACATGAAACGCTTTCTCTGATCGCAAGCCAGGGAGATATAACTACAGATACATCTCTTACTTTCCCAATTACCAGCCGTTATCCAGCAGTACGGGCTTACAAACAACAACAGACTCTTCTGATTGCCAATCCGGCTAGCGAGACCAACATTCCCCCTCACATTCTTTTGCCAGGAATGAAAAGAATGCTGGAAATTCCTCTCGAAGGACTTGGTGCCCTGGAACTTGTTTCCGAACAAAATCAAGTCTTTAGCGAGGAAGAACAATTCCTGTTAACCACCCTTACTCAGATTGCCCAGGCTGTTTGGAAAGTTCTTGTAGAGAAAGACGCTTTAGCAAAGCAGAAAGAATTCTATTTCCTCGAAAAGGAAATTAAGGCACGGATTCAACAAACCCGGTCGATTGATGAAGCACTCCAGGTAGCCTTGCAGGAATTAAGCAAAGCCCTGGGGTTTGAACGGGCAGAAATTCGTCTTAGCCTCACCCCAGATGGAAAGGCAACTTCCACAAATGAGTGAAGGGTTCCCCGCTCAAATTGAAGAGCGAATCAAGCGCTTACTAGGTGAACTGGAAATTCCCCCTCCCGTTCCCGAGCGGTCGCCTATTGTCGAAAGTACCTCCGCTGTCTATTTACCCCAGGAAATCGTAAGAACTTATTACCCTGCTCTGGATCTTTACATTCATGCAGAGTTACCCAAAACTTCTACACTTCCTGCCATTTCCATACCTTTTTCGCTGAACACTCACCAGAATGGGAAAATCACCCTTTATAAAACAGATAAACCCCTCCATGAAATCGAAAAAGGATTTATCGAAAGTATCCTTGAAGCACTGGTTAGCCACTTGAATGCTCTGAGCAAAGAATTGAGGCGTTCAACTTCTTCGCTTACAGAAAAACTGAACGCTCATCCCAAACATCAGGGGAGTGACATTCAGGAAAAGCGTTTAGCACTCTGGAATGGTGAATTTGTGCCTTTTCTTTCTCAAGCAAAAATTTCCGCCGAAAAGAATTTAGCCACTCTTAAGGCCGGTGACGGAACTCTGGGGTCGTTTAACATCACTCTACACGGAAGCCCGGTAACAGAACAACATCATGAATTCCTGATTGACATTCTAGATGCTCTGAGTAAACAGATAATCCAATTGGGTTATCAACAGGCTACTCAAAAAAATCATTGAACAAAAACGGTCCTGGGAAGATAGGGTTGAGCGATTGCTGAATGCCAGATCACCTGCTGAGATTCTATCCCTGTTTTGCGAAATTGCTTCATTCCCTTACCAGGCATTTCTTTTGCGTCACGAAAAATCCTCAGACACCTTTGAGATAATTTCCCAATGGCGTCCTCAACCCCATATCGCGGCAAAAAAGATATCCGCCGATATTCTTTTGAAAACTGTTTTTTACCCGGAGAAAGTTTTGAGCATCCCTGCAAATACCGAAATTCCAAATACACTGAGAGAACTGAAAGCCTTTCTCCCACCAGAGGAAGGAATGGTATTAATTCCATTAATGGCAAGAGATGAACCTGAAGGTTGTATATTCCTGATCATGTCTGGTAAAGCCCATTGGGAAAAAACAAACGAACGAGAAATCCTTCAACTTGCCAAGGTGGCCGCGCTTGTTTTGCATCGCCTATCCAGATGATCTGGCAGTTTTTCCCATCCACAACATTCCCAGACTGAACAAAGCAATCAGGAACACTCCATATTGGTAGCGAAAATCCGAGGAGATGTTTACCAGTGCCATAATCAGCGATTGCAAAATCGGAACAACCCCCACCGCAACACCCCAAGTCCATGAACGACGCTGAAGAGAAACAATCCCCCAAATAACCAGGAAAACATAAAGAGCACCGCCAGCACTCCATAAGACTCCTGCCCCATAGGTAGAACTCCACACCACCCATTGAGCCAAGGGGAAAGTCAGCCATGGCAGCCTGGATTGCTCACTAACACCGTAAGGGTTTTTCTCAATCCAGCGAACATCCCCATTCACAATTTCAATATTGTGATAGAGAGTGGTGCATTCAACACAAACCCGCCAGACCAAACCACTACTGCATAACCAGTGTTTCAATTCCACACCAGGATTGCGTAAGGCTAATTGAAGAAACATACCAAGGTGACGAGAATGATTTTCAGCAAATAATTGATGATTGAAACGGTCAGTGAAATAAATAGGACTGACATTACAACAATAATAGGGCCATTCTTCCAAAGGGGTAAGCGCATTGAAATAAGCCCTTTCCTCTTCGGTAAGAGGCGTCCCCCCCGTAATATGTGCACCGAAATGGTGGAGAAAGATAGTATCTCCAAGAATATAACTATTGCGCTCTACATGAAAGAGGTCGTAAAGAGGCCCGCGGATTCCAAAGCCAATCGCCAATCCAACCAGGGCTGCCAGACCTATAGATTTCCAGTACCTTTGATAAAGCACAAGAAGCACAAGAAATACAACGAAAAAGATTGCCACACCATTGTGCCTGAACAAAAAAACCGTGGTTGCCATGAAGGACAAACCCAACCAGTGGCGTCTTTCGGCGAGCCATTTGCCTTGCGTTTCAGCAATCCATACACACAGGATGAACAACCCCGCCAAACCATACGAATAAAGAACGTCTTTCCAATGCGTAATGGCTAAAAGAGGGTTGGCAGGTACCAGAGCAAATAAAAGGCTCAGCCCCCAGCCTATCCCTTGGGGAAGCCCTAATGATCGAAACTGTCCTACCCCCCAGCCAACCAGAAGGCTGAAAACGAGAACCTGTAGGAGTGCCATGGAAGCAGGTGTGTGCCATATTTTTGCTACCCCTGCGGTGATAAGCGTATAAATGGCAGGTGCCCAGTCATTAAATTGCCCTGTCAAAACCTGACGCCACTGGTCAATCGAGTCTTCCGAGAGAATTGCTGGATAAAATGTCAGCCAGTAGACCAACCCTGTAAACAACGGGGGAATACTATAGCCAATCCAGGCTTTCCAGGAAGCCGGGACTAAAGAGGCTTCACGTGGATTCAAAACAGCGTATCCTGTCAAAGAAAGAAACACCCAAACAAGAGCCCACCCGTAAGACAGCAACCCCGACCAGGACAAAGGCTTGGCATACGGATGAGAAACATCCAGTTTTACGATAATTTGAGATACTTCAGGAGCAGAGAGGTTAACTTCATAGGGCTTACCATCCCATTGAACCTGTGCCTTCCCCCCCTTTGGTCCCCCTCGAAAAACCAGATACCCTCTATTCAGAAGATGCCCCTTCCAACGCAGACTTCCGCCATGCCCTGTCGGTAAGATCCAACCTTCATCGGTCCGTTGCCATCCCTCACCCTGAAACTGATGAAGTGGAATACGGTAACGGTTTCCATCTGATAGATACTCAACCCACACACGAACAGAAGGGTTGGAGCCCTCATTCTGTAATACAGGGGAAATGATTAACTCATGTTTGGGATAAACAAATGCCATCCATTCAGGACGGAGGGGAATAGCAATCATCAACCACAAAGAAAATCCCACTGCAATGAAAAGCCCCATCATTTTCTGTCTGAAAGAAACCTTCTGGGAAGCAGGGAGCAAAACCCGCATGGTGAGATTTTGAGCCAACCAAGTACCCAAACCAGCAAACAACAAGAGAATCAACCAGAGACTCCAGCCGGAAAAATCCACCCAACGCAGGAAAATGGCATAAAAGCTTAAGGAGAAAGCAATCCCGGTAATCAGCCACATTCCATGAACAAGGTAATTTCGTATGCTTTGCATCTCCAGTCCCTTTTCTTAAGGAAATTCGTTCCCAGTATATCACAAGCAATTGGTCCTGCCCGCGAGAGGAAACACCGGCAAAATGTGGTATGCTTTTCTAAAAGCACAAATGAAAGGGCTACGATGATTGCGAACTTCGCACAGCGCATTCTGGATAACGTACAGAAAATCTTTGTAGGTAAAGAAGAAGCCATTCGTCTTCTGCTGGTTGCAGTGCTTTGTGAAGGGCATGTTCTGATAGAAGATGTGCCGGGAACGGGGAAAACCACCCTCGCTCGGGCACTGGCAACCACACTGGGATGCACTTTCCGCAGGATCCAGTTCACGCCTGACCTTCTTCCTTCGGACATTACAGGGATTTCATGGTTCAACCAGAAAACTCAGGAGTTTGAGTATCGCCCCGGTCCCATCATGACCCAAATCTTGCTTGCCGACGAAATCAACCGGGCAACTCCCCGCACCCAATCTGCACTCCTGGAAGCCATGCAGGAAAGACAGGTTACAGCAGATGGGGTGACTCGTCCTCTGGAACGTCCATTTCTGGTGCTGGCAACCCAAAATCCGGTAGAACTGGAAGGAACATTTCCTTTACCCGAAGCACAAGTCGATCGGTTTTTCCTGCGCGTCACCCTGGGATACCCAAACTCTTCTGAAGAAAACGCCATTCTTGAGCGATTTGGTGCACATGATCCTTTCAAAGACCTGCCTCCGGTCACTCACCCTCAAGAAATTTTTGAAATGATTGAGGCACGTCAAAGGATCCACGTAGAAAGTTCCATTCGGGATTACATGGTCAAGATTGCCAGAGCCACCCGTGAAGATGCAGATATTCTTCTGGGGGCAAGTCCCCGTGCCACTCTGGCCTTATATCAAGCCTCCCAAGCCCTGGCAGGGATTCGGGGAAGAAATTACGTGATCCCTGATGACGTTAAATGCATCATTGCCCCTGTTCTTGCCCACCGTCTTGTCATCTCACCACAGGCTCAACTTCGTGGTCGCAACGCTCAAGATCTGATTCATGAGATTGTTGCTCGAATCCCCGTCCCCGTAGAGTCATGAATCCCATCGCCTGGATTCCACTTCTCGCCCTTTTGTTTTTCATGGGAATTGCCCTGCAAGCCCAGTGGCTGATTTATTTCAGCGCCACGGTCCTTCTTGTATTTGGTGCCGCACATTTCTGGACAATCCATGCTCTGGATCGCGTCTCTTACCGAAGACGTTTTCGTTACCGGCGAGGCTTCCCGGGTGAAGAAAGCCATGTAAGCATCGAGATCAGCAACCAGAAAATTCTGCCACTCTCCTGGATTAAGACAGAAGACCCCTGGGCATTACAGGTTTCCCCAACGGATGAGGCGTTACTGGCTCCTTCTCCCATCGAGGGAGAAGGTTGGCTCGTTAATGTTGCCAATTTACGCTGGTTTGGGAAAATTAACCGTCATTTTACTTTACGGTTTGGGAAGCGAGGAATCTACTCCATCGGAGACACTCGTCTTTACTCTGGTGACCTTTTTGGCATAAGCCAGAGAGAAAGTGTCCTTTCAAACCGTGAATTTCTTACGGTCTTTCCAGCATTGCTACCTTATGAGATGTTGGGACTGCAGACGGAAGACCCCTTTGGGGAAACACAAGCGAAAAACACTCTCTTCGAAGACCCTACCCGATTCATCGGTATTCGCCCTTACCATCCGGAAGATGGCTTTCGACGCATTCATTGGGCAGCAACTGCCCGAAGTGGACAACTGCAGAGTAAAATACTTCAACCTGTCTCGGCTCGAACGCTGGCGGTTTGCTTGAACCTCTCAACGTCCGAGCAATTCTGGCTGGGGTATTCCTCGCCCTTGCTGGAGAAAATGATCAGCGCTGCTGCTACCCTTTGTTATTACGGGATTCAACATCGTTACAGTGTGGGGCTCTATGCCAATGGATGCCTTGCAAATGCCGATCAACCTTTTCGCATTCAACCTGGTGAGACGCAACAGCATCTTGTTCATTTACTGGAAGCCCTGGCTGGCATTACCCCGTATATTCCTCAACCCTTTGAAGCCTTTCTCACCGAATCTCTTCCTCATATTCCCTTTGGGACAACCCTGCTTATCATCACTGCACTCCTATCCGACCCTCTGGCAGAAATGCTGATACGATTGCGCACAATCCGTCGCCAAATGGTGCTCTATAAAGTGGGGGAAGCACCCCATTTGACCTTGCCCGGCATTCGTACCATTCATATTCCATAAGTCAACTACATTGTTTGCCCTCGTATGAGAACCAGTGCCCTGACCCTCCACTCGCATAAAGTATGGAAACATCTTCCTCTTCTACTGCAGGCAGGAATGGAAATGGTTTGGGCATCTCTCTGGTATACGGGACTGTTCTCCGAACAGGTACGCTTGCCCTGGTGGAGTATCTGGCTCATCTTTTGGGCAATCCTGGCTTTGAGTTATGCCATAAGACTCGTCATGCTTACCATCAAGCGAAGACAACCTTTTTTTCAGGTGGGGTTCTTGATATGGGCACTGGTTGCGGGAATCATTTCCTTGAAATTAATCTTCTACTACCATGTGCAAATTGGATGGAAAGCATTTCTACTCTCCCCATGGTATGCCTTAACCGGCGCCGAAGAAAGTTTCCTGCCCTTCTTCCACATCCTGCTGGTCCCATTGCTGATTATCCGGGGAATTGCCCTGGCGAATTCCATTCCAGAAATCAGAAGTGCGCAGATAGATTTCCAAACTGGACTTGTCGGGGTCTTGCTGTTTGGACTTTTTTACTTACCTGTCCAGCCAAATCTCTCTGTGACAGGGCTCTTTTTATATCTCTGGCTGGGCTTAATTGTCCTGAGCAGTGCACGGCTTTACGGAGTCAGTGCTTTTCGCGGAGGCAGAGTATCGGCTATCGATTCTGCCTGGGTGATTGGGTTGGTCATTTCTGCCGGGCTCGTAATTCTCCTTGGCATCCTTTCGGGTATCTTTTTTAGCAGTTATATAGGCAAATTTTTATTACAAATTTTCATTGTGCTCATTGCCATTCTGGGTGGTTTGCTCATCCTGTTGATCTTTCCCCTTCTTATTGGGATTATGCGCCTTCTGTTAATGGTTTTTGAGATCTTTGGAGCACGCATGAGTGATGTCCAGAACGCGATACAGAAAGCCCTGGAACAAACCCAAACGTTTTCTGTTGAATTAATTGAGTCGCAACTGAAAACCTTTGAAGCCTTGAAAATTGCTTTACCTCTGCTGTTACTGTTTGTGGTTCTCATGGCAATCCTGGTCTGGCTTCGTCAGAAAAACCGTTCTCAAACATTGGTTGCCGAAGAAGATATTCAACACGAAAAACCAGTCCTGCGCCTTTTTTCATTCAACCAAAGACATCGTATCAAAGAAAACAAAATTTCTCCCAAGCAGTGGTTAGCCGTCGCACGCATTCGAAGAATTTACCATCAATTTGAGGCTTTATGTGAACAAGCAGGGAAACCTCGCCACCCCAGCACCACCCCATCAGAGTTCGCTGAGCATGCCGGAAATTGGTTTCCCCACTTGAAGACCGAAATTGATCTGATTACCCGCACCTATGTACAGGTAAGGTATGGGGAAATCTCGGAAACGCCTGATGAGTGGCAGACGGTATTGAATGCATGGAAGAACGTTCAGCATTCCCTTAAAAGAAAAAAGCCTGCCCGAAAGCAGGCTTAAGCCCTGACGAGAAATCTTAATTTTCCCCAAAGGCTTTCAATATTCTTGCAATGTGCATAGCACCTTTGAGATAGAGATCCAGGCGGATATTTTCATTAGGGGCATGTGCCTGAGAACCCGGATGCCCAATGCCTGCGGTGACTACAGGGACTTTCAAAGTTTCAATGAACACATGGTTGGGTCCCGAACCGCCTACCATGGGAACAATCTGCATGGGCTGGCCGTACGGCTCAAGTGCGGCTTCAACGACCAACTGGACAAACGGGTCATCCGGATCGGTAAGCGCTGGGGCTTCTCCCCCCAGGAAAGTAATCTGCACATCCCCAAACCCCTCAGCATCCAAATGGGCACGCAACTTTTCCAGGACTTCTTCCGGGGTTTGATAGGGAACTAGACGGAAATCCACTTTTGCACTGGCTTTGGCGGGCTGAACCGTTTTGGAACCCGGTCCCTGATAACCGGAGGTAAGCCCACAAATCGTACAGGTGGGTTCATAGACTTCGGCAATTTTCAACGGCGTCCCGCCAGTTAAGCCTTTCAGGAAAGACTTGACTCCGTAACGAGTTTTATATTCCTCGGCAGGATCAGGCAAGGCTTCCAAAAGAGCAATTTCTCGCTCGGTAGGTTTACGGACGTTATCGTAGAAACCGCGGATTCGGATTGCTTCATCCGGACCCTTCAATGAGTTAAGCGCCCAAACCAACCGCCAGGCAGCGTTAGGCATAATTGAACCGCCCAGACCTGAATGCATGTCCTGATTGGCTGTTTCAACGCTGAGTTCTACATAACAAATGCCGCGCAAACCCAAATACTGCATGGGGACATCACGAAAATCTACCCCACCAAATTCCCAAATACAAGCATCCGCTTTGAGCAACTCAGCGTGGGAACGCACAAACGGAGCCAGATGCGCGCTGGAGGTTTCCTCTTCCCCTTCCAGAATAAATTTCACCGTACAGGGTAACTCCCCCTCTTCTGCCAGAAGAGCATCAATGGCAAACAAACGGCTGGTGAAATGCCCTTTATCATCACTGACACCACGCGCATACAGCTTTCCATCTCGAATGGCAGGCTCAAAAGGCGGGGTATCCCAGAGTTCCAAAGGTTCAGGGGGCTGAACATCATAATGGTTATAGAACAGGATAGTCTTCGGACTTCTCCCTTTGCGCTCTCCATACACAATCGG
The DNA here is from genome assembly GCF_000199675.1 of Anaerolinea thermophila UNI-1. Classification (GTDB taxonomy): domain Bacteria; phylum Chloroflexota; class Anaerolineae; order Anaerolineales; family Anaerolineaceae; genus Anaerolinea; species Anaerolinea thermophila. The sequence goes on from NC_014960.1 coordinate 2,210,459, forward strand.
AGCACCATCGGTCGGAAAAATCTTTACCTCAAACCCTCGTTGACGCAACATTTCGGCAGTCATTTCTGCCGTTTCCTGCAATCCCCAGTTCTGGGCTGAGACACTGGGCTGAGCGCAATAGCGGGAAAGTTCCGAAATACTGTCATCCAAGTGACTCTGCAAATAGGCATCAACACGAGCAAAATGGGACATAGCAACCTCCATGATGAAACTCGATGACGGACTCAGAAAGGCAGGAAATTCAACAAACCTGCCCCTCCATACGCAAACATCAGCATTTTCAACACTTTTCCAATCCAGCAAAAGAGCAGGAATCTCCACACAGGCATTTTCAACATCCCGGCGATAATTCCGGCAACATCAAATATGGGGTTGGGAACAAACGCCAGAACCAGCACTGTCCAAACACCATAACGTCGCATCCAGTAAACCAGACGATCATGCAATTCAGAACGCTCAACCACGCCCCTGCCACTGATTCCCGCGAGGTACCCGGAAAGTTCTCCCAACGCACTCCCCGTCCCCGCTACCAATGCCACCCAGAATGGATGAAATACCGCTCCCATCAGGGAAGTAAAGAGCACACCCGGCACCGGGAGAATGAGCGTGGCATTGGTCAGCAGAGAAACCAGGAATAACCCCGGATACCCCAATGCAGCCAGTTGTTTGACCTGATCCCGGTATAAGTAAATGGAGACCGAAAGCGCGATTACGAGCAGTAAGAGAAGGAGACGAACAATTCGTAATCGTGTCTCGGGCTTCATTCAGCAGATGATTCCTCTCCCAGCAGTTTTTCGATACGGGCAATCACCATATCGAGAGCCACAATGTTCATTCCCCCTTCAGGGATAATTACATCTGCATACCGCTTAGTTGGTTCTACAAATTCCAAATGCATGGGGCGCACAGTTTCCAAATACTGACGAATCACCGAGTCTGTGGTTCTGCCACGCTCAACAATATCGCGCTGCAAACGCCGGATAAAACGAATATCCGGATCGGTATCCACAAACAACTTCACATCAAAAAGCGCCCTTAAGGCGGGCTCGTAGAAAATCAAAATGCCATCTACCAGAATAATTCTGCGGGGTTCCACCAGAATGGTCTGCTCTGTGCGGGTGTGACGGGCAAAATCATACACCGGCATGCGTACGGGCTTCCACTGCTTGAGTTGCTGAATATGCTCAATTAATAAATCCGTCTCCAGAGAATCCGGATGATCAAAGTTCACCCGCTGTCGTTCTTCCAGCGAGAGATGAGTTAAGTCCCGATAGTAAGCATCATGAGAAAGGCAGGCAATACGATGACTGCCCACCCGTTCAATAATGCTCTTAACGACTGTTGTTTTTCCAGAACCGGTTCCACCGGCAATACCAATGACGAGGGGAGTAAGACGTCCTTGCATACCCGAATTATAGCAAATGCTGGAGATTTGACAGGGTCAAAATCAAAAAATGGTCAAAAAGCACCCGATGCGAGTTATTTTTATGTTATATTTTCACCATGCCGAGTTTGGATTATGAACTTCTATCCTATGGACGCGCTTCGGCAATGGCAGGAGAAAAAGAAACAGCCCGCCGATACCTGGAAGGTTTCCTGAGGCGCTCTCCACCAGAAGATGAACGCTTGGAGGCTTTGTACTGGTTAAGCGAAGTTATCGATGACCCCCAGGAAAAGCGCGCACTTCTGGAAGAAATTCTTGCATGTAACCTGGGCGATGTACGCGCACGTAAAAAATTAGCCATTCTGGACGGGAAAATCCAACCCGAGGAAATTGTTGATCCGGATCATCTCCCCGCTCCTAAAGAAAACCGGACAAATGGAGCCCGTTCTTTCACATGCCCTCAGTGTGGGGGGAGAATGACATATGCACCGGATGGACAATCTCTCATCTGTGAATATTGCGAAAGCCAATCCCGTCTTCGGAATCGACAACCAGCAGAAGAAGAGAATTTTCTGCTGGCACTGGCAACCGCCAAAGCACAAAGGCGCCCTATTCAACAGAATGTCATCGAGTGCAAAGGTTGTGGCGCCACATTTACCCTGCCTCCCAAAGTGATTACCCATACCTGCCCGTTCTGTCAAACCCCCTATGCAATAGAACAGGTGGAAATCCGGGAATTGGACGCTCCTGACAGTGTCCTGCCGTTTAAAATCACCCATGAAGAAACCCGTAAGATTATCATCAAGTGGCTGAAAGAAAATCCCCCCGATGAAAAACCTTTGTTGAAATCTTTCTACGGCGTTTACTTACCGGCATGGATTTTTACGATTGGCGGGCAGGTGGACTGGACTGGATGGGTTTACAAAAACAAGAAAGCTGTGCCGGTACAGGGTCGCAGGATTATTAATATTCCCAATATTTTGATACCGGCAGTAAACAATTTTCCATCTCCACTGGAGCCTGTGTTCAGGTCTTTTCCTCTGGATGAACTGGTCGCCTTTGATCCTGGCTACCTCGCCAGTTTCCATGCTGAAACCTTTCAAATTTCTGCTGCAGATGCATCTCTGAAAGCCCGTGAAATGGCTGTTCAGAAAATCAAGCAGGATGTGCCCTCGACAGAGTTATCGGATATATATAACTTGACAGTGAAAACACCCAGCATTGTCGTAGAGTCCTACCGTTTAGCCTTACTCCCCTTGTGGATGGTCACGTTAGACATTGGGAAAGAACAACTTCACATGGCAATCAATGGATACACAGGGGAATCTTTTGCCGATAAGGAACACCCCCCTTTTCACTGGCTCAAAAAACTGCTTGATTTTTGATGCTGGTATTGCATCCAAACTTTTCTCACAAATTGCCTGCTCAACACCATGGTTTCTTCAAAACCCTCTTCACCGCGCAGTAAAGTATGATGCTCCCCCGAAACCAGATGATATTCAACCGGTGTACGCATCAGCTGAATGAGCTTTTGCGTGAAGGCAGGACGGACAACCGGATCACGAGTCCCCTGAAGAATACATACCGGCATGGATAACCGCGGAGCAGAACGCCTAACCCACCGACTGAGAACGCGGAATTGCTCCAGAGTAATCAATGGCACAGGGATCTCTTGAACAGCAATACGCAGACGCGGATCATCCAAGTTCACATCTGACGCAGCGCGATGGGCTTCTTCTTTCATCTGCTCTAGCAGTGCTGGCATGCTCTTAAACGGGTAAATGACCTGTGGAAGGAACAACCGGACAATCCCAGCCAGCAAACGCGTCCAAATCGTTTCAGGAAGCCAGAAGGGCGCCAGTAAAAGCAAAGCGTGCGGTTGCGATTTTTCCGCCGCCACAATAGATAATCCCCCACCCATGGAAAAACCCGCCAGAAGTACCAGACGTCCCTGGGATTTGTAAACCTCAACTTCAGCCGTGATTTTATCCAGCCACATCTGGACTCTTTGCTGGTACATGTTGGGTAAATCGGCTCCAAAACCGGGCAACAAAAGTGCCTTGACCGTCCAGCCTTCCTGATGAATAGCCTGTGCCCACTCGCGTACCTCAGCCGGCGTGCCAGGAAACCCATGAATCAAAATGGCGACAGGGTCTCCCCCGCTCAGAACAAATTCCTGATGCTCTTCTCCCTTTAGAATGCCCAAATCGGGCAAAGCCACCTCTTCAGGCACCCGAATGGCATGAAATACATCAAAAAGCAAAAGAAAACCGCCTTGAACCAATACCCCTGCCCCTGTCCCCTGCAACCAGGCATCGGTAGGAAATTTCAGTAAAATCCACAGCCCGCCTGAGAGATAAAGAACATCCAGAGCGGCGTTAACCCAGAGAATTTTACGAAGGCGAGCGGCATCCCGGCGAACAACCTCAAATTTCGGAGAGGACTCTAACTTTTCTCGCAGTCCACGTAATCCTAGAAGGGCTATGACACCATCCACCGCCCCCCAAACCAGACACTGGACTCCAAAACCATTCCAGAAGCCAGCAGTATGAAAAACCCATAAAGATACACCAGCAAGGACACTCAAAACTGCCCAGGCAAGCAGACGATGGCTCAAAATCTTCTGGTAATAGTAAATCATCTTCGACCAGACAACTTCCCGTTCAACCGACGGCTTTCAGGATGGCTCAGCGGTTAGTTCAGCCAGAAGATTCAGAATACTTTCATTTGAGGGAATATCTGCCATAGAATCACCGTAATGGCTGTATCGAATCATCCCCTGCTTGTCCACGATGAACAGGGCTGGCATTCTCCCAAATTTTAATAAACTGACTTCCTGATCATAACGATTTGCCACCCGTGAACGAAGATCCGCACAACCGGGGAATGGAATCTTGTTTTCCTGCCAGTACTTACGAAAAGCGTTAGGACCATCCGGACCAATGGCAATAATTTCTGCCCCACGCTCAACAAATTTTTGATAGTCCTGACGCAACTGCGCCAGATGCTGACGGCAATACGGTCATATAAATCCCCTTAAGAGTACCAGGACTACGGGCTTTCTGCCCCGATAGTCAGATAACCGGATAAGATTTCCCTGCGTGTCGGTCAATTCAAAATCAGGGGCTTCCATCAAATGCAATAACCTTCCTCCCATAAATTATTCCTCACTTTCGCAGTGAAATTTGATGCACAAAGTCTTCGGTTGCTTGCAGGAACTGGTCAGGGCATTCTTCTTGTGGAACATGTCCACAATTAGAGAACACAACCAGGCGGGCATTGGGGATTTGTTCCGCAAGTTTCAGGCTGAGGTCTGTTGGCACAATCCGGTCATCATCTCCGGTAACGACCAGCACAGGCAGGGTAAGTTCTGCAAAGCGCAGGGATAAATCCTCGTTCCCACTGCCGGCCTTGGTAAATTCCCACAAAGCACGATCCCAATTTTCCATGTGAAGGGGCTTGCGGTAACCTTCAATAATCTCCGGGGTTATTCTGGCTGGATTGTGCCAAGCCATGGAGATTAATGATTGTCCCTGCTGCCCTGCAAAAGCAGAACGCATTAGATAAGGCCCTACACGGTTGAATTGGGGAGTATTCATGAGAAAACGCATCAATGAGGATTGCACACCACCCCCCTGATAAATCGCTGCATCTACCAGAACCAGACCGACAACACGGTCAGGGTGTGCCAGTGCCATTTGCATGGCTAACCTGCCCCCTGCTGAGTTTCCGATGAGGATGGCTTGCTGAATATTCAGACGATTCATCAATTCCAAAAGCAGCGCGATGTTGCCTTCCACACTGTAAGGATTTACCCCCTGCCAATCACCCGGTAACGGGCGGCTGGTCAAGCCAAAAGCCGGACGATCATAAGCAATCACTGTCCCGTACTTCGCCAGTGGCTGCATGACCTCGCGCCAGGAAAAGGTACTGGCACCAAATCCATGGAGTAAAATCATTGCGGGTTCACCAGAGCCATAAATTTTATAGTGAACCCGGATCCCCTGAATCTCCATAAAACGGCTGTCCTGGTCCTGTAATTCCTGCACAGGTCGGATATCCTGTAACGGTGGAATAGGGATAAGCAAAGGGATGGTCACCAACCCCACCAGCAGAACTATCAAGATAATGCCGATAATTTTCAAGAAAGCGAGTAACTTTTTCATGAGTTCCTAATCTTTCAAGTATTGCAAAAATTCAAGAATTGCTGAAACCACCTGAGATTGCTGTTGCTCGCGGGAAATCCGGGCTGGTAAATCTCCACTCTGAACACCGTACCATCCAAACTGAGCATGATTTCCCCCGCTGATTTCCACCCAAGTCGTATCCTCTGGAAGAAGAGGGCGGGAAGACAGCACTTTTTCAGGTGTTGCCAAACCATCCAGTGAGGCGTAGATCGAAAGAACCTTCAGAGATGAAACGTCGCGGAGCGAATCGCCTTCCGCCGGGTAAGATGCCAGCAAAATCAATCCTTGAATTTTACCGGGATGCTTTTTCACAAAATTTGCCGCCATCGCCCCGCCTAAAGAATGTCCTCCGATCACCCAGGTCTTAATCGCTGGATATTCCTGCAGAATGTCCAGCGCAGTCTCGGGAGCAAACACTGCCAGGTTCAACGGCATCGAAGGAACGACCACCAGAAATCCCTGCTCGGCAACGCGCCGGGCAAGCGGGGCATATGAACGTGGATCCACCCTGCCTCCAGGGTAAAAAATCCATGCTGTATCAGGGGTTTGAGAACGTGGAGTAAAAACCAACCAGCGAGAGTCCGAGACCTCGACCCACTCATCAGATTGCAGTGCAACCAATGCTTCTGGCATGGGCTGAGCGGGCATTGAACCCCAGACAACAAAGCCGCCCGCCAGCAAAATCAGTAAGGCAAACACAATCCATAAAATTCGCCATCGTTTCATACATAGATTGTATGGTATTTATGCTTGCCCGTGAAGTTGCGCACTATACAAACCATGTACAAGCCGGCTAAAAATGAATTTCTGTCACCTGATCAAAATTGAAGGAGAACGCTTCAGGTTCTTCTTCCTCTTCTTCCCAATCCAACAAATTTCCCGCAATCCCCCGATCACAGAAAGAACGGTAAACACAAAAACGACAACGCTTTTCTTCCGTCGTTGGCGGGAAAACATCATCCTTTTCAATCCACTCAATCCATTGCAAAATGTCTTCCCGATCCTTTTCAAATTGTTCCTGAGAATAAGGCAAGCGTACACTTTTTTCCGGCGCTGCAGCAAACCAGTAAACCATTTCCACGTCCTGAGGTTGTGGGGCATTTTGTCCAAAAATGGTTTGACCGGCTTCCACAAGGACATAGCGGTACACGCGCGTTTGCCAGCGTTGTGATAAACGGCTTGCCGTGGACGTTTTCTCTCCCGTTTTCCAATCCCAAATCACCCAGCGCAAGGGGGCAGTATGTTTTTGTATCAAATCGAAACGGGCAAACAAACGGTATTGCTTGACCGGCACACTCAAGGCAAATTCTACTTTGCGTTCCCCTGTGTTTACCGCGGGGAATAGTCGCATAAAGTTTGCCCACCATGAGGATAGCAATGCATCGCTTTCGGCAAGTTGCCGGAGAAGATTTAAGTCTATGCCCAGAAACGCCTGATGTGCCAGACGGTGAAACTGCTCTCCTAACAGGCGATGCCTTTCGTACTCTTCCAGAGGCTCCACAGGGGGAGAGGGCCAGGCAAGTTGCTCCAGATATCGCAGCCAGAATCGACGCGGGCAATCGGCATAATCCTGCAAACTATGCTGGCTGAAGACAAACGACGGCTGACTTGCCAAACGCTTAACAGGTCGGTTGAGCATTTTGCCTCCATAAGTCGTCCAGCGCCATCAAGGCTCGAGCAGCATGATACCGCCCTTTTCTGCCTGTATTCCAGGTCACAATCAATTCCTGCCGGGCTCTTGTGATGCCCACATACAAAAGACGCAGGCGCTCCCTGACGTAATCTCGACGAGCGCGTAGAGTAGCCGCCCCTTCTCGATACCACTCGTACTCATCATGGGAAAAAAGAATGCGCAATTGTTCTAACAATTCTGCAGACAAATTCAGGTGATTCCGAATGAACCAGTTTTCAGCAATATAGGTGTCTTCCGGGTCTCCAGCAGGGAAATCATAATTATTGACTGAAAGCAAATAAACCCGGTCCCATTCCAGGCCTTTGGCTTTGTGCATGGTCGCCACCACGACCCTGCCTTTGTAATCATCGGGGTTAAAGTTTAGATCGTCCTTACTGAATCCTACAAAACGGCGCTCGTTCTGGACGATTTTATCCAGTTCATCCACGTAGTCCTTCAGTTGCCAATCGGGATTCATGTTTTTTAAGATATCCAGAGCGCCGGCAAGTTTGTGAGCCACTGCCAGATCGGCTGGCTCGGTAAATAAATCCTGAGCCAGGGTAAGAATCAACTGATCCACGGGCAACACAACCGCCATACTCCACCGACGAAGCAATTCACGGAAACGAACACATTCCTCCACCAGCGCCGGATCAGATTGGCGGAGTTGTTCACTTTCCAGCACATCTTCTCCTGGAAGAGGAAAAGCCCATTTTTCCAGAGGCATCTGACGATGAATCCATTTTGCCACCCGGTCCATCAAGGGTTTCTCATCCGCCGAGGAAGAAAACGCCGTTCTCCATACTTTGTAAAGATCGCTTAACTTTACAGCGCTGTCAGGCGAAGCAAGCCATTCCAGCACTTTTTTAAGCATTCTGGCGGCAGAACGTGTTTGGGTTGTGGTCTTCAGCAAGGTATCGACCACCGGAATCTTATGCTTGTTGAGTTCTTCAACAATGTCCATGGCTCTTTGATTGCGAGGCACCAGCACAGCAACCGTTCGATCCCGATTCTTCTCATCCGCAAGCCATCGCTGCAGGGATTGCTGAACCAGTTCAAATTCTTTCCTGTCCTCCAATGCTTTCATGTAAAGGGTCACCCCTTGTGGGACATCCGGCGGGTTGGGCTTGGGATCTTCCTGAGAGGTGGGCTGGATAAGAGGCAGGGCTAACCCGTTCTTGAGAGCATCTTCTTCGTCCAAACCCTGAGACCAGCAAATGAGCAGGTTCGCCAGACGAATAATGGAAGGGGAAGAACGTCCCGATTCAGGTAATTCACGGGCAATCACACCGGGTTGTTTACGAAAAGAAATCAGGTATTCAGGGTTAGCCGTGGTAAAAGTTTCATAAATGGCTTGATTAGGATCGCCAACTCTGACCCAGTTTCCCGGACTGCCTGCCAGTTTTTTGAGAATTTCTTCCTGCAAGCGACTGGAGTCCTGAGCCTCATCCTCCAGAATGTAGGGCCAGCGGTAACGTAACTGCTCCAACAGGACCTCATCCTTCTCCAAAATGAACCAGGCAAGATAAATCAGGTCATCAAAATCAACGGCTACACGATACTGGAGTGCTTTCTGATATTCTTCATACAGTTCGCAAGCCACCTCAGCCAGAGGCAATGGCACAGGCAAGCGGTCCAGTTCCTCACGCAACCGCTGGGGCGTGATGCCCTGATCTTTGCAATAACGGATAGAGGTTCGGGCTAAATCAGCAATCAGCCCGAAGATTTTCTCCCTCATCACCTGATCTCGGTCCTGCGAACTCAGATCGGGTTTCAAGTAATGCTCAATCCAATCAGAATGACCGCGCATCCACATGCGGGCAATGTCCATCAGGATCCGATCGGACTCACCTTCATCCACAATCCGGTAGTTTTCGGGCAATCCAGCCAGTTCAGGACGTTCGCGCACGATATCATTTGCCAACCCATGCAATGTCCGCACGGTGTACCCGATTCCAGGCATGACCCCTGCCTCGCGAAGAAAGGAAGCAATACGACTGGCAAAATTATCCACGGCGGCATTGACCAGGGTCACAATTAAAACTTCCTGGTCCTCCTCAAGACGTCCACCAAGAATCAGGTTCGCGGCTAAACGCGAGAGCGTGAAGGTCTTTCCTGCCCCAGGCACAGCAGAAATCCCCATCCACCCTCCCTGATAGTTCAGGATGGCCTGCTGACTGGGGCGTAAACGAATTTCAGCCACGTTGACCTCCACTGAGAAGTGTCCGATACATGGACCTGAGCAGCAAGCCTCTTTGCTCAAAGCCTGCTTCGTTCAAATCGCTGTATGCCAGAAAAACTTTTTTACGACAACGGCGCAAAAGCCCTAAAACCAGCAGATAGAGCGTGTTGTGATTGAGCACCAACTCGTCCTGGGTTGTCCAGATCCTGCCGGGTTCCCAACGTCGACTCAACACAACCGGGTGAGTCAAAGGTTGATAAATGCGCTCGTACCAACTTTTCGCACCGATATCCAGCCAGAACTGATAATCTACCACGTAGTTATTGATTAAGAAGGTATAGGCAGGGGCAATGAAGACGGCATTTTGCTCAAAGGGTTGCCAGTTCATCAGGTACAGAGCAGAGATGACCCCTTCCTGAACCAGCAACAGGTATTCTCTGCCCAGAGGAGAATCCCCAATGCGATGCTGCACAGCACGCCGGAACTTCTGCACAGATTCGATCAGGTTCGCCGTCACCTGCGCAGCATCTATTCGAGTATGAAAGCCAAAACCAGGGCGGGACAAAACCTCATCAAATAAACGGCTGAAGAAGAAATCCAATTCCTCTACGGGATGCTCTGCATAAGCCTGCAACCATTGATAAAGCGTTTGATATCGTTCTGCAATCCGGTGAGACACACGTTCGCGCATCTCGAACTTAATGTTTTCAAACGGCAACAATGTCATCTTGCCATTTTGCTTCCGGTAGCAAACTTCTACTAAAAGGTGAGAGCGCACCCAATCCAAATCCTCAATAGCCATTAAGAGCGCTTTTTGGAGGTCTGGTTTTTCCGGCATCATCTCCCATTGCGGATGGGCAATTCTTGCCAATGTCAGAAGGCATTGGGCGGCCGGCTCATCCCTCAAAGCCCGCGAGGGACGGTGTGTTCGATAAGGAATGTTAAGCCTTTCCAGGCGGTCTACCAGTGAGAATCGTAGAGCATCCGATAAAATGGGAGCAAGAATAGTAATTTCCCCTGGAGGAACACCCTGTTCGACCAGAGAAGCCACTTTCTCAACCGTCCAATCCAGCATTTGGGGGAAAAACCGCAGGGATCTCTCAGGAAGTTCAATCACTTCTCGGAAGTCCATTGAAGACACCTTAGCAGCATGGCGACGGGCATCCTCATGTCCCACTGCCGCTCCGAGAGAATGGGCAAAGTTTTGCATTGCCAAAGGAACAGCGGAAAAGTTTTCAAAACGCACAAAGGTATCGCAGACTGACGCCACGCGCACAGCACTGGATGGGTCAGCCCCTAAAAACAAGCGATACCCCGATTCGGTATCCATAAGAACAAGAGCAGAATCGGACTGGGGAAGAATCTCCAGCAAAAAGTCATGGGCGAGCGGGATATCCTCCTCAATATTGTCTATAATCCAATGACGATATGAAGCGATAAGATATTCCCGGCACAACAAGGTTTTCCACAGATGACGGGAAAACACCTCAATCTGAAGAGAAAAATCTAAAAGATTGTGTTGCAGGCAATATTCTCGAAAAGTGCTGGCACAATATTGCACATCGTCATAAACTCGTAAGTGTTCCGGAGCGCCGCTCCAGGCAGACTTAAGACGTTCTCCAATTTCGGTATGGGGAAACCCCGCCAGAGCGGCTTTATTGAGATTATCCAGAATCTGGCTGTATAAACGTGCTCGTTCGAGTTTAACGGTCTGGAAAAACCCCTGTTCCAGCAAAGGGCGCACCAGCGAAGCCATATAATACTGAGCATTTTCGAGGGTCAAAAACACAGGAGGTTGCTCCGGGTGGGCAAAGCCGGCTTCTCTGGCTATAAGGGGCCAGAACAAATCCACCATGCGTTGTGCCAGCCCACTAAAGGTGGAGATGGTTACCTCACTGCCGTTTCCCTGAAATTGATACAAAGCCCGGTAGTAAGGTATGCCCAGGGTACGCTGAGGCACCATGATAAAAATACTATCTCCGGCGACACCTGATTTAAGCAGCGTCTCCAGGCGGGCAACTGCGGCGGTAGTTTTACCACTTCCTGCCGGACCTTCAACAAAGGCGTGGCATAAAGGCAAGTGAATGACTTTCTCTTGTTCAGGGGTAAAAGCAGTCATGGCTCAGGTGTATCTGCAGGACGCTCAATTTCCTCAATGGCTTCAAAAGGTGTTACACCACCAAAACTCACCCGTAAAAGCCCCAAAAGATAGCGATCCATGGTGCGCACAGCCGGATAAATGGTATTGCGAATGTATCCGGCTGTGAGTTCTTCGCCCATGAAATTTAAACTGCTTTTATAGCGTACTTCTCCATCCGCAAAATCCAGTTCAAAATTGCCTATACGCATCCCATAGTTAGCACGGGTGATAAATTCTGCCACAGAGGGTCTGACTGCCTCAGGCACTCGAACAGGAGCGACAGCGTAGAAAAGCAGTTCCTCTACATCTGGAACAATTGTGATAAAACAGCGCAAATCCCCGTTCTCTCCGGTGTAACCCATAGTGAAAGAAAGTCTCCCTTCAATCCGTCGGGGATGCCAGCCGTCTTCTTCCAGAAACGTGTGAAGGGTTTCAAAGGCTCTCAAAACATTGGGGGAAATTTCACGATCTTCTGATGACTCTCCAGAACCCTGATAAGACACACGCCCTCCATCTTCCTTTCTAGTTTTGGGTCACGTACTGAATCGCGTATTGCGCATCAGCATAGCCGGGATGTTCTCCCAGGGCTTTCAAGAACATTTTATACGCTTCTTCCCGTTTTCCCAAACGATACAATCCCCAGCCCCGCCACAACATGGCTTCTTCTGAATTGGGAGTAATTTTTAAGGCATACTCCGTCAATGCCATCAACTCATCTATACGAAAATCATGGAAGTACGCCATGAAAGGTCCAAATTGATAGCGCAACATGCGCTGAGGTAAACCAATCTTGCGGGCTTGATCGTAGGCTTGCGCGGCTTCATGGTAGCGATCAAAGTACACCAGATTTGTGCCCAAATTGAACCAGGCAAAGGCATTTGAAGGTTCCTGCTGGGTTTCATGCTGCGCCTGTTTCAGGGCATTCATCCGATTCTTATCCAGATCCCAGTCTTCACCCAGAATTGCCTTCACCGTGTCTTCCTGTTCAGGATAATACAACACAATGTAAACCCGATTGAAGGACTGCCAGTTTTTGTCCAAATCGGAATATCCCACTCTTAAGTTAGGGCTTACGAAAGAATCTTGAGCAATGAAAATTTTCTGCTCATCGTCATAGCCCGTGAGCAAAAGGTAGTGCCCTGCCCAACGATCATCGTTTGGCCAGTAACTCTCCTCCATCATAAAAGTCTCTTCAATCATCACAGGGATTCCTGCCGCAATGAATTGACGAAGACGGTCAATATTTCCCCCTACCCTGTACTGCAACCGCAGCCAGCCTACATTATGGAGAACGTATTGAGCCAATTCTTCTACATTGACATTCCGGTCATCCCGCATGGGCTTGACTTCTTTGGCAATATCTTCCTGTGCGCCCTTCCAGCCATAAAACTTCAATGCCATGGCAAGCGTGGCTGGACCACAGTTGTTGATGTCCTGTTTCACATACTCCGGTTCCGGCAAGAGCACCTGCGGCGGGAGCGGTGTTGGGGTAGGAGTAATGGTTGGAGTTGGGGCAGGAGAACTGCTCGACGTAGGCGTCAGAACATCCACCTCCTGGGTAAGCACAGGAGTAGACTGAGGAGTCCCGGTCGGGAAAGAAGCCGCATAGACTACCCGGGGTGTGGGTAATGGCTTGACCGGGTTAATCACTCCCCGAACATAAGCACGGGCAAAATCCAAACGCCATCCATAGCGCTCCTGAATACCAGGAATGTTCCACACAATCACTGCCAGTATGATCAAACCGGTAAAGATGGCAAAGCCTGTAAGCAGAGTTTTCTTTTTGCTCATGCAGCAAATTGTACCAGACTTCTCTTTAGGAATTTCAGAGCCATTGTGATAAAATGCTGTCAGACATATGCTCACCGATTCCCTTGGTAGAACTATAAATTATTTACGTATTTCGGTCACAGACCGCTGCAACCTGCGCTGCGTGTACTGCATGCCTCCACAAGGCATTCCACTAACTTCCCATGATGCGATTATGCGATATGAAGAAATCGTCGAAGTGGTTAGAGTAGCCGCCGAGCAAGGCATCACCGATATCCGACTTACAGGTGGAGAACCACTGGCGCGGCTGGGGATCACAGAACTGGTACACATGATTGCTGCTGTGCCGGGAATTCGTGATATCAGCATGACCACCAACGGGCTCTTGCTGGAACGTTTTGCCGGTGAACTCAAAGAAGCGGGGTTAAAGCGAGTCAACATCAGCCTGGATACACTTAACCCGGAGCGATTCGCCCGCATCACCCGAGGTGGTTCCTTTGAGCAGGTCTGGCGCGGCATTCTTGCGGCTGAATCGGCGGGATTGTATCCCATCAAATTAAACACCGTAGTCATGCGTGGGGTCAACGATGATGAATTACTCAATCTAGCCAAACTTACCGTAGAACACGAATGGCACATTCGTTTCATTGAGATGATGCCAGTCAATAATCAGGAAAGTTGGGACGAAGGCTTTCCATCTCCCCAGCACATTTTCGTTTCCCTTTCGGAAATCAAGCAACGCCTTGAGTCGTTGAACCTCAAACCCGTTCAGGGGAAGTCGGGAAGCGGACCAGCACGGGAATACCAGGCAGATGGCGCTAAAGGCAAAATTGGTTTCATCTCGCCTATCAGTGAGCATTTTTGTGGAGAATGCAACCGTCTGCGTCTGACAGCCGATGGTAGTCTGCGCCCCTGTTTGCTCAGCGACCTGGAAATTCCTGTTTTACCTGCTCTTCGAAGAGGCGAACCGATCCTTCCGCTCCTACAGGAAGCAGTAAAACTGAAACCGGAAGGGCATCATCTATCCCAAAATCAACGGACTTTTACCCGTTGTATGATTCAAATTGGCGGGTAAATCATCCTTGCCGGGAACTGATAAATAAAAAGAAACCGCTCTTGCGAGCGGTCTGTTTTTATCCGGTACCGAACTGGCGATCGCCTGCATCTCCCAACCCCGGGACGATATAGCCTTTTTCATTCAGGTGGTCGTCAATTGCAGCAAGGTGAATCGGTACATCCGGGTGATGTTTTTCCATCAAAGCAATGCCTTCAGGCGCGCCAATTAAACCCACAAACTTGATTTTCTTGACCCCCCAGGTCTTCAAAATATCCGCAGTGGCTACTGCCGATCCACCGGTAGCCAGCATGGGATCCAGAATAAGACATACCTGAACCCGGGGTTCTACAGGAAGTTTGTTATAGTACTGCACCGGTTTAAGTGTCTTTTCATCCCGATAGACCCCAATGTGCCAGACTTCTGAAGAAGGCATCAACTCCCACACACCTTCCACCATACCCAAACCCGCCCGCAAAATGGGGACAAGACCAATTTTTTCTTTAAGTTCCCGGCAGTGTGCCACTGCCAGCGGGGTTTGCACATCCACTGGGGTCGTCGCCAGATCACTGGTTGCCTCGTAGGTCAAGAGCGCTGCCAGTTCCCGCACCAGTTGGCGAAACTTTTTCGGCTCAGTATTAACGTTCCTCAAAATAGAAAGTTTGTGCTGGACCAGAGGATGGTTGGAGATTATTACGGTCATTTCCACCTCCCGGAATTTTTCCCATTATAACTTGAATTGGAATTACAGGGAAAATTTTCACTTATCTATACATGTGAGAGGGAGTGGCTAAAATACTGGGGGAATGAACTCCATGACATGAGCAGGATATGCTGGATAACGTTGTCTATATAATTGGCGAGAATTGAAGCAATACGCAAATAAACGCAAGGCGCATTCTAAGGCAAACCGACAGCGTGAGAAACAGCGGGAGGAGCGTGCTAAACGAGCCAGGTAGTGACGTAGTTCCGCATTATCCCCTTCCACAGAGTAGGTTTCTCTCTTCCCTTCCGAGACTGCGTATCGCCCGCCATGGTACCATAGCCGGTTATAGGCGTCAAAGGCATCACTGAAGTATTGTTTTGCTTTGGGAGCCTCATCTACCATCTCTTGGATGGCGCTGTCTGTGCGTTCCCAGACCACTTTCCAGGCTAAATAACAGCGCGTGTGCCGATCTACAAGGGTGATGATGTAGATCCGGTTTTTTTATGCCCGATAAAGGTGAACAGTTCGTCCATTTCCACTTCCTTAACCTCTTCAGGCAGGGGCACTTCAGAAATTCGTGCGGCGTAGGCTTGGATCCACAACGACACGGTGCGGTGATGAACCCCCAAATGACGGGCGATCCGTCGCAAGTTCATCCCATCTACATACATCTGCAAGGCTTGCTTGCGCATCTCTTCCGGGTATCCGCGCGGTTTCGGTTCAGGTGTGTATTTGTGCCCACAGCGCATACACTTGTAGCGCTGAGCGCCTGACTCGGTTCTCCCGGCTTTATTCTGTCGTTCTGTTTGTTGGCATTTTGGACAGGTTGGCATATCTCTATTCTAATCCAGAATTTTATCCACTCCCATGTGAGAGAGGAAAGAACGTCTTTGATGAGGATTGGTATAATAGAACCCATGAGCGATACCTCCCAGCGGTTTATTTCCCCCAATCCTATGCCGGATGAACCTGTAGATCCTGCTTTAAGACCCGTAAGGTTGAAAGATTTCATCGGGCAGGATCAAATCCGGGAAAATCTTTCCATTCTCATCACCGCTGCCCGTCAGAGAAACGAGCCACTGGAACATGTGCTTTTTTACGGTCCCCCTGGATTGGGGAAGACAACCCTTGCTCACGTACTTGCCAATGAGATGGGAGTAAACATCAAAATCACTGCAGGCCCTGCCATTGAAAAAGCGGGGGACCTGGCTGCCATTTTGACCAATCTAAAAGGTGGAGACATTCTCTTTATTGACGAAATCCACCGCCTTGGAAAAGCCATTGAAGAAGTGCTTTATCCTGCTATGGAAGATTTCGCGCTGGACATTATGATTGGCAAGGGCCCAGCGGCGCGTTCTATTCGATTAAAATTGCCCCGCTTTACCGTCATCGGTGCCACCACCCGCCTGGCTCTGATTTCTGCTCCCTTACGAGCTCGCTTTGGAGCAGTGTACCGCCTGGACTATTACGATGTAAATGCCATTGAAGCCATTCTAAAACGCGCCGCAAGCCGTTTACAAATGACCGTAGAGCCAGAAGGGTTTCGGGAAATTGCCCACCGCGCTCGCGGAACCCCACGGGTTGCCTTGCGTCTGTTACGGCGTGTACGTGACTTTGCACAGGTGCGCCATCAAGGGCTGGTTACACAAGCCGTTGCCGCCGAAGCCCTTAACTTGCTGAATGTGGACCCCTTGGGGCTGGACGAAGTGGACAGACGTGTCCTTTCAACGATTATCCTGAAATACAATGGCGGCCCGGTTGGGCTGAACACCATCGCCGCTTCGATTGGCGAAGAACCCGATACCATCATGGATGTGGTAGAACCGTATCTTCTCCAGTTAGGATTCCTTGATCGCACCCCGCAGGGAAGGGTAGCCACGCAACGTGCCTATGAACATCTCTCTATTCCCTATCCTCAAACGCAAAGCCCCAATCAGCCGGAGTTATTTTGAAGACCTCAGACTTTGATTACTTTCTTCCCCCTGAGTGCATTGCTCAACATCCTGTTGAGCCAAGGCATAATTCCCGCTTAATGGTACTGAATCGGGCAAATGATTCTATCCAACACACCATTTTCTGGAACATCACCGAGTATCTCCACCCTGGGGATATTCTGGTGGTCAACCAAACAAGAGTCATTCCGGCACGAATTTATGCTCACAAAGAAACCGGTGGGAAACTGGAAATCTTGCTCTTGCGTCGGGTAGATGATCATACCTGGGAAGCCTTGATTGGCGGGAAACGTCCCCGTAAGGGCAAGTCCTTCATGATTAATGAACATCTACACGGAACCATCATCGAAGAACTGGAAGAATCCCGTCGTCTGGTCCGATTCAATCAGCCTGTAGAACCTTATCTAGAGAGAATTGGGCAAATGCCTCTTCCACCCTACATCCACGAACCGCTAAGAGACCCGGAGCGCTACCAAACCATCTTTGCCCGCCAGCCCGGCTCTGCCGCCGCCCCAACAGCAGGGTTACACTTCACTTCAGAGTTAATAGAGCGTATCGCTCAAATGGGTATCCAATTTGCCGAAGTTACCTTACATGTTGGACTGGATACCTTCATGCCGGTACATGAAGAAAACCCGCTGGAGCATAAAATTCACACCGAGTGGTGTGAATTGACAGAAGAAACAGCCCAAAAAATCAACGCGGCGAAGAAAGAAGGGGGAAGGATTATCGCAGTTGGAACAACCAGCGTGCGCACCCTGGAAACTGCGGCGCAGTACGCTAGAGAAGGGGAATGGGTTGGCGCCGTTTCCGGAGCAACCAGCCTGTATATTCTGCCAGGGTACACCTTCCGAGCAGTCGATGCCATGATTACCAACTTTCACCTTCCCCGCTCCACGCTCATTATGCTGGTCAGCGCCTTTGCAGGCAGAGAACGCATCCTCAACGCCTACAAAGTGGCTATTGAGCAAGGATACCGTTTCTATTCTTTTGGGGATGCTATGCTCATCTTATAGATTACTTTATACCCGAGATGACACCCGAAAACGCACTCCAAGAACTCAATCACGCCTTAGTCCAATGCAAACGATGCGAGCGATTAACCCACTGGAGGGAACATATCGCCCAAACCCGTAAAAAAGCGCACCGCGACGAAGTGTATTGGGGAAAACCGGTACCGGGCTTTGGGGATCCCCATGCAGAAGTGATGATTATCGGGTTAGCCCCTGGAGCACATGGCTCTAACCGCACAGGCAGGATGTTCACCGGCGATTCTTCCGGACATTTTCTCTACGCGGCACTGTATCGGGCGGGCTTTGCCAACCAACCGCATTCTCATGCCCTCTATGACGGTTTGACGCTCCGACGTGTGTACATTACCGCTATTTGCCGCTGTGTCCCTCCCGATAACAAACCCACCCCTCAGGAAATCCAAAATTGTCGTCCCTACCTGGAACAGGAAATTGCTCTGTTCCCCCAGTTAAAAGGGTTTGTGGCGCTGGGGAATTATGCTTTTCAATGGTTGGTGCAATGGTACCGCCAACACGGAGAAAACGACACTCGTGAATGGCAATTTGCCCACAACGCCTTCTATGCTCCGCGAAATGGATTACCCTGGCTGCTTGCTTCCTATCATCCCAGCCGCCAGAACACCCAAACGGGGCGACTGACCCAACCCATGTTCGACGAAGTCTGGCAACGCGTCAACTCCCTTCTTGGAGGTTAATATCCATGCCCTTCTCTTATCTTTCTCATCTGGAATGCAGCGAATGCGGGAAGGCTTTTTCACCTTCGCTCCCCCAAACGATTTGTCCGGATTGCCAGGCCCCTCTCTTTGCTCGATATGATTTGCCTTCCCTTGCCGCTCAGGTTCCTCGTGAAAAGATGGATAACATCCACAGCATGTGGTGCTGGCATGTGGTTTTACCTGTATTAACCCAAGAACATGTGGTTACATTGGGGGAAGGAGGAACGCCTCTGCTTAAACTTGAACGACTGGCATCCAAGTACAACCTGAAAGCCCTGTACCTGAAGGATGAAGGGCTGAACCCTACGGCTTCCTTCAAAGCCAGAGGGCTTTCCGCAGCCGTCTCCAAAGCCAGAGAACTGGGCATCAGGCAATTAATGATCCCCACGGCCGGGAATGCTGGGGGTGCCCTGGCGGCTTATGCCAGTCGTGCCGGTATGAGCGCATGGATTGCCATGCCGGAAGACACTCCCAAAGCCAACGTTGAGGAGACCGCTATTACGGGCGCTAGAATCAGCCTTGTGCCGGGAGTGATCAGTGATGCGGCAAAATTCCTGCAATCCCACGCTGAAAAAGGGAAATGGTTTGATGTATCCACTTTCAAAGAGCCTTACCGGCTTGAAGGGAAGAAAACCATGGGCTATGAGATTGCCAGAGATTTGGGATGGGAATTTCCGGAAGTTATTCTATACCCCACGGGTGGAGGAACGGGTCTGGTAGGAATCTGGAAAGCCTATGAGGAACTGCTTGAATTAGGCTGGTTGAAAAACCCGCGCCCACCGCGCCTGTACGCCGTCCAATCTGAAGGGTGTGCGCCTGTTGTGAAAGCCTTCAAGAATGGGGAAAGCGATGTGGCTTTTTGGGAGAATGCTTCTACGCACGCATCGGGGTTGCGAGTCCCCCGTCCATTTGCCGGAAAAGCCATTTTACGCACATTAAGAAACAGTAAGGGCGGGGCAATATCTGTAGAAGAGGACTCCATTCGAAAAGCACAAAAAGACATTGCCCAATTGGAAGGGATATTCACCGCTCCGGAAGGAGCCGCAACCCTGGCAGGTTTGGAAATCTTGCTTGCAGAGGGAGAAATCCAACCCGATGAAAGAATTTTGCTTCTCAATACGGGCAGCGGGTTAAAGTATCTAGACACCTTGCAAGCCTAATAAGTGATGGACTTTTGAGAAAACCAATTATGGGACAAGCAACTGCAATCGCACATCCAAATATTGCGTTTATAAAATACTGGGGAAACCGTGATGCCGTTCTGCGGATTCCGGAAAATGGGTCAATTTCCATGAACCTGGCAGAACTTACCGTCAAAACTACGGTAATTTTTGAAAAACATTCCCGGGAAGACACGCTCATCTTAAATGGGGCACTCGCTGATGAACCCGCCTTGAAACGGGTGAGTCATTTTCTGGATCGTGTTCGAGAATTCGCGGGAATTTCCTGGCACGCCCACGTCATCAGTGAAAACAACTTCCCCACCGGCGCGGGGATTGCCTCAAGCGCGGCGGCTTTTGCCGCTCTTGCCCTTGCCGCTACTTCAGCCATTGGCCTGCATCTTTCAGAGCGAGACTTATCGCGTCTGGCGCGCAAAGGTTCCGGATCGGCATGTCGCTCCATTCCTGGGGGATTTGTCGAATGGATACCCGGTGAGACAGATGAGGATTCTTACGCAGTTTCAATTGCGCCACCCGAACACTGGGCATTGACAGACTGCATTGCTATCCTCTCCACACAGCATAAGCCCATCGGGTCAACACAGGGACACGCGCTCGCATCCACCAGCCCGCTTCAACCTGCACGTGTTGCCGATACCCCCAGACGCCTCGAAATTGTACGCCGTGCTATCTTAGAGCGGGATTTCCTCAGCCTGGCAGAAATGATTGAACACGACAGCAACTTAATGCACGCAGTGATGATGACCTCAACCCCTCCGCTCTTCTACTGGGAACCCGTCTCGCTGGTTATCATGAAATCTGTGAGAGAGTGGCGAGAGTCCGGTTTACCCTGTGCCTATACTCTGGACGCAGGTCCCAATGTACATGTCATTTGCCCGTCAGAATATGCTGAAGAAGTCATTTTCCGGCTTACTTCGATCCCAGGTGTTCAAACGGTTCTTAAGGCAAGCGCAGGGGACTCCGCAAAGTTGATTGAACAATCTTTATAATTTCCCTGTTTTCAGAGGAAAAGCATCTTATAATTAAAGAAAGGTTGCCTTTAAGAAGGCATCTGAATAGAAAGTACAGGTAAAAAACCATATGGATGTAACTGTTTTAATCAGAGGTATTGGGCAAATTCTGGAGTTTGTTCTTGCTCTGGGTGTGTTGATCTTTCTTCATGAACTGGGGCATTTTCTCTTTGCACGTCTTTTCAAGATAGAGGTGTTGGAATTTGGTTTTGGGCTTCCTCCGCGAATGCTCAAATTGTTTACCTGGAAGGGAACGGAATTTACTTTGAACTGGATTCCCTTTGGCGCATTCGTTCGCCCCAAAGGAGAAAGCGACCCCTCGATTCCCGATGGAATGGCGGCTGCCAGTCCGTGGAAACGATTTTTCATTTTGCTGGGCGGACCTTTGATGAACTTCCTGACAGGGATTGCCATTTTCAGCCTGTTATACACGTTGACAGGTGCGCCAGAAACCCAGAAAGTGCAAATCATTCAGGTCAACCCCAACTCTCCTGCAGAAGTCGCCGGGTTGATGCCGGGGGATCTTGTAGTCTCCGTTGAAGGGACACCCATCCAATCCATGCAATCGCTCTCCGAAGCCATTCGCTCCCATTTAGGGGAAGAAGTTACCCTGGTAGTCTCTCGAGAAGGAAAAACCCTTACTCTGAAGGCTACTCCGCGTCAAAATCCACCCGAAGGAGAAGGTCCCCTGGGCATTGTGATGGGAAATCCCATCCGGTCCATATCTGTGCCCGAATCAATCCCGTATGCTTTGAGAGATACAGCAAATCAGGCAAAGACACTCATCTCTTTACCGGTGCTCATTCTTCGTGGAGAAGTGAGTGGCGAACAAACCCGTCTCATCGGTCCTGTGGGAATGGAACGTGTTTATCGAGAAGTACGCCAGATGGACGTTCAGGCACAACAGGAGAATCCCAGCAATGTACCCGTCAGGACCTTGCTTCTTTTGGCAAGCATCTCCATCGGGTTAGGGGTTGCTAATTTATTCCCTATTCCGGCTCTGGATGGAGGACGGATTCTCTTTTTACTTCCGGAAATCATTTTCAAAAAGCGCATTCCCCCTGAACAGGAGAATCTGGTTAACCTGATTGGATTCACCGCCCTGATCCTGCTGATGATTTTTATTACCACCCAGGATATTGTGAATCCCATTCAATTGCCTTAGGCAGGAAAAACAATATGGCAAGAAAACCTATTCCTTTTGATCGTGTGATTAAAGCCTTGCTGGATGAAAACACCCCCTTCTCTCCGACATACCTTCATCGTTTTAGCGATTTGGAAGAAGAAGAATTGGATGCACTTAAACAGGTTTGGGATCAGATTCAACCCACTCGCCGGTTAGCCCTGCTCAGTGACTTGGAAGAAATCTCAGATGCGGACACCCTGGTATTCTTCGATAATGTTGCCCGTATTGCATTGAACGATGAGCATGGAGCCATCCGAGCACAAGCCATTCGCCTGCTATGGCTAAGCGAGGATGCGGCATTGATCCCATTGTACTTGAATTTTTTGAGTGATCCTGAAGCAGAAGTACGCGCCGAAGCCGCTGGCGCACTTGGGAAGTTTGTCTATCTGGGCGAACTTGAAGAACTTCCAGAAAAAACCCTTCATGAAATTGAAAATCGCTTGATTGATGTAGTACGGGGCAAAGACCAAGCCCTTGTACGCCGCCGAGCGTTAGAAGCGCTGGGATTTTCCAGTCGAGAGGAAGTACCCCTTCTTATACGGGAAGCCTATCAAACAAATGATCCGGATTGGGTAGCCAGTGCATTGATGGCGATGGGACGCTCGTATGATAAAGAATACGAACCGGAAGTCAAGCGAATGCTGAAACACCCCAAAGTCAACGTTCAACTGGAAGCCATCCGAGCGGCTGGAGAATTGGAACTTGAATCCGCCCGCCGTCCTTTGCTGGACCTTTTAGAGGAAGAGGCTCAGGATTCTGAGGTTCGCTATGCCGCGATTTGGGCACTTTCACAAATTGGGGGAGAGCAGGTTCGAGAGACCCTGGAAAAAATTGCTGAAGAAACCGAAGATGATGAGGAATTAGAAATTGTCGAGCAAGCACTGGATAACCTGCAGTTAAATGAAGAAATCTCCATGATGATGTTTGACTTTGATATTGAAGACGAAGAAGACCTTAAGAAGTTTGGGAGACAAATTGATCTCTCCAAGCCTGAGGAAGAGGACGAAGAAGAGTGAAAGGGATGTAAGGGAATGAAAGAAAATCGCCTCTTCCATGGGAAGAGCATTTTTCTTGTTGTCCTGTTGCTAATCCTGATTAAAGCCAATCCGGGATGGGCACAATCCGGCATCACTTTTGAGAATGTGGCAGCAATTCCAGAGTTCGGCAAAAGCATCACCTTTCAAGCCACGATTCGTTCAGAAACCCCTTTGGAAAGTGTCTTACTCGTCCTCCAGGGTAACCAAAAACAGCCTGAGATTTTTCCCATGTCTCTTTCTGAGACAGGCGAGGTAATCTATCGGTTAGAGACGTCTGCCCGGAAAATTCGTCCTTTTACTCGCCTGGAGTACCAGTTTCGAGTTCGCCTCCAAAACGGCCGTGAGATTCTAAGTCCGATGTACTCGGTAAGGTATGAAGATACCCGTTTTCCATGGGAAACTACCACAAATGATTCGATCACTGTGTACTGGTACGAACGTGCTCCCGACTTTGGACAAACTGCGTTAAATGTCGCAGAAGAAGGGTTGCGTTCGGCTCAGCGTTTACTTCCCGTTCCTTTGCAATCTCCAATAACCATTTATATTTACAACTCTTCTCAGGACATCCGCGAGGTTCTGCAATCTTCCAGTCCATGGATCGCCGGGCATGCTGCACCGGAAGACAATCTCATTCTGGTTTCAATTGTTCAGGGATTAGAAGAACGTCTTGAACTGGAACGACAGATACCTCATGAGATCATGCATATCCTGCAGTTACAATATCTTGGAGAAAAAATTTCACAGCAACCCATCTGGTTAATTGAAGGGTTGGCATCGGTATCTGAACTTTATCCCAACCCCAATTATCTTCAAGCACTGGAACAAAGCGCCATAGAAAACAGGCTCCTTCCTCTCACTTCGCTGTGCACGGCTTTTCCCCGTGATGCCTCGGGAGCCTTTCTGGCATATGCAGAAAGCGACTCGTTTGTCCGTTACCTGTACCGCAGTTTTGGAGCAACAGGGCTTCAAAACTTGATGACACAATATCACGATGGTATGGGATGTGAACAAGGGTTTGAGAAGGCTTTCACATATTCCCTGACACAAATGGAATCCCGATGGAAACAGGAAGAACTGCGCGTCAGTCCAGAGGCACTGGTTTTCCGGAATCTCTCGCCGTACCTGGTGATTATCCTCGTGTTATTCGGGGCAACTGCAGCGGCAGTCATTTTAGCCAAAGTAAGAGGGTAATATATCTGAAGGGGAATGCTATGGAGAATAACGCACGTCTTCATGCTCTCGTGATTGGACATGTTCAAGGGGTAGGTTTTCGCGCATTTGTGTACGATCGTGCTCAGTCTCTCCAGTTGACAGGCTGGGTTCGTAATACATATGAAGGGGATGTTGAAGTGACCGCTGAAGGGCCGAGAGAAACACTGGAAACCTTCCTCAACGACCTTCGCAGGGGCCCTCGCAGTGCCCACGTCGTTGACGTACGCGTTCAATGGGAACAAGCCACGGGACAGTTTCCAAAATTCAGCATTCTCCCTACTTCTTACAGTTCCCTTTAAATAAAAAGTGGCGAGGTTTCAGAAAAAACCCCGCCACTGCTTTTTATGGCTTCTGGATTACCAGTTGCCTCCCATCATGCCCCGTCCCTGGCGAAAACCTCCACCATTTTGCCGGGCACCCAAGCCTTGTCCCATCATCGGGCAACCGCCATTATTCAGGCCAGCACGCCCATTGCGCCCAAACCCACGCGTCTTCATCCAATCGGCTTGCTCCTGAGTGATGACGCCATCTTTCACCATGTTCTCCAACGCAGTGTTGCGAGCGTTGAGCATCAAGGTGCGAAACTCCTCTACAGAAAGACCTTTTTCCAGCGCAATTTGATAAACGGTTTGTCCGTCAGCAAGGCGGGCTTCCAAATCCTCCACGGAAATGCCCAACTGTTCAGCCAGAGCAGCGTGCATGTATTCCTGCATGGTTTCCCGATATAAACCGGGCGTTCCCGTACCCGGAGCAGGGGGCGTAACGCTCTGGGCATTCACAACCGAGACACCGACGAGAGCAAAAACCCCAACCAGCATCAGGACACTCAAGGTGATCCAAAAACTCTTTTTCATGTTTACCTCCAGATCTTAGAAATTTCAGGAAAGTGTTTTCCTGTGGATCTGGACTTATCATACAAAACAGTTTTGAAGAACTTATGAAGTCGTTTTGAAGAAATTGCGAATTTATTCTTCTCCCGTAAGCAAACGCACACGCTGAAGAGGAGTTAAATCTGATTCTTCCACCAGTAGGGCTTTAAGTTCAAACATTTCATCTCTCAGCGCGGCGGCTCGTTCAAATTCTAAATTGCGCGCCGCTTCTTTCATTTGCTTCTCCAATTCCTGAATCATCCGCTGGAGTTCATGGCGCGCCAGCCCATGCGATTTACCTGTACGATATGATCCTCCTTTTTCTGCAACCATTTGGGGTTGAACACCCATTTGTTGAGTAATATCATGAACAGCTTTCTGAATGCTGACAGGGATGATCCCCATCTTCTCGTTATAAGCCATCTGCTTAGCACGTCTGCGATTAGTCTCGTCAATCGCCATCCGCATGGCATCGGTAATATAATCGGCATACATGATCACCTTCCCATGGACATTGCGAGCGGCGCGCCCGATGGTTTGAATCAAAGCCGTAGCCGAGCGTAAAAAGCCCTCTTTGTCAGCATCCAGAATAGCCACTAGCGAAACCTCAGGCAAATCCAACCCTTCACGGAGGAGATTAATTCCCACCACCACATCAAACACCCCCAGGCGAAGATCCCGTAGAATTCCTACCCGCTCCAGAGTCTCCACCTCAGAATGCAGGTAATGGACTTTGATTCCCAATTCCATAAGATATTCCGAGAGATCTTCTGCCATGCGTTTTGTTAACGTGGTAACCAAAACGCGCTCGCCTACCTCAATCCTCATACGAATCTCGTGAATCAAATCATCAATCTGTCCTGTGGTGGGACGAACTTCAACCTCGGGGTCCACTAACCCTGTAGGGCGAATGATTTGTTCCACAACCTGTTCGGCTCTTGCCATTTCATAAGGACCCGGGGTGGCAGAGGTATAAATCACATAGCCCATGTGTTGTTCAAATTCATCAAACTTCAGCGGACGGTTATCCAGCGCAGAGGGAAGACGGAAGCCGTAATCCACCAGAACCTGCTTTCGAGAACGATCTCCGTTATACATTCCTCGAATCTGAGGAATGGACATGTGAGATTCGTCAATGAAGAGCAAATATTCACTAGGAAGGTAATCAATCAGGGTCCAGGGAGGTGAGCCGGGAGGACGTTGATCCAGGTGCCGGGAGTAATTTTCAATGCCGGAACAATATCCCACCTCGCGGAGCATCTCCAAATCATACAGCGTTCTCTGTTCAATTCGCTGTGCTTCAAGCAGTTTGCCCTGAGACTTGAAGAAGGCTATCCGCTCCTGAAGTTCTTCTTCAATATCCTGAATGGCTTTTTCCAGAGACTCTTCTTTGGTGACATAGTGCTTTGCAGGAAAGATAGAAATTTGCGCGGGCTGACCGTACACCTCACCGGTTAAGGGGTTGAATTCCAGAATTCGTTCAACCTCATCCCCGAAAAATTGAATACGGTAAGCACGACGTTCTTCATAAGCGGGAAAAACTTCTAAGGTCTCCCCCCGCACGCGGAATACGCCGGGGCGCAGTTCCACATCATTCCGCTGGTACTGGCTTTCCACCAGTATCCTCAGCAAAGCGTTACGGCGGTAGATATGTCCTACTTCCAGAGTAACTGCTTTCTTCCCATATTCTTCCGGACTGCCCAAACCGTAGATGCAAGAAACAGAAGCCACAATGATAACATCCCGCCGGGTCATCAAGGCTGTGGTTGCAGAAAGACGCAAACGCTCGATTTCTTCATTGATATCCGCATCTTTTTCAATGTAAAGGTCTCTTTGAGGGACATAGGCTTCAGGCTGATAGTAATCGTAGTAAGAGACAAAGTACTCTACTGCATTTTCGGGGAAAAACTCCTTAAATTCCGCGTACAACTGTGCCGCCAGCGTTTTGTTATGTGCAATGACCAGCGCCGGCATATTCAGCCGGGCAATAATATTTGCCATGGTAAAAGTTTTACCCGTTCCGGTAGCTCCCAGAAGAACCTGATGGCGCATTCCCTGACGAATTCCCTCCACAAGTTTTTCAATCGCCTCAGGTTGATCGCCCATAGGCTGGAATGGAGCATGAAGTTTAAAGTCCATCTCAATCTCCTTAACCGCCTTCTGAATTCAGAAAGTCTGTTCTATTGTATAGGCATAACGGAAAGTCGTCAACCAGTCTTTCTGGGGTTAACAAACCATACTGAAAGTTGTAAAAACATCCTTTGATTAAAAGTTGCATTTTAGTAACACTTTCCCCAACCCACCAATGGGCATATTGACTTTTCATTTGGCGGAGATTATGATTCAATCGTGAGGTAATTGTATCAACTTTTTTCTTTTTCAAACTCACACACAGTTTTGAAAAAGTGGAGGCGATGACTCGAGGTCTGTAAACTGGTCGCTTGCTCGAAATTCTGGGCAAAGACCTCGACGAGCCAATGGCGAAACCGTCCACTTGACACCAGTCAGTGGGCTTTTTCGTTATGTTCCGATGCATAAATCACATCCATTAAGCCCACAGAAATTTGAACAGAGAGTCTGGGAGTTCGCAAAGAACTCAGGAGGGCGTTAGTGGCTTCTACGACCCAAAAAAACGGGATGGTAGCACCTCCCAAACTTCAATTTCGTATCCTCCACAATATTTCTACACCCCGCCAGAAATATCAATGGACTGGGCTCAAAATAGCCCTGATTTTGCTAGACGCCATCACGATTTCTCTGGGTTTTCTGGTGGCTTACCTCATTCGTTTTGAACTCAAATTACCCATCTTTTACAGCATGGAGGAAAGCGTATCCCTGCATTTTTACCTCTCTTTAGGCATTATTTTGCTTCCTCTCTGGTTGGGAATCTTTGCCTTGCACGGTTTGTATTCCAGACCCAATCTGCTAGGAGGCACAAAGGAGTACTCGTTGCTGTTCAACGCCACAACGATTTCCATGTTTCTCATCATTACTGCCAATTTTCTCATCCCGGAATTTATCCTCGCACGTGGTTGGTTACTCCTCACCTGGATATTTGTTTTCCTTTTCTCGTTCACAGCACGTTTTCTGCTTCGGCGCCTGGTATATTTTTTACGCAAGCATGGTATGTTTACCAGCAATGCTGTCATTGTAGGAACAAACGCTGAAGCCCAGCTTCTGGCCACTCAATTTAAGTCCGCCGATACCTCTGGTTTGAATGTCGCAGGCTATATTGCTTGTCCTTCCTCTTCTTCAAGAGCAGTTCCGGATGAAAACATCCTGGGAGATTTGAAAGAAATTGAAAAAATCGTTTATGAAAAAAATGTCGAGGAAATCATTGTCACCTCAAGCGCGGTTAGCGCCCAGGAAGTGGTGGCTCTCTTCAAATTATTCGGGATTGCTGAGGGAGTCAATCTACGTCTTTCATCCGGAGTCTACGAAATCATTACCACCGGGCTTCAGGTTCAGGAAATCGCTTCAGTACCTCTTGTAAAAGTCAATAAAATCCGGCTGACAGGCTGGGATCAAGCCCTGAAATTCCTTCTGGACTTCGGGCTTTCCGCGATTCTCTTACCATTCATTTTTCCTGTTGGTCTGGTAATTGCGCTATGCATCGCCATGGACTCCAAAGGTCCGGTTTTCCATCGCCGCCGGGTCATGGGGGTAAACGGGCATACCTTTGATGCATTTAAGTTTCGCACAATGTACGTCAACGGAGATGCGATTCTGGATGCCTATCCAGAGTTGAAAGAACAACTGGCTCGGGAACACAAGTTGAAAAACGACCCGCGTGTAACCCGCGTAGGAAGGTTTCTGCGAAAAACCAGTTTGGATGAATTACCCCAGATTCTCAACGTTTTGAAAGGAGAAATGTCTCTGGTCGGTCCCAGAATGATTTCGCCAGAAGAAATGGAGAAGTACCAGGAACACGGGATGAACTTGCTCACAGTAAAGCCGGGAATTACCGGCTTATGGCAGGTGAGTGGGCGCTCTGATGTTTCCTATGATCAGCGTGTTCAAATGGACATGTATTACATCCGCAACTGGAGCATCTGGCTGGATTTGCAAATTCTCTTCAGAACGATTCCCGCCGTGCTCAGTCGCAAAGGGGCATATTGATCTGTTCGCAGTAAGTTAATGGGACGTAAGAGAGGGCTTTGTGATTATCGTTCAATCTCCACTTCGTATCAGTTTCTTTGGGGGCGGCACGGATTTCCCTGACTATTACCTGCAGGAAGAAGGTTGTGTTCTTTCTACAGCCATTGATAAGTACATCTTTGTGGTCATCAAACAACGCTATGACGATAAATTACGCATCGGGTATACCCGCACCGAAATGGTTGATCAGGTTGATGAAATTCAACACGAACTGATTCGCGAAGCCCTGAAACTGACCGGGATTAAGAAAGGGGTTGAAATCACCACCATGGGAGATATCCCTGCCGGGTCGGGATTGGGGTCATCCAGTGCCGTGACTGTTGGGGCGCTTCATGCCATGTACACCTTCCTGAATGAAAACGTCCCTGCCAGCCGCCTTGCCAGAGAAGCCTGTGAAATCGAGATTGAGCGCCTTAAGAAACCCATTGGCGTCCAGGATCAATATATTTCGGCCTTTGGTGGACTCCGTTTCATCGAGTTCAAACGAGACGGCTCTATCCACGTCCACCCGGTGGTTTTAGAGCCGGCACTCAAACGTCGTTTGAACGAGAGTTTACTCATCTTTTTCACCGGTGTGACCCGCCAGGCGGATTCCATCTTGAGCGAGCAACAACAAAACATTCAACAACGCCTGACAATTTTGCGCGAAATGAAGGACATGGCAAAAACGGCACATCAAGAACTTCTTCGCGGAAACGTTGATGTGCTTGGAAATCTTTTACACGAAAGCTGGCTGTTGAAGAAACAATTAGCCAGCGGCATCAGCAATGGGATGATTGAAGAGGCATACCAAGCCGCCCGTTCAGCAGGAGCATTGGGCGGGAAAATTGCCGGTGCTGGAGGAGGCGGATTCCTTTTGCTCTACTGCCCTTATGAGAAAAGGGAAGCCGTGCGCAAAGCACTGAGCAACATGAAGGAACTGCCTTTTCAACTTGAACCGGATGGCAGTAAAGTGATTTTCAATTACCGTCGTTAAGAACAAGACACCTGGGAACAAATATGAATCAACGCTTCTGCCAGAGTATCGAATGTGTGGAAAGGAGGCAAATCAGCCACTTGAGGCAATCGGGATTGATGCGTTCCTCTGCCGGTGCGCACCAGAATGGCCTCGCGAACCCCAGCCGCCCATCCCGCCTGAAGGTCACTCAAGGCATCCCCTACCATGAAAGAATGCGACAAATTCAAATTCATGGCACTGGCGGCTTGCAACAGCAATCCTGGTTTAGGTTTTCGGCAGGAACAGTTCTCTTCCGGGGAGTGGGGGCAAATCCACGTGCCATCAATGCGTCCCCCTGCTGCCTGCACATGCTCAACCACACGCCGGTTAATCTCCAAAGCCGTTTCCAGGGTGATCAATCCGCGCCCCACCGCAGACTGATTGGTAACCAGTACGATTCGAAATGGAGAGTTGCAAATGTTTCGCAACGCCTCCAGGGCTTCAGGGATAAACGCCACATCCTCCCAGCCCAGAACGTATTGGTCGCGGTTTTCGATAATCACCCCATCACGGTCAAGAAAAATTGCCGCGTTCATGCCCACACTGTAGCATAAAAGAACACAACTGACAAGATAACGTCGGGGCTCTCAAAACAAAGGGAAAGCCATTCCCGGAAAGGAAAGACTTTCCCCCAGCGTCATAACAAGAAACGTGGTTCGACAAAAAGAATGTCGAAAGGGCGGAGCACGCCCGGAGTAAGTCTTTATCGTGAAAGACAAAGGGTATGTTAGTTCACCAGTATCTTGAGAGAAGCGCAAATCGGTTTCCGGAAAAAACAGCCCTGATTTGTGGTTCTCAAAGACTCACTTATTCAGAGATAAACGATAAAGCCAACCGAATTGCTAATTCTTTGATTTCTTCAGGCTTTCGCCGGGGAGACCGCGCAATTCTTCACCTCCCCAACACAGCCGAAACCGTTATCACCATCTTTGGTGTTCTGAAAGCAGGTGGGGTTTTCAGTGTGCTTCACCCTTCAACTCCACTGGAAAAAGTTGCATATATCCTCCAGGAAACCGAAGCCAAAGCGCTTTTCGCCGGTTCCAAACCCAGCGATCTCCCAACTTTTCCGCTGGACAAATATCGCCCTCCAATCTTGATTCAAGTGCCTTCCCAGACTACCCCCAATTTTGAACTTGAAGGTTGGCACAGATTCCATGATCTGCTCGGTTTCGCCCCCCACCCTCGCCATATCCCCTGCATTGACCTTGACCTCGCTACCATTATCTACACCTCGGGCAGTACTGGAGAGCCCAAAGGGGTCATGTCGGACCATAGCAACGTAGATTTCGCCACCGATTCGATCATCTCTTATCTGGAAAATACTCCGGAAGACATTGTCATCAATTTTTTACCTCTTTCCTTCGATTACGGTCTATACCAATTGCTTATGGTATTCAAATTTGGGGGCACTCTGGTCCTGGAGAAAAATTTTGCTTTCCCCGCTGTAATTCTGGAAAAAATTCAGAGAGAACGAGTTACGGGATTCCCCGGCGTCCCTACTATTTATGCCACCTTACTGCAAATGGATTTAAGTCCTTATGACCTTTCCAGCATTCGCTATATGACAAACACCGCCGCAGCATTATCGGTAAAACATATCCAGCAAATTCAACAGAGGTTCCCATGGGTCAGATTTTACTCAATGTACGAGCTTACCGAGACAAAGCGCACCCTTTACCTCCCCCCAGAGCAGTTGAGCATCCGCCCCCAATCGGTAGGCATTCCCATTCCAGGTACCGAAGTTTGGATCGAAGATGACAGTGGACATCGCTTGCCCCCTGGAGAGGTAGGAGAGTTGGTAGTTCGCGGACGTCATGTCATGCGTGGGTACTGGGCAGAGGCGCAAGCCACCGCTGAGCGTTTTCGGCCAGGACCCTTACCTAACGAACGAGTCTGCTATACCGGCGACCTTTTTACCTGCGACGAAGAAGGGTATTTCTACTTTATTGCTCGGAAAGACGATGTTATCAAAAGTGGCGGGGAAAAGGTTGCCCCTCTGGAAATTGAAAGGGTCATTTCTCAGATTCCAGAAGTGTGTGAGGTTGCCGCAATCGGCGTGCCCGACCCCATCTTAGGAGAGGCAATCGAGGTGTACATTGTCTCTCAAAGCCCTCACTTAACGCGGAATGACGTCATCCAGTATTGTATTGCGCATCTTGAGTCCTTCAAAGTCCCCAGAGAAGTTCATTTAGTAACAAATTTGCCCAAAACAGACAGTGGAAAGATCAACAAGAAGGTACTTAAGGAAAGTACACCTTCAACTATCTAAATTTCTTGTTCCTAAACTCAAATTACATTTCAGGAGGCCCTCATGAATTCAATAGAAGATCTTATTCGAACATACATCGCTCAAAACATTCTGTTTTCCTCTAATGGATTTCCCTATCCAGATGATGCTTCGTTTCTGGAAAACGGCATTGTGGACTCGATGAATGTGCTTGAAATTGTGATGTTTGTCGAGGAAAAATTCGGCATCAAAGTCGAGGACGCAGAAATCATTCCAGAAAATTTTGACTCCGTCACGCAGTTGGCGTCTTATATCCGTAAGAAACAAACCCTGATGCTTAACCAATAGGTACAACCAGAGGCAAAAATGAACACTGCTGATTATCTGTTACAAAATGGGAAAGATGACGCCATAGCCCTGATTTCTCCCAATCATCAGTATACATATGGCGAAGTTCATACAGGAAGCGCACGTATCCTCGGAGCGTTACGGCGATGTGACGTGCAGGTGGGAGATCGGGTTGCCATTCTGGGCTCAAATTCCTTATTCTGGGTATGTTCCTACCTGGCGATTTTGAAACAGGGCGCTATTGCTGTTCCCCTCGCCACCACTCATACCCCTGAGGAAATACAACGTTTCATTGAATTTACGGGATGTCGAGTTATCCTTTCGGAACAACGGTTATACCCAAAATTCCTGGCTTCGTTGAATGGGCGTATCGGTACCCTATTTGAAGATGTTCTTCATCATGATGAATCCTCTCCTGTTTGGGATGAACCTGATCCTGATTTTGACCTGGATCAAGATGCTGCGCTGATGTCCACATCAGGTACTACTGCACGTCCCCGAGCCGTGCGGGTCACTCACCGAAATATTCAGGCGAACACCAATTCGATCATTGCCTATCTGGAACTGGACTCTTCAGAACGGATGATGGCAGTTCTTCCGTTCTACTATTGCTTTGGAACTTCGCTGCTCCACACCCACTTGCGCGTGGGGGCCTCTCTGGTTTTCGGCGGGACTTTCACCTATCCGGAAACTGTTCTGGATCTCATGGAAGCCACCCAATGTACCGGGTTTGCTGGTGTACCTTCGATTTATCAGACTCTTCTGAGGAATTCCAGTTTTCCCAAACGTTCCTGGACACACCTGCGTAAACTTCAGCAAGCCGGCGGAAAATTACAGAACATCTTGATTGAAGAACTGGTGCATGCTGTACCTCACGCAAAAGTTTTTGTCATGTATGGACAGACAGAAGCCACAGCACGGTTATCTTACTTGCCTCCCGAATTATTACCCCAAAAAATTGGTTCTATTGGAAAAGGAATTCCAGGGGTGACATTAAGTGTATTGAACGAGGAAGGAG
Organism: Anaerolinea thermophila UNI-1; assembly: GCF_000199675.1. Taxonomy (GTDB): domain Bacteria; phylum Chloroflexota; class Anaerolineae; order Anaerolineales; family Anaerolineaceae; genus Anaerolinea; species Anaerolinea thermophila. The sequence continues at coordinate 2,244,496 of NC_014960.1, forward strand.
AACCTGTAAAGCCTAATGAAGTGGGAGAAATTTACGCGAGAGGAGAAAATATCTGTCCAGGGTACTGGAATGACCCGGAAGCGACCGCCGAAAAATTTATCAATGGTGAGTTGAAAACTGGTGATTTAGCCACCATAGATGAAGACGGTTTCATTTACGTAGTAGATCGAAAAGCCGATTTTATCAAGACTTATGGTTACCGGGTTTCAAGTCAGCAGGTAGAAGCCGCATTAATTGAAATCCCTGAACTGGTGGCTGCTGCCGTCATCGGTGAACCCGACATCGTTCGCGGAGAAGCCATCGTTGCCTTTGTCGTACTGCGAGATGGCGCCGTTTTAACAGAAAAAGATATTCTAGCCCACTGCGCCAAGCGATTACCACATTACATGGTGCCCAAAGAGGTTTTCTTTGTTCCTGCCCTGCCCGTTAATGCACACGGAAAAGTGGTAAAGACAGAGTTGCGCAAGCAAGTTATTCAAAGAGGCTCTTAATCCATGTGTGGTATTGCCGGGATCATATCAAAAGAACGCCAAACCTCCGTCCAGCAGGAAGACCTGCTAGGGATGGTCTCCATGCTTCGACATCGAGGACCGGACGAGTTTGGCTTGTATCTGAACGGTCCGGTAGGCCTGGGGAGCGCTCGTTTGAGCATTATTGACCTGAGTGGAGGACAACAACCAATCTCAAACGAAGACCAGACTCTGTGGATTGTGTACAACGGAGAGATCTTCAATTATCCCGAGTTGCGGGCGCGTTTACAAGCCTTAGGACATACTTTCACCACACGTACCGATACAGAGGTCATCCTTCATCTCTATGAGGAATATGGGGTGGATTGTCTGAAACACCTTAATGGGCAATTTGCTCTCGCCATTTGGGATGAAAACAAACAACGGCTGTTTTTAGCAAGAGATCGATTGGGTATTCGACCTTTGTATTACACTCAAGCACCCCTCGGCTTTTTGTTTGGTTCAGAAATCAAAAGTATCCTGGCATACCCGGGTATCCGTGCAGAAATCAATCGGGAGGCTCTCATACAAACGTTTGTGTTCTGGAGTGTACAATCTCCCCTCTCGACTTTTTCGAATATCTTCCAAATTCCACCAGGTCATTTCTTAACTTACCAGAATGAAAAAATCGAATTGCACCCCTACTGGCAACTGGATTTTTCGAACGGTCTTGAGCCATCATTCTCTCTTCGCGCAGGATTGGAAGAGTTAAAACGTCTACTCCTCGATGCAACTCTGATTCGCTTGCGGGCAGACGTGCCCGTTGGAGCGTATTTGTCTGGTGGACTGGACTCTTCTCTCACCACCGCTCTGATTCAGAAATATTCCCAAAGCCGTTTGGAAACCTTCTCCATCGCTTTTTCTGATGCAGAGTACGATGAAAGTGCTTTTCAACAAAAAATGGCAGATACTCTGGGAACTCGTCATCACATGGTACACACCACCTATGAGGATATTGGAAGGACTTTTCCGGAGGTCATCTGGCATACAGAAACTCCTATCCTGCGGACTGCCCCCGTGCCTATGTATCTGCTTTCCAACCTTGTACATCAACACGGTTTCAAGGTGGTGATGACTGGAGAAGGAGCCGATGAACTGTTTGGCGGATATGACATCTTCAAAGAAATGCTCATTCGACGATTCTGGGCACGAGATCCAGAATCCAAGTTGCGTCCTCGTTTACTGGACACGCTCTACCCGGAAATTGCTGGCCTTTCGGACTCGGCAAGGAACTTCTTCACTGCATTCTTTAAGATGGATTTGCTTTCTACCTCCTCACCTTTTTATTCCCATATGATTCGCTGGAAAAATGGCATCAGGCTTCTGCGATTTCTTCAACCACAACCCAACACTTCATGGGAAGAGTTAGCCCAGAGCCTGCCAATTCCTGAGCATTTCAGGTCCTGGAATGCACTTTCCCAGGCACAATATCTGGAAATCATTACCTTCCTCTCCTCGTACTTGCTTTCCTCACAGGGAGATCGAGTTGCCATGGCACACTCTGTGGAAGGAAGATTTCCTTTCCTGGATTATCGGGTGGTGGAATTTGCCAGTAAGTTACCTTCAAATTGGAAACTGTATGGGCTCACTGAGAAATGGATTTTGAGACAAATTGCCCGAGAACTCCTGCCTGAAGAAATCTGGAAGCGAAGAAAAAAGCCTTACCGCGCTCCCATCCATAAAAGTTTTTTCCATTCTCATCCTCCCGAGTACATCGCAGAGGTCATCTCTCCCGACTACCTGGAAGAAACCAGTTTGTTCAATCCATTGGCAGTCCATCAGTTATTCCAAAAGGCTCTTCATGGTGCTTTTCTCAGTGAATTGGAAGACATGGCTATTGCAGGAATCCTGTCCACCCAACTCGTATACAGACAATTTGTTCAGAATTTTCCCTGCCCCAAAAGCGACAGCACGTTATCCATCCCATTAAAAATTGTGCGAAGAAACTCAGAAGGGACTCACTTATGAACCAAGTATTTACCCGTCAGGCACTGGAACTTGATGCTCAACAAGAAGTTGAAAGAATCACCCGGTTTTTGAGAGAAGAAGTTCTTCACCGGTTGCGTAAGCAAGGCGCAGTCGTTGGAATTTCAGGCGGGATTGACTCTTCGGTGGTTTTAGCTCTTGCAGTGCATGCATTTGGCGCCCAGCGCGTGGTAGGCATTCTCTTACCGGAGAAAGAATCCAGCCCTGAGAGTGCAGAACTAGCTCATCTTCTTGCGGAACAATATGGTGTGCAAACTGTCACCGAAGATATTTCTTCTGCGCTGGAAGGATTTGGTTGTTACCGTCGCAGAGATGAGGCTGTGCGGAGAGTTTTCCCGGAGTTTGAACCCTCCTGGAAATCAAAAATTGTTCTACCTGGCAATCTGCTGGAAGAAGACCGTCTGAATATCTTTTCACTCACCGTGATTAAGCCCGATGGAACTGAATTGAACCGACGTTTACCCCTGCAAGAATATGCTCAAATCGTTGCCGCCTCCAATTTTAAACAAAGAACCCGCATGGCAATGCTTTATTACCACGCAGAACTGCGGAATTACGCTGTGATTGGAACACCCAATAAAAATGAACATGATTTAGGGTTTTTCGTCAAGTATGGAGATGGGGGCGCCGATGTCAATCCCATTGCGCATCTCTACAAAACCCAGGTTTATCAATTGGCTCGTTACCTCGAGATTCCCAAAGCTATTCAAGAGCGCACTCCCACCACCGACACCTACCCGGCTGGCAGCACCCAGGAAGAATTTTTCTATCGCATTCCTTTTCACTTGCTCGATTTAATCTGGCTGGGATATGAAAAACAAATCCCCACAAAAGAAATTGCAGAAGCCGCCGAATTGACCGAAGAACAGGTGCAACGCGTTATCGC